>NZ_CP031423.1:3000000-3300000 GCF_003991875.1 Microbacterium lemovicicum
GACGGTGAAGTCCGTGGCGAGCAGAGTGGCCGGACGACGGCCGTAACCGGGGTCGTCGGAGTCGATGGGCGAGATCCATGAGGCTGTCCAGTCCGCGTCGAGCAGACCCACCTCGAAGTGCGCCGGGTCAGACCAGTCCGCGTCCAGCGTCGATGATGCCATCCGCACGCGCCATGCGATGCGCTGACCGCTGCGCAGCGGCGCCCAGGGCCATGCGACGAATCGATGACCGTTCACACGCATCGGGCCGGGCAGAGGGGTGCCGTCCACGTCGGCCTCGAGCTCATACACCGCGTCAGCGCGCGCATCGGAGGAAGGCTTCCACGACAACCGCGGGCGGTCGCCGCTGACGGCGAACTGATCGCCGCCGTGGTCGATCGTGAGGTCGAAGGGAGTGCGCATCATCGGTGTCACTTCTCGGGCAAATGTAACCACCATGGTTACTGGATCGCTACTGTAACCAAAGTGGTTACACTTGGCAAGCGACCGGTGAAAACGCGTTAAGGTCGGGCGAGGATCAGAAGACAGAAGGGAACCATGCGTGGCCGCATCGGTGAGTGCTGAAGACACCCGAACGGACCCGCGCCGCACGCGGGGGCAGTCCGCGTCGACCCCCGCGCGACGCGCGGAGATCGTCCACGCCGCCTCGGCGAGCATCGCCGAGCACGGCTACGAACGCGCGTCGCTGCGGGACATCGCCTCGCGCGCGAACGTCACCCATGCGGCCCTGCTCCGCCACTTCGCCAGCAAGGACGAACTCCTCCTCGCCGCCCTCGCTCGTCGGGATGAGGACGACGAAGACCTCGCTCGGCGCATCATGGGGTCGAAGGTCCCCGCCGAGCAGGTGCTCAGCTCAGTGCTCCGCGAAGAGTTCGCTCATCCGGACCAGCAACGCAATTGGCTGGCCATCGCCGTGGCGGCCACCAACCCCGAGCACCCCGCCCACGACTTCTTCATCGCGCGCCGTGAGCGCCTGCGCGCTCATCTGTCCAGCGGACGGCTGGGAACCGCTCACGACAGTGAAGAACTGACGGCTGATGAGAAGGTCACCATGGTGATGGCCATGGTGGACGGTCTTCGCATCCAGGCCCTCCTCGACCCCACACGCGAGACGCTGCCCCTGCTCGAGACGTTCATGCGCCTCATCGCCACAGCCGAGAACTCGTGAGAGCCTCCCCGGCAGGACAGATGGCGTGAAATTCAAGTTCGCTGCAACGTGGCAATTCGTTTCAGTGCGAGCACGTTGCCGAGTTCTCTAAGCGGCTGGACGAGCCGCGATGCCTGGGGGTAAGGCACGGCCCTGAGCCGAACTCCGGAGGGACGACGGGGCTGCGACGTCCGATGAGGACAGCGTCGCGCCACCGGCCGATCGCCCGGCCTGCTTGCAGCGAGTCGTTCGCGACCGTCGCGGTCTACCCTCCTCGACGCGTTGGGTGGACTCGCCGGCAGGGGTGTCGATTCGGGAGCGAAGACTGAGCGATGCAAATGTGCGAGCTGAGGAACCGACAGATCGACCGACATGACTACGCAGCAACGCCACGAGCATTTGCACCACGGGCCCGCAAACCAGATGTGGGCAAATTGTGGGCTAGCGTCCTCGAGAATTTAGCGCTGATCTGGGAATTATGTGGCGGAGACGGAGGGATTTGAACCCTCGCGGTGCCTCAGCGAGGGAGCGGATCTGGTTGTTGTTCGCGTATTTCTGGGCCATTCTCGGTTACGAGGGCTCCTCCGGATGACTTGAAACAGGATCATCTGTTGTCACGGCGTTGTCACGGCGTCGTCACCCCTCATAGTCCGGAGGCATCTGCCCACCCTTATCTGGGTTCGCGTGATTCCATGCCCGTTCGAGGAAGTCCCGCCGGAGTTCTCGCGCGCGCTTTGCGATCACCTGCTGCGCGTCCGACCGTGTGTAAACAACCGGGGGCTTGTCGCCCATCCGGATGACCTGGTTGCCGAGGGAGTCCGTCCAGTAGAGGTCCGGACTCGGAAGCATGCCAAACCAATCGTCATCCATGGCCCCGTTCCAGTTGCCGTCTACTGTGCGGGCGCCTCCTGGCTCCAGGTATTCGATCTTCAGGGCTGAGGCAGCAGTCCAGCTCCAGTACTGATTGCTCAGATAGACCGGATTAGGCAGGAAGGCGATGTCGGTTATTGGCTGACGCGTCGCATTCCTGACAGTGAAGGACATCTGGGATGTGGCCTGATCGTCGGGCGCAGGCACCCGCGAGACCGTGATTCCCCTAGCTTCCTGCGCTGCAGTCAGCGTGCGCTCCTTCCTCCGTGCTCTGCGGTCCAAAAAGACGCCCCCGACCGCAATGAGGAGGGCAACTCCCGAGGCAATGAGGGAGCCCACGAACGATGACCAGTCTTGCGGCCAGTTAGTCACCACCACGTCGATCGTCGGCATCGGCGTGGGGCTGTTGGACCCGTGCAGGATGATCATGGCCCGACACTACGGGTGCAGTTCTCGTGACGCGATCGCTACCGCCGCCCGGTGTGGCGCTGATGGCATGCACTGCGTACGATCCGGACATGGACCCGCTTGATGACGCCGTTCAGCCGAAGTGTCCCGAGTGCGGGACGGTGCTACATAACGCCGGCGGCCAAGGGTACGTCTGCCGGAGCTGCGAGATCGTCGTCATCGGCTCGATCCCGTCCTAAGCTATGCCGTTCCAGGACCCGCGCTGGCTGAGCTACCGCGCCGCAGCTGCACGGGTCGGCCGGAGTGAGATCACGGTGAAGCGATGGCGTCGAGATGGCATGGCGACGAAGTTGAGTGGGGGTCAGCGCGTGGTTCGGGAGGATGTGCTGCTCGCGTGGTGGCGAGACCGGCTGGCGGCAGACCCGGCGCATAAGTATCGGATGCGTCGGCTTATCGCGACAGACCCTGAGTGAGGCGCAGCACGCTGCCTTCCCCCGCTGCGCATCCACGACCTTTACTATCCACTCGTGGATCCCGAACTCTTAGAGCGCTTCCAGGAAGAAGTCCTGACGCAGTGTGACTACATTGCCTTGCACTACGCGAACGCGGGCATAGCCTTTGACCGCAAGCAAGTTGCTGCACTGTGGTCATCGCTTGAGCCCATGATTTCGGCCGGCGCGAACGTGGCGAAGCTCCTCTGGGGACCGGGCGGTCGCTTGGCCGATGAACGAGCTCCACTCCGCGAGACTTTAGATGTCGCGGATGATTCGCCTCTGCACGAGGTGACTTTTCGGAATCACTTCGAGCACATCGATAACCGAATCGATAGGTGGTGGACGGAATCGACGTTGCCGCGAGCCATCCTCGACATGAACGTTATGCCCGAGGCGATGCTCCAGCGTTGGCAGAAGGTGTCCATCTTCCGGAACTACGACCCCCAGACTGGCAACGTCTACTTCTGGAGTGATGCGTTCGCAATCCACGAACTCGCGTCGGCAGCCGCTGACCTCGCCGTTAAGGCTCGGGCCGCTCTCTCAGTGGACCTCCAGCAGCCGCCGAACAGTGTGACGTACGCCCGTACATTCACGGGCGGCGACGTGCGCATCTCTGACCTCCTCAATGGCGAACACCAGCTGAGCGGATTCACCTTCGATTCGTGCCGGCTAATCGGCCCTGCAGTTCTGATCACGGTCGAAGGCGGGTACTACCAAGACAACGAGATAACGGACGAGATGCTCTGGCAGATCGAGAGAGAAAAGTCCTATCTGGGATCCGTTGGTCTGGTCAATTGCACGATCGTCAGGTGCTCGTTCGTGAATGTCGGATGGGCGAAGCCGCCGCCTGGTGAGTGATCGCTCAAACTTCAGCGCTCGTCGGGGGATCAAACGTCTTCGTCCGCCGATTCTTCGGTCTGAGTCAGCGGGTAGTACCAGGCGTTACTCGGGTCCAGGTCCAGACGATTTGGGCCCTTGGAAACGAAATTTCCGTCAACGTCGTACCAGCGAAGCTCTGGGGTCACGTAGAGCGTTATCGATGGGTTGACAGTGATTGGTGGATGTGGCGCTCCCGTGCTCGCATCAGACCAGTAGCCGGCGAAGGCGAACGTCTCGCCTGGCATGATGACCCTCGCCACCCAGTCGCTTCCGTCCGGCCGCCGCCAGAACTCTACTGGAGCGCCAGAGCTGGTCGTCTGCACAGAATCGACGGAGAAGTTCAGGATGGGGTCGGAGGTTGCATTCACGACCTCAAACTCACCCTCCGTGTAGCCGTCCTGATCCGTGCCTAGAAGTCGGTGTGTCACCACCACCCGCGAAGCGTTCTTCCGTGCGGCCGCGAGAAGCGCCGTTCCCTGTGCCTTCTCGTTTCTGGCGCGCTCAAGACGACGCTCTCGATCGTGATACTCCCGCTCGTCGGCGAGTGCCTTAGCGCTCAGCTTCGTGTCAGCCGAGCGATCCCGTCGCGACACAATGAAGCTCCACGCTGCGATGGCCAGCGCGACCGTGGGGGCGATCAACTGCACCCACCAGAGATCATTCGCTGCGGGCGGCTGACAGTTGATCATCGCCACAGCGTATTCCGCAGCTACCTCGATGTCAGGGGTCACGAGTTACCCTGAACACTCTCGGCCGGAGATCGGATGCTGGCCATGCTCTCCACTACCTCGCTGGATATTCATGTCGCGGCGACGTGCACCCGCCACCAGTTCACCCGCGATCCGGCGGCAGTCATCGAGCAACTCCAGCAGATCGGACCGCCAGAGAAGCTGGCTCCGACGATTGGACGGTGGATTGGCTACTACGACCACCCCGACCGGCAGACCCTAATCGCTGCTCTATTGGCGGCGTACCCGAACAGCTCCCGGTGGATCGCGGACGGCGCCGCGATGCGATTCCAACCGGTACACGGGACTGCCTGCTACTGAGAGAGCCCGAGCCCGTCAGGTTCGTGTCAGATCGGAGCCTCGCGACGGTCGTCTACCGTTAGCGTCTACTCCGACGATCGCTTCGGCGGCCGCGGGAACCTGACCACGTTGTCAGCTCTCGCCGGCGCGTCATCTGACTCAGCGACCGCGAGACGACGGGAGCGAAGTTCCAGCTGCATTCGCACACGCGGCGTGCCACCGAGAGCGTCCAGCAGACGCGACAGCAGACCATGCGCCCGTATCGCTAAAGACAGCTCACCCGCCTCCATGGCTGAATCCACGATGGTCGCCACCGCCCGAGCCTGCGCAACCGCAGCCCCATCACTCGGAGCAATCCACTTCATCGCCTCCACCGCCGCATCTACCGACTGACGCACCGGACCCAGCACACCGTCAGACGCCGCACGCGCCCGTTCAGCCCGAACCACACGCTGTCTGGCCCGGTACTCCCGTGCGTACCTGCGGTCACGCTCCTGCTTCGACTCCGCGGTCATCTGACGCACTTTCTCTGAGATTCGGACAGGTGGGGGAAACCACTGCCGGAGAAGTTGCCGGGGCTGTGGGTAGTAGAGATTGGCGCCCCCTTCCACCGGTGGGAATGAGGATGGGGAGTCGACCGGTATGGCTCCGGCCGACTCCCCTGGAGACCCCGCGCAGGGTGGCAACACTGAAAGTACTCCCCGCGCGGGAGTATGGGTCAGGCGGCGAGTGCCGTCTTGACGAACGAGAGCGGGCGTCCGACCTTCAGGCCGTATCGACCCTCGACACGCATCCGGAACTGGTTCTTCTCGAACAGGACACCCGAGGTGTCCGTGTCCACGTGGTCGTCTTCGCGCACGAGGAGCTCCACGGTGCGCCAGTCGCCGAGCAGGCCGGTGCCGACCGTCATCTGCGTGGAGAGCACGATGGGCGCACCCAGGAACGCCTCAGCGTCCTTCAGCCCGTTGCGGAACAGGAACGCGCCCGTGCTACCCGACTCCCGCAGCAGCTCCAGCTTCTGAGCATCGGTGGGGTTGAGCACCCACGCCGTGGGATCCTGCGACGCGCTGATCAGCTTGAACTTCGCGTTTGACATGCTCGTGAGCAGATCGGTCGCAAACGCCTGCGACTGAATGCCGGAGGTGTTCAGCACGCCGGTGAAGCTGTCACCCGTGCCCGTGCCGGCGATCACGTCAGCCTCGATCGCCTCCAGCAGCCCGGCGCCGAGCTGATCACGGAGGATGTCCGTAAGGCCGTCGAAGTCGGTGAGATAGCGCAACGGGAGCACCTCGCTCATGTGCGCGTACACGGCGAACGTGTCCTCAACGGCGCCGAACGTGTAAACGCTGGTCGGCTTGGTCGCACCGTCAGCCACCGCTGCTGCATTGTTCGTGCGCGTCTGCTGGCGGAGGTACTGGAACGCATTGCCCTGCCCGGTGGCGGGGCTCGCGGGCTTCTGGATCAGGTCCAGGACGCTAGTAGGCCGACCGGCGATCTCGACGGGCTGCCCGGCGACGCTCGGGACATCAACCGAGCCGGACACGAGCGCCTTCGCGCCGTCCGCGGTGCGCATGACGGTCTGCAGACGATCGCCCACAGCCTTGGCCCACGACGCGCGAGCACTCGCCTTGAATCCGGGGCCGGCGAGACCGCCGGTGGCCTTGCTACCGGGGCCGCCTAGCGCGTCGATCGCGGCGTTCAGCTCGCGGGACTCCTTGATCTTGCGGGCCATCACCACCGCGTCGGCGGCGTCCTTCTGGCCGGCCTCGATGGTGGCAAGCTGCTCCAGCGTCGGATCGGTCTTAGTCAGCAGCAGCTGCTCCGCCAGGTCGCGCGCCTTCCGGCCGGAGTCGAGAAGTTCGGAATAGGTCTTCGTCGTGCTCATGGTGAGCCTTTCGTGTGCGATGAGGCGTGTCACTCAGAGGACACGCATGGAGGACGCCGGCGCCGTGTAGGTGGTCCCGCCGCAGATCGCGGGGAACGGGTTCAGGTCGTCTGGCGGTGCGTAGCTACGGACAGGTTCCTCCGCACACCCGGAGGTGTCGCGTTGACCGGTCCTTCGCCTGCATCTGGGCCTTCCCGATGAGTGCTCGACCTTGGCCCGGAGGCTCCTCGGTCTTCACCAGCGATTCGACTTGCCGGGAGATTAACACGGACGGCCGACATGGTGCCAGCGTCAGCCGACTCGGCGTGTTGCAGCCATGCCACCTCTGCCGCGGCCGACAGGAGCCCTGACTGATCCCGCAGCTCTTCCGGTGGCTGCAGACCCGCGCCCGCGAACGGTGAGCGCGCCGCGCCACTCGGGTTCGCGAACGGGGAACGGCGGCGGGTCACCCTTCAGTCTCCGCGACCGTCCGCAGCTGCAGCAGCGTCTTCCGCAGCAGCTGCTCCGCCGCCTCCAGCCCGATCGTCGCGTGCAGCATCTGCACGAGACTCACCCCGCACGCGATCACCAGCGCGTGCAGCGACTCATCCCGGACATCCTCCGCAGCCTCCGAGATCGCAAGCAGCGCCATCGCGTCATCGCCCGTCGCGACCGCCACAGCCACCGCGGCCGCCCGTGCGTGATCCACGGCGAGCAGGTTGTTCGTGTTCATTGTCAGCTCCGTCTCTCGTTCTTTGACGCGGTGCCATGAGGACACCGCGAACACCTCGCACCCACGGACACCCCGTGAACGCAGTAACCCAGATCGGGCCGCTCCCACACACAGACGGGCGCGGCGCCGGCGGCGAGCCCGCGCGCGTGCACAGGTGGTCGCGCTGACACGCACCGCAGCAGGCGCCCAACTTCACGACTTCCAGCCAGCAGGCCAACACGACCCGCTCGGAACTCCTCGTCCCCAGCTAGCGACGGCGGGAGCCGGCACAACAGAGACCAGCTCGGAGACCGCAGCCAGCGGCTCGCGGGATCTCGTGGCTGGTCCCCCCTCCGCCCCCAGAGGGGGGACGGCGACGCAAGCGCCGCCGAGCTAGTTGAAATCTCGCTCTCGATCGGACTCCCAAAGCGCAGCGAGCGGCCAGCGCCCGGCAGGGCGCGCACTCGGGCTCGCACGCGGCCGACGTGAGTAGTTCTTTCTTCTGGACTACCCAGTAGGCCTCTGACCGCGAACCGATATGGCATACGGAGAGGTCCATAACTGCTGTTCCCGTATGGACTACACAGAGGTCCATAACTCGGGCGCGACTCGATACCTCGCGGAGCGCCTCGGGCCGCCTTTCTCGATGAGTTGCACGACACCCCGATGCAGCAGCGCGGGGATCTGCTTCTGCACCGCTGATCGCTGCATTCCAGATTCGAGTGCGATCGTGCGTTCTGCCGGGTAGCTGATCCCGTCACCGTCCGCGTGATCCACGAGGACGAGAAGAACGAGCCGCTGACCGGCTGTGAGACGGAGCCTGCTGAGATTCCCGCTGCGCAGCAGAGATCGCGTCGGAATCTGTGCCACACCTCACGCACCACTTCCGACACCGGGGAACTCTGTGGTTCGTGTCAGATTGGAACCTCCGGCCGCTGCGACCCAGTTCCTAGCCGCACCCGCAGAGCCCGTCACGCTTCGCCATCCATTAGGACGGAGAGACGGCAGCGCATCCACGATCGACCTACATGCCTTGCAAGGTGGGTGGACGTTAGTGAAACCGAGCTGTGCACCCCAGGCGAATTGAGCCGCGCAGGCGTCACACAGTCCCGCAACGCGAGCATTCAGCTGCACCCGTTCCCACGTTGCCGCCTGCGAAGGCGTCTCCGGCCGCGCGCGGTCACCACCGGCGCGGACCGAGGAGGGGTGGTTATGCTCATCGGGAGAAATAGCCGTCTCACCTAGGGCCGTCCGGGGAAAGTCCGGGCGGCTCTTTCGCGTCACCGGACGCTCGCAGTGCTGGTCTGCTCCGACCCCTCCAGCCACGCGATCACGTCGCTGCGCCGGTAGAGCACCTTTCGCGGAGTGGGCTTCAGGAACCGCGGGCCGTGTCCGGTGAACCGCAATTGCGCCAGTCCCGTCTTTGTCATTCCAGGGACGATCTCGCACACTTGGTCAGCGGTGAGGTACTCGTTCACGATATCTCCGTTCATATTTGGTGGTGTTGAGTTTAGGTTTCCTAAACTGTACCACCGGCTTTAGCTATGATCGAGTAAAGTTTTCTCGTGGAGAGACAAGCAGAGACTTCAACAGGTGAGACGGTTGCCGCGAACATCCGGAGGATCCGGAAGTACCGCCGCATGCGACTGGAAGACGTGGCGCATCTCGTCAGCTACCACGGGCGTCCGATGGGTAAAGCGACCTTGTCTCTCATCGAGAACGGTCAACGTCGCGTCGATGTGGACGATCTGATGGCGTTCGCCCGCGTCCTGAAGGTCACGCCTATGGATCTGCTCGTACCGCCCGCATTCCCTGACGGAACCACCGTCGTGAAGATGACGGCGTTTGATCTGTTGGACCGCAGCGAGATCGGACCCTGGCTGCGTCATGAGTCGCCGCTCAGCATGCCAGACGACGTTCCGGGCGTCGCTGACGTGACTGCCGACGACTGGCTCGGGCACTATCGCGTTGACGCGCGTCAGATCGAGATCGCGCCAGTGAATGAGGAGTTCCCGCATCGGCGAGCGTTGACCTGATGGGCAGCGTTCACGCCTATGAGACGAAGGCGGGTAAGCGTCTCTATCGTGCGGTCTGGCGAGACCCTCTGAATCAGCAGACCTCCAAGCGTGGCTTTCCCTCCAAGAAGGCCGCTGAGGAGCACATAGCCCGCCAGACAGTGAGCAAGGCAGACGGGACTTACATCTCCTCAGCTGCCGCGAAGACAACGGTGAGCGAGCTGAGCACAGCGTGGCTGGCGAACAAGCAGGCTCTGCTGAAACCATCGTCCTACGCTCCCCTGCGGGCATCGTGGGCGAACTACGTCGAGCCGGCATGGGGACCGCGCTCTATCGCTGGCATCCGTCACTCAGAGGTGCAGGCGTGGGTGGCGGGGATTGGCAAGAGCCCGACCGTCGTGGCGCGGGCCTTCGGCATCCTGGCCGGCATCCTCGACACTGCCGAGCGAGATCGTCGCATCCTCGCGAACCCCGCCCGCGGCGTCAGGCTCCCCCGCAAGGTCAGTTCGCGCTCGCGTCGCTACCTGACTCACGAGGAGCTGTGGGCTGTGGCTGAGGCTTCCCCGCGGCCGGCGCTCGTCCTCACACTCGGATACTGCGGACTCCGGTGGGGCGAACTCGTCGCCCTCCGCGTCTCAGACGTGAACTTCCTGCGGCACCGGATCAGCGTCACGCGGAACGTGGTCGAGGTGCACGGAGAGTTCCACCCCGGCACACCGAAGACCCATGAATCACGACAGGTGCCCGTACCTGCCACGGTCCTGCAGCAGCTCGCGGCCGCAGTCGAAGGGAAGGCGCCCCAGGCGCTGATCTTTGATGACGGCCACGGCGGCTACATGCGACGCACGAGGGCTTCAGCCGGCTCCCGCTCGTGGTGGGTGAGCGCGCTCGTGACTGCCGGCGTCGAGCCCCTCGTGCTGCACGACCTCCGGCACACGGCCGCATCGCTCGCGGTGTCCTCCGGCGCCAACGTGAAGGCCATCCAGCGGATGCTCGGACACGCCTCCGCAGCCATGACACTCGACGTCTACGCGGACCTGTTTGACGACGACCTGGAGGCGCTCACGGTCCGTCTCGATGAGGCGATCGCAGCGCGGGTTGTTGCCGTTCCGTTGTCACGCGCCACCTGACTGGAAAGCAGAACGCCCCCAGTCCCGCGTCTTTCTGCAGTTCTATGGGCGTATGTGGTGGCGGAGACGGAGGGATTTGAACCCTCGGTCCCCTTGCGAGGACTCCACCTTAGCAGGGTGGTGCACTAGGCCGAACTATGCGACGTCTCCATGCGCGAGCACCGGAATGCGTCGCGCGACACCCATCATAACCGCTGCGCACCCGAGCGCCGAACGTCGTCGGGATCGGCATCCATTGGACGCGAGTTGCGGAAATCCACGACGGGATGCCACATCTCGCGTCATATGAACGGCACGCCGTTCGAGCGAATGCGTCAGGGCGGGCAGGTCGTCGGAATTGGCAACCGGTGGACGCGAGCTGCGGAAATCCACGACGGGATGCCGCATCTCGCGTCAGGTGGACCTCACGCCACCGGGGCGATGCGTCAGGGCGGTACACCACCCGGCGAACGCATCGGGCTAGCGCTGCGGCTGGGTGCAGGTGACCTGGGCGGCCGTGGTGCCGGCGATCGCGCTCGGCAGCTCCACGGAATCGACGGAGGGATCAGCCGGCGCTGACGCCGTGGCGGACGCCGCGGGGGCGGGCGTCTCCGCACCCGACCCGCCTGTCGGCGTCGGCGTCGGTGTCGGCAGCGGCGCGGCCTCGCCCGTCACCTCGACCGCACTCCCCTGGCTGGCTTCGCCGGTCAGGATGAGCGCCTTGTTCTCGGCGAGCGCGGCGAAGAGGGCGTCCGCCGCATCGGTCACCGGGAGCACCCTGCTCGCACCCGAGCTCGAGTAGTAGGTCGGGTACTGCACGAAGACGATGTCCGAGAACGGCACGCTCCGCAGCGCCATGGCGATCTGCACCATGCGCGTGGGGTTCGCCAGCCCGGAGCTCAGGATCAGCTGGCCGTTCGACACCTGCTGCATGGCGGTGCCCGCGAAGTTCAGAAGGGTCGCCGGGTTGCCGAGCACCGACTGGCTCTGCAGCTTGCGCACGAGCGACGACATGAACTGCTGCTGGTTCGAGATGCGTCCGAGGTCGGAGCCGTCGCCGATGCCGTGGCGGATGCGCAGGAACTGCAGCGCCTCCGCGCCCTGCAGCGTGTGCGTGCCCGCGGTGAGATTCAGGCCGGTGTAGCCGTCGGAGATGTCGCCGGCGACGCAGACGTCCACTCCCCCGACGGCGTCGGACAGGTTGATGACACCGGTCCAGCGGATCGCGGCGGCGTACTGGATCTGCGTACCCGTGAGCTTCTCCACCGTGTCGACGGTGCACGACAGCCCGCCGTTCGCGTACGAGGCGTTGAGCATCGCCGACGACTCCGCCCGGTACGTGCGGCCGTCGGGGCCGGTGCACTCCGGGAGCGACACCATCATGTCGCGCGGGATCGACACCACCGTCACCCGCCTCGGGCTGTCGCTGATGCGCACGAGCATCGTCACGTCGTTGCGCTCGCCGTCGGTGTCGCCGGCCTGGCAGGCGCCCGAGAGCGCGGCGTTCGGCCCCTCGCACGAGTCGGTGCCGACGAGCAGCATCGTGACGTCGCCCTCGATCTCGCCGATGGTCGGCGGCGGGAGCTCGTCCTCGTCGCCGATCTGCACGGAGCTCGCCGAGATGAGGTCGGCCGCATTCCACAGGGCGAATGCCCCGACGCCGCCGATCGAGACGATGAGCACGGCCGCGACCACTCCCATCGCCAGCAGCAGACGCGTCAGCGGTCGCGAACGCGGCGCACGTCCGTGCTGCGCGAGCGGAGGCCGCCGGTCAGGGGCGCCGGTCATGCTTCATCCCTTCCGCTGCGAGCGCTCGACGACACGAGAAGCGGATGCCGCGGCATCCGCTCATCGGCAAGGTCAGCCGTCCGCTCGGAGATTGCCGGCGGAGCAGGTGGCCTGCGCCGCCGTGGTGCCGGGGATCGACGAGTTCAGTTCGACCGCGGACTCGCTCGGTGCGGGCGTGGCACCCGGGTCGGCGGACTCGACGGGGGCGGGCGTGACCTCGGTGCCGGGGTCGGCGGCGATGACGCCCCCCGTGCTGTCCGGATCGCTCGTCGGCACGATCGGCTGGTTGGCGGCGAGCGCCGCCCACAGCTGATCGGCCGCCTCGTAGTTCGGCACCACGCGGTTCGAGTCGGACGGGTCGTCGTAGACGGGGTACTGCAGGAAGACGATCTCGTCGAACGGCACGCTCTTCACGGCGAGCGCGATCTGCACGAGGGTCAGCGGGTTGGCCAGGCTCTGGCTCGGCGTCACGTTCTCGACGGCCGTGGTGGCCAGCTTGTAGAGCAGCGCGGGGTTGGACAGCACGTCCTCGCCGACCAGCTTGTGCGCCAGGCGCGACATGTACTGCTGCTGGTTCGAGATGCGCGCGAGGTCGCTGCCGTTCTCGAGTCCGTGGCGCGTCCGCAGGAACTGCAGGGCGTCGATGCCCTGCACGTTGCGCATGCCGGCGGGCCAGTCGATGCCGGTGTAGGAGTCGCGGATGCCGCCGTTGCCGATGCAGACCTCGACACCGCCGATCGCGTCGGTGATGTTGATGACGCCGCCGAAATTGACCTTCGCGGCGAACGGGATGCTGAGACCGCTGAGCTCGGACACGGTCTTCACGGCGCACGACAGCCCGCCGTACGTGAAGGCGGAGTTGATCTGGCCCTTGCTGATGCCGCCGGCCTCGGAGCCGTCGGCGTTCGTGCAGACGGGGATCTCGGTCATGAGGTCGCGGGGGAAGGAGATGACCGTCACGCGCCGCGGGTTGTCGGAGATGTGGACGAGCAGGTTGACGTCGTTCAGCTCGCCACCCGCGTCGGCGCCGGTGCAGCGGTCGCCGAAGTAGTCGGCGAATTCGGGCAGGCATTCGTCGGTGCCGGCGATGAAGAGGTTGACTCCGCCTTCGATCGCGCCGATGTCGGGCGGAACGGAATCCTGACCCTCGAGCGCGACGGCCTCGTCGGTGAAGCTGGCGGTGAGGTCGTAGGCCGCGTAGGCGGTGACGCCTGCACCCGCGACGAGGACGACGGCGAGCATGACGCCGAGGAGCTTCAGCAGCTGGCCGAACGGGCTCGGCGAGGTGAGCGCACCGTGGCGCGCGACCGTGCGGCGGCCGCGCGGTGCGGGCGGGTTCGTCGGGCTCACTCGTGTCCTCTCGGCAGAACGTCTACGGGCACGATCGGGGCACACTCCTCGCCAGGGCGGAGGGTGTGGGATTCGAACCCACGGGACATTGCTGCCCACTGGTTTTCAAGACCAGGTCCATCGGCCGCTCGGACAACCCTCCCGGCGGAGCGCCCCGAGCGGGGGCGTCATCCGTCGACAGAGGCCGAGTCTAGTAGACGGGCCATCGCGACCATTGTCGCGAACACGGCTGAGGAGGTGCTGAACGACCCGCGGGGTCAGAGGGTGCGGAGCACCGCGGCGACGCCACCCTCCGTCACCGACGTGGTGCGCTCGCCCGCGGCATCCCGCACCTCCTGCGGACCCTGCGCCATGGCGACCGCGCGCCCGCCGTGCGACAGCGCCCATGCGAACATGCCCATGTCGTTGCGGCCGTCGCCGAACACGATCACCCGCTCGGGCGGCACCCCGAGCAGCCCGCGCACCCGTTCGAGCGCGGTGCCCTTGTCGACGCCCATGGGGGCGATGTCGAGCCAGGCGGTCCAGCCGATGGCGTACGAGACCTGGTTGAGCCCGATGTCGCCCACGAGTGCGAGGAAGTCCTCCTCGCTGTGGTCGGGCGCGACGACGACGACTCTGCTGACCGGATGCTGCGCCAGCTCCTCGAACGCGACCTCGCGTGCCTCGGAGAGGTTCCAGTCGTGCATCGACTCGGTGTAGAGGCGCACCCCGTCCTCGAGCTCGACCATGAAGTGCGCCTCGGGCAGGTGCGTGCGCAGCAGCTCGAGCACCGTGCGCGGGTCGAAGGTCTCGGTGTGGAACCGGACGTAGGACGCGGCGCCGGCGGCATCCGTCTGCCGCTTCAGCACGACCGCGCCGTTCGAGCACACGACGTACTCGGGCTCGATCTCGAGCAGCCGCTGGATGTGCTGCGTGCCGCTCCAGCTGCGCCCGGTGGCGAGCATGACCTCGTGGCCTGCGGCGTGCGCGGCGGCCACGGCGTCGATGATGCCGGGGCTCAGCGTCTCGTCCTCGAGGAGGACGGTGCCGTCGATGTCGAGGGCGATGAGCATGCGCTCCGCGGCGCCGGGAGCCGCGGCACCCTGGGCGATCTCCTCCACCAGCTCCGCGGCATCCTCCTGCGGGGAGACGTCGATCGTTCCGGTGTCGGGCATGCCGGCATCGTCGGGGGTCACGCGATGGGCTCCAGCACGTCGAGTCCGCCGAGGAACGGCCGCAGCACCTCGGGCACCGTCACCGAGCCGTCGGCCCGCTGATGCGTCTCGAGGAGGGCGACGATCCACCGGGTCGTCGCGAGGGTGCCGTTGAGCGTGGCGACCGGTGTCGGCTTCGCCGGAGCGGCGCCCGCCTCGACGGCCGGCCGGTGGCGGATGTCGAGCCGGCGCGCCTGGTACGTGGTGCAGTTGCTCGTGCTGGTCAGCTCGCGGTAGGCATCCTGCGTGGGCACCCAGGCCTCGACGTCGTACTTGCGGGCAGCGCTGGAGCCGAGGTCGCCCGCCGCCACGTCGATGACACGGTACGACAGGCCGAGGTCCTGGAGCATCTGCTCCTGGAGGCCGACGAGGCGCAGGTGCTCCTCCTCCGCCGCCTCGGGCGTCGTGTAGACGAACATCTCGAGCTTGTTGAACTGGTGCACGCGGATGATGCCGCGGGTGTCCTTGCCGTACGAGCCCGCCTCGCTGCGGTAGCAGGTCGACCAGCCGGCGTAGCGCTTGGGGCCGTTCGCCACATCGAGGATCTCGCCCATGTGGTAGCCGGCGAGCGGCACCTCGCTCGTGCCGACGAGGTACATGTCCTGATCCTCGAGGTGGTAGACCTCGGCCGAGTGCTTGCCGAGGAACCCGGTGCCCTGCATGACCTCCGGACGCACGAGCGTCGGCGGGATCATCGGAGTGAAGCCGGCCTGCAGGGCACGGTCGAGGGCGAGGTTCATCAGCGCGATCTCGAGGCGCGCGCCGATGCCGGTGAGGAAGTAGAAGCGGCTGCCCGACACCTTGGTGCCGCGCTCCATGTCGATCGCGCCGAGCAGCTCGCCGAGCTCCAGGTGGTCGCGGGGCGTGAAGTCGAACGCCGGCGGCTCGCCGTGGGTGCGGAGCGTGATGAAGTCGTCCTCGCCGCCGGCGGGCACGCCCTCGATGACGATGTTCTCGATCTCGGCCATGGCCGCGGTCGCGACATCCTCCGCGGCGGTCACCGCGTGCTGCGCCTGCTTGACCTGCTCGCTGAGCTCCTTGGCCGCTGCGACGAGCGCGGGCTTGTCGTCCTTGGACGCCTTCGCGACCGTCTTGCCGTGCGCGTTCTGCGCCGCGCGCAGCTCTTCGAACGCGGTGATGGCGGCCCGGCGGTCGCGGTCGGCGGCGATGGCCGCGTCGACGGTCTCGGGAGACAGGCCGCGGGCGATCTGGGACTCGCGAACGATCTCGGGCGTGTCGCGCAGGAGCAGTGGATCGATCACCCTTCGATTCTATGGGCGGGATGCCGCGGCCCGCCGCGCCGCGGGCCGCCCAGCGCTCTCAGGGAAGCCCCGGAACGGCGGCCATAAGGTGTACCCATGGCGAACGGTCCCGACGACGTGTCGGCCGATCGCGTGCCTCCCGCCGATGTCGAGCCGCCGCTGCGTCGCGCCGCCCTCGTCTACAACCCGATCAAGGTCGACGCGGAGCAGCTGCGCTCCGCGGTCACGCGCCTGTCGGCCGAGGCGGGCTGGGACGAGCCGCTCTTCTTCGAGACCACGGTCGAGGACCTCGGGGACGGGGTCACCCGCCGGGCCCTCGCCGAGAAGGTCGATGCGGTGCTCGTCGCCGGCGGTGACGGGACGGTGCGGGCCGTGTCGGAGGCCGTGTGCGGGTCCGACGTGCCGCTCACGATCGTGCCGAGCGGCACCGGAAACCTCCTGGCCCGCAACCTCTTCCTGCCGCTCGGCGACCCCGAGACGATGATCCGCGCCACGTTCGAGGGCGACCACCTGCCCATCGACGTGGGCTTCGCCGCCCTCCAGCGCTCGGACGGCAGCTCCATCGAGCACGCCTTCGTCGTGATGGGCGGCATGGGGCTCGACGCCGCGATGATCGCCAACACCAGCGGCGACCTCAAGAAGAAGGTCGGCTGGATCGCCTACGTCGACGGCGCGGCGCGCTCCCTCGCGAAGGCCACGCCGTTTCGGATCATGTACCAGATCCCCGGCCGCAAGCTCCACTCGGCCCGCGTGCAGAGCATCCTCGTGGCCAACTGCGGATCGCTGCCCGCCGGCCTCGAGCTCATCCCCGGTGCGTCCGTCTCGGACGGCGAGCTCGACGTCGCCATCTTCGCGCCGAAGAACTTCTTCGGATGGTTCCTCGTCTGGCGCCGCGTCGCGTGGGACAACAGCTTCCTGCGCCGCTTCCGCGCCGGCCGTCAGGTGCTGGCGCTGCGGACGCGGGACAGCACCGTCATCTACTCCCGAGGCCAGGGCATCGAGCTGCAGGCCGAGAGCGCGCAGGCGGTGCAGCTCGACGGCGACGAGTTCGGCGAGGCGACACGCATCCGCGTGCGTCTCGTCGCCGGCGGCATCATCGCCGCCCTGCCCGCCGGTCACGACACCTCCCGTCTCTGATCCGGGCGCCCGTTCCTGGCTCTCGAGCCGCGGGGCGCTCCCGGGGACGACTTTCGTCGTCGCCGCCGTGTCCGCCGCGACGAAAGGCGTCCCCGATACTGGCGGCTCCGGCCCGGGGCGAGGTGGGCGGGCGAGGTGGGCGGGCTGGGTGGGCGGCGAGATGGGGGTGGTGGGCGGGCGAGGCGAGCGGGGAGGGGTCGGCGCGCGGGTCCTCCACAGGCCCAGGTCACGATGCGAAGCCCCCGCTGCGGTCGGTGTCGCGCCCGCGGGCGAAGCGGATTCGGCGAACGTCAGGGGATGTCGCGACCTGCACCGCTGCCGAATGGACTGCCCACCGCGTTCACCACCCGAGACGCCCTCGCCGCCGGGGTGTCTCGGGAGCGCCTGAGGCGTGCGGATCTGCGCGCTCCG
This sequence comes from Microbacterium lemovicicum, assembly GCF_003991875.1. Lineage (NCBI taxonomy): Bacteria > Bacillati > Actinomycetota > Actinomycetes > Micrococcales > Microbacteriaceae > Microbacterium > Microbacterium lemovicicum. Next base: position 3,017,668 of record NZ_CP031423.1, read on the forward strand.
CGCTGGGGCGTCAGGACGACGACGGATGCCGCATCCCTCGCCGGTCTGCCGCCGTGGGAGGCTGCGGAGACACGCCATCTCGAAGCCGCCGCGTCAGAGCGGTTACGGCTCGGTGGCCGCGCGTGCTTCAGCCACGTGACCGCCGCGATCGTGCACGGCATGCCGCTCCGATCCGAGCGGCTGCATCCGGCGACTCTGCATGTGAGTGTGCGGATCGAGGCGGCCGATGCCCGGCGCCGTCGCACAGGCGTCGTGGTCCACCCCACCCTGGGCGGTGGCGATGTTCTGCTCGTTCGGGGGCTGCCCGTCACCTCAGCACTGCAGACCTGGGCCGACCTCTCCTCGATTCTCGGCCTGGACGAGCTGATCGAGATCGGCGATTGGCTCGTGCAGCGGCAGCACCCGCTGGCGTCCATCGACGACCTCAGGCTCGCCGTCGTGCGACACGCGGGACGCCATGGGGTTCCGCGACTTCGAGCCGCTCTCGAGCTCGTGCGCCCGCGGACCGACTCGCTCCGCGAGACGCAGGTCAGGCTGATCCTGGTGCGTGCTGGACTCCCGGAGCCGGTGGTGAACGCGTCCGTGCGCGACCGCGTGGGGCGGCACGTCAAGTGGGGCGATCTCGTCTATGAACGCGAGCGCGTGCTGGTGGAGTACGACGGCGGGCAGCATCGCACCGACGAGCGCCAGTACGCGAAGGACGCCGACGACATCGAACGCCTCGTCCTCGACGGGTGGGTGATCGTCCGTCTGCGCAAGGAGCACCTGCGCGCGCCCGATGCCATCGCCGCGCGGGTCCGCGCCGCCCTGCAGCGCCGATGAGTACCTGCAGTCGAGTGAAGCTGCGGACGACTTTCGTCGGCCCAGCGGAGTCGCGGCCGACATAATTCGTCCCCAGCGCTTCGAGGCGGGAAGTGCGCGAAGCTGTCAAGCCCGCGCCGACGTCGGCGGCGCTCGGCAGGATGTCCGCATGACGAGTCCGTCCATCGTGTGGTTCCGTGACGACCTCCGGCTCGCCGACCACCCCGCCCTGCGCGCCGCCCTCGACCGCGACGAGCCGGTGATCGGGCTGTACGTGCTCGACGACGAGAGCCCCGGCATCCGTCCCCTCGGCGGCGCCGCCCGCTGGTGGCTGCACCACTCGCTCACCTCACTGGCGGAGCGGCTGCGCGAGCGCGGGTCGACGCTGGTGCTGCGCCGGGGGCCCGCCGAGAAGGTCGTCGCCGAGCTGGCGCGGGATGCGGGAGCGGGAGCCGTGTTCTGGAACCGTCGCTACGGTCAGCCCGAGCGCGATATCGACGCGGCGCTGAAGACCGCGCTGCGCGACGACGGCCTGACGGCGCAGTCCTTCGCCGCGTCCGTGCTGTTCGAGCCGTGGACGGTCGCGACCGGATCGGGCACTCCGTATTCCGTCTACACCCCGTTCTGGCGCGCATGCCTCGCGCTGCCGACGCCCCGCGAGCCCCTCCCGGAGCCGCTGTCGATCCCCGGCGTCTCGAAGGCTCCGCCCTCGGACGACCTGGAGTCGTGGGAGCTGCTGCCGCAGCACCCGGATTGGGCGGCCGGTCTGCGCGAGATGTGGGAGCCGGGCGAGCCCGCGGCGCGTCGCCGTCTGCACGAGTTCCTGACCGAGGACAGCTCGTCGTACGAGGCCGCCCGCAACACCCCGTCGGCCGGGGCGACCTCGCTGCTGTCGCCGCGGCTGCGCTGGGGCGAGCTGAGCCCGCACACGATCTGGCACGAGTCGGTGCAGGCCGGTGTCGGCGGCATGTTCCTGTCGGAGCTCGGATGGCGCGAGTTCGCGTGGCACACCCTGTTCCACTTCCCCGATCTCGCGACGAAGAACCTGCGCCGCGACTTCGACGCGTTCCCGTGGCCGACGCCGGATCCGGAGCACCTCTCCGCGTGGCAGCAGGGCCGCACCGGCTTCGCCATCGTCGACGCCGGCATGCGGGAGCTCTGGCAGACCGGCTACATGCACAACCGCGTGCGCATGGTGACGGCGTCGTTCCTGATCAAGAACCTTCTGATCGACTGGCGCATCGGCGAGGAGTGGTTCTGGGACACGCTCGTCGACGCCGACGGCGCCAGCAACTCGTTCAACTGGCAGTGGGTCGCGGGCTCGGGCGCCGATGCGGCCCCGTACTTCCGCATCTTCAACCCCGAGCTGCAGGCGAAGAAGTTCGATCCGGCGTCGCGCTACATCGCCGAGTGGGCACCCGATCACGTCTCCGACTCGCCTCCGCCGCAGATCGTCGATCTCGGCGAGACGCGGAAGGCGGCGCTGCAGGCGTACGAGGCCGTGAAGGGCGCGTCGCGGCGCTGAGCCGGTCGAGCAGGTGTTCTCGCAGCTCCGAGGAATGCCGTGAGGCGCGGAGCGGTTGCCTTCAGGGATGAGCACTTCAGCCGCCCCCGCCCTGTCCGTCCTCGACCTCGTGCCCGTCCGCACGGGTCAGACGAGCGCGCAGGCCGTCGCCGCCTCCCTGAGCGTCGCCACGGCAGCCGACGCCGCCGGCTACCGGCGGTACTGGTTCGCGGAGCACCACAACATGCCCGCCGTGGCCTCGACGACGCCGCCCGTGCTGATGGCGGCCGCCGCAGCGCGCACCGCGCGCATCCGGGTCGGATCGGGCGGCATGATGCTCCCCAACCACTCGCCCCTCGTCGTCGCCGAGCAGTTCGCCGCGCTCGAGGCCCTCGCTCCCGGCCGCATCGACCTCGGCATCGGGCGTGCGCCCGGCAGCGACCCCGTCATCACCCAGCTGCTGCGGCAGTCGGGCACCACGAGCGACGTCGAGCGCTTTCCCGACCACGTCGCCGACATCCTGTCGCTCGTCTCCGCCGACGGCGCGACCCTGCGCTTCACCTCGGGCCGCGACTACGCCGTGCGCGCGACGCCTGCCGCGACCGGCACCCCCGACGTGTGGCTGCTGGGCTCGAGCGACTACTCGGCGCGACTCGCCGCATCGATGGGCCTGCCCTACGTCTTCGCCAACCACTTCTCCGGCGAGGGACTCGAGCGCGCGCTCGACCTCTACCGCACCGGCTTCCAGCCGAGCGCGACGCTCGCGGCGCCGCGGACCTTCCTCACCGTCAACGCCGTCGCCGCCCCCACGGCGGAGGAGGCGGAGGAGCGCTCGCTCCCGAACCAGCGGATGATGGCGCGGCTGCGCTCGAACATGCCGCTCGTGCCGCTCGAGACGGTGGAGGAGTCGCTGGCCCGCGCCGACGACTTCGACGCGATGACCCGCTCGATCATGACCTCGGGCCGCGCCAAGTGGTTCGTGGGGACCGGTGCGGACGTGGCATCCGAACTGCTCGCCTTCGCCGCCAGGCACGAGGTCGACGAGGTGATGATCTCGCCCATCGCCGGGTCGTACGAGAACGAGCCGATGGATGCCGCACCCGGCCGCGTGCAGACGATCGAGCTCATCGCGGCCGCGCTCGCGCCGGCGATGGCCGCGGCCTGATCTGATCGGGCGTCAGGCCCCGGGCGTCACGCCTCGGGTTCGCCGCTGAGGAGGCCGCGCAGCCAGTCGCGCGCCTCGACGAACACGTCGTCGGAGTAGCGCTCGGGGTAGCGGATGACCGCGCGGTCCGCGCGGGGGTACGACCCGAGGAACACGACGCGCGGGCTGAAGCGCCGGAGACCCAGCAGGGCGTCCGCCATCCGCTCGTCCTCGACGTGACCGTCGGCGTCGATGACGAAGCGGTACCGGCCGAGGGCGTCGCCGATCGGGCGCGAGGCGAGAAGACTCAGGTTGATCCCGCGGGTGGCGAACTGCTCGAGGAGCTCGAGCAGCGCGCCCGGATGGTCCTCGGGCAGCTCGACGATGAGCGACGTCTTGTCCGCGCCGGTGGGCGGCGGCGGCGTGACCGTGCGGCTGACCAGCACGAACCGGGTCACCGCGTCGGGGTTGTCGCCGATGCTGCGCGCGAGCGGCTCGAGCTCGTAGTGATCGAGGATCCCAGGAGGGGCGATCGCGGCATCCGCGTCGCTGCTGCCGTCGAGCAGACCGACGGCACTCGCGACGTTGCTGGCCGCGGGGATGTGCGCGTGGCCCGGGAGCGCGCCGGTGAGCCACCGGAGGCACTGCGCATAGGCGACGGGGTGCGCGGCGATGAGCGAGACGTCCTCGAGTCGCGTGCCGGGCCGGGCGACGAGCACGAAATCGACGGAGACGAGGTACTCCCCCACGATGCGCAGCCCGGGAATGGTGGCGAGGGCGTCCTGGGCCACCGAGACCCCGCCGTCGACGGAGTTCTCGATCGCGATCATCGCGGCGTCCGAGCGCCCCTCGAGCACGTCGTCGAGCGCCTCGCCGACGTTGCGCACCGAGCGCCACTGCTGATCGCGGGCCTCCGGCACCTGCGCGAGCGCGGCCTCCGTGAAGGTGCCCGCCGGCCCCAGGTAGCTGTAGGTACGGCGCGGGGGCGGGCTGTCCGAAGTCACCGGCTCAGCCTAGCCGCGGCGGCACCGCCTCCTCCGTGACCGGCGGCCCGGTCGGCGGGGACTGCTCGCGGGCCCGTTCCGGCGCCCACGGTGCGGGCCGCGGCATCCGCCACCGCAGGCTCGTGAGGAGCACGCCCACGACCAGCACGATGCCGCCGACGACCTCCGCCGCGTTCGGGATCTGCCCGAGCAGCAGCGCGGCGGCGGCCATCGCGACGACCGGAGCCAGCAGCACCCACGGGACGACGGCCGCCGAGCGGTTGCGCGCGAGGAGGCTGTTGAAGACGGCGTAGCCGATGACGGTGCACACGACCGCGGTGTAGAGCGTCGAGACCGCAGGCCGCCAGCCGAACGCCGCCAGACCCGCGCCGACGGCGGTGGGACCGTCGACGGCGAGCGCCAGCACGAGGGCGGGCACCGGCACGACGAGGGCCGACCACACCGTGAGCGAGAGCGCGCCCAGCGGACCGCGGCCCGTCACCACCCCGGCGCGACGGGCGATCACGTTGCCGATCGCCCACGACAGCGCCGCTGCCAGAGCGAGCACGACGGCGAGCGCGGGGGCGTCGCCGCCGCGACCGGCGGCGACGATCGCGAGGCCGAGGATGCCGACGGCGACGCCGATCGACTGCGCCACGGTCGGGCGCTCCCGCAGCACCCCCGCGGCGATGACGATCGTGAACACCGCCTGCGCCTGCATCAGGAGCGCGGCCAGGCCCGGCTGAAGACCGAACGCGAGCGACGTATAGAGGAGCCCGAACTGTCCGAGGCTCATGAAGAGGCCGACGCCGATGATGGTGCTCCAGGATGCTGCGGGCCGCGGCACCACGACGACCATGAGCGCCACCGCGAGGAAGCGGATCGCGACGAACAGCAGCGGCGGTATGCCCGCCATCCCCCAGTCGATGACCACGAAGTTGAAGCCCCAGAAGGACGCCACCATCGCGGCCAGGATCATGTCACGTCTGCTCACCTTCCCACTCCAGCGCAGGAGCCGATGAAGGACAAGCGATGCTTTCTGCTCCTCACCCGTTAGCATCGCTTCATGATCGACCTCGACGCCGTCGTCTCCCTTCGCGCGGTCGCCACCCAGGGCAGCGTCGTGGCCGCCGCGGCCGCGCTCGGCTACACGCCCTCCGCCGTGTCTCAGCAGGTGAAGCGCCTGGAGCGCGAGACGGGCGTCACCCTCTTGGAGCGGGTCGGTCGCGGCGTGGTGCTGTCCGAGGCGGGCACACGGCTCGTCGTGGCGTCGACGCCGATCCTCGCCGACCTCGAGCGGCTGCGCGCCGACCTGCAGCTCACCGCCGCTACCGCGTCGCTCGTCGGCGAGGTGCGGCTCGCGGCGTTCTCGACGGTCGTGCGCGGTCTGGTCGTCCCCGTCGTCGCGGAGCTGGGGCGGCAGCATCCGGGTCTCTCGCTCCCGCTGCGCGAGAGCGAGCCGTGGGAGACCATCGCCCTGGTCGCGTCGGGACAGCGCGACCTCGGCGTCGTGCACCGCTGGGGCGGCGTCGCGCTCGCGATGCCGGAGCCGCTCGTCGAGACGCCGCTGTTCACCGACATGGCGGACGTCATCCTGCGGCGCGACCACCCGCTGGCCGATCGCGACGTGCTCCACCCGCATGACCTCGCCGACGAGCGCTGGGTCGCGACCTTCGAGGCGACGATCTGCCGGCAGTGGCTGCGGCGGCTCTTCGACGGCGTGCCCCATGCCCCGCGCATCGTGCACGAGTCGATGGAGTTCCCGAACCACATCGAGATCGTGCGCGCCGGACTGGCCGTCGCCCTGGTGCCCCGGCTCGGTCGCGGCGATCTCGGACCCGATCTCGTCGCGATCCCCACCGCCGACCCGGCGTCGACGCGGGACGTGGTCGCGGTGCACCGGCGCACCCAGGCGGACTCCCCCGCGCTCCGCGCCGCCCTCGACGCCCTCGTCGCGCGCGCCGCGTCGCTCGGCTCCTGATGCGGGCGCCGTCCTCTCGAGCGGCGACGAGCTCCGAGGCTCCGTGTCGCCGGCGCGCGGCCGATCCCTCCCCGAGGCCGCGTCAGCGGAAGTTCACCGGTCGTGGGAGAACGTGTCCGCGGGCGCGGCCGCGCCGGCCGGGGATAACCGGCGCGGATCGCGCGACGCGGTGCAAGACTGGGGACCATGAGCCGCGCAGGACAGCCAGCCGAAGCATCCGATCTCATCGACGTCGATGAGCTGATCTCCGCCTACTACGACCGCAAGCCCGACGCCTCGATTCCGGAGCAGCGCGTGGCGTTCGGCACCAGCGGGCACCGCGGGTCGAGCCTGTCGACCAGCTTCAACGAGGACCACATCCTCGCCACCACGCAGGCCATCGTCGACTACCGCACGGCGCAGGGCATCGCCGGGCCGCTCTTTCTCGGCCGCGACACGCACGGGCTCTCACTCCCCGCCGAGCGCAGCGCCGTCGAGGTGCTCGTCGCGAACGGCGTCGACGTGCGGCTCGACTCGCGTGACTCGTGGGTGCCGACGCCTGCTCTCAGCCACGCGATCCTCGCCTACAACAAGGGCCGCGCGCTCGATGACCCGGGCCGCTCCGACGGCATCGTCGTCACCCCCAGCCACAACCCGCCGCGCGACGGCGGCTTCAAGTACAACCCGCCGAACGGCGGCCCCGCCGACACCGACGCCACCGGGTGGATCGCGAACCGCGCCAACGAGCTGATCTCCGCGGGACTCGAGGGCGTCAACCGCACGGCGCTCAAGGACATCGACGCCGACACGCTCGGCGCGTACGACTTCCGCGACGGCTACGTGCGCGACCTCGTGAACATCATCGACGTCGAGGCCATCGCCCGCGCGGGCGTGCGCATCGGCGCGGATCCGCTGGGCGGGGCATCCGTCGAGTACTGGGCCCACATCGCGGAGGTCTACGGGCTCGACCTGACGGTCGTGAACCCCGACGTCGACCCGACGTGGAAGTTCATGACGCTGGACTGGGACGAGAAGATCCGCATGGATCCGTCCTCACCCTCCGCCATGGCGTCGCTCGTCGAGCGCCGGAACGAGTACGACATCCTCACGGGCAACGACGCCGACGCCGACCGGCACGGCATCGTCACGCCCGACGCGGGCCTGATGAACCCGAACCACTATCTCGCGGTGGCGATCGACTACCTGTTCTCGCACCGTGACGGCTGGCCGGCGGATGCCGCGGTGGGCAAGACCCTCGTGTCGTCGATGATCATCGACAAGGTCGCCGACGCGCTCGGCCGGACGCTGCTCGAGGTGCCGGTCGGCTTCAAGTGGTTCGTGCCGGGCCTGCTCGACGGATCCGTCGCCTTCGGCGGCGAGGAGTCGGCCGGGGCGTCGTTCCTGCGCAAGGACGGCACCGTCTGGACGACCGACAAGGACGGCATCCTGCTGTGCCTGCTCGCGGCGGAGATCCTCGCCGTCACGGGCAAGACCCCGTCGCAGCGCTACGCGGAGCTCGAGCAGCAGTTCGGCTCGTCGGCGTACCAGCGGGTGGATGCGCCCGCCAGCCCGGCGCAGAAGGCTCAGCTCGCGAAGCTCTCGCCCGAGGCCGTCAGTGCCACGGAGCTCGCCGGTGAGACCATCACCGCGAAGCTGTCGCACGCCCCGGGCAACGGCGCGGCGATCGGCGGGCTGAAGGTGCAGACCGAGCACGCGTGGTTCGCCGCGCGGCCGTCGGGCACCGAGGACGTCTACAAGCTGTACGCCGAGTCGCTCCGCGGAGAGGACCATCTGCGCGAGGTGCAGGAGGAGGCCCGTGCGGTCGTCTCGGCGGCGCTCGGCGGCTGAGCACGTCTGCAGCGCCGGATGAACGCGATCCGCGCTGACGAGCACCGCATCGCGGTGTGTGTCAGCGCGGATCGCGCTTATCGGGTCAGTTGGCCGGAGCGAGCGTCGCCGTGTCGATGACGAACCGATAGCGCACGTCGGACTTCAGCACGCGCTCGTACGCCTCGTTGATCTGCGAGGCGTCGATGAGCTCGATCTCGGGCGCGATGCCGTGCTCGGCGCAGAAGTCGAGCATCTCCTGGGTCTCGCCGATCGAGCCGATGCTCGAGCCCGCGAACGTGCGGCGGTTGGCGAACAGCGTGAAGACGTGCAGCGGCAGAGCCTCCGGCGGGGCGCCCACGTTGACCATGGTGCCGTCCAGGGCGAGCATGCGCAGGTAGGCGTCCAGGTCGAGCGGGGCGCTCACCGTGTTGACGATGAGGTCGAAGGAGTTGCGCAGGTTCTTCAGGGTCTCGGGATCGCTCGTGGCGTAGTAGTGGTCGGCGCCCATCTTGAGGCCGTCCTCCTTCTTGCTGAGCGTCTGCGAGAGCACGGTGACCTCAGCTCCCATCGCGTGGGCGATCTTGACGGCCATGTGGCCGAGTCCGCCGAGGCCGACGACGGCGACACGGCTCCCAGGGCCGACCTTCCAGTGCGCGAGCGGGGAGTACGTGGTGATGCCGGCGCACAGCAGCGGCGCGGCCGCCTCGTAGGGGATCGACTCGGGCACGCGCAGCACGAAGTCCTCGACCACGACGATCTTCTCGGCGTAGCCGCCCTGCGTGATGGTGCCGTCCTTGTCCTTGCCGGCATAGGTGCCGACGTTGCCCTTCAAGCAGTAGTTCTCCATGCCGGCCGTGCAGTTCTCGCACTCGCGGCACGAGTTGACCATGCAGCCGACGCCGACCCGGTCGCCGACGGCGTGCAGCGTGACCTCGGAGCCGACTTCGGCGACGGTGCCCACGATCTCGTGGCCGACGACCTGCGGGTAGACGATCTCGCCCCACTCGCCGCGGACGGTGTGGATGTCGGAGTGGCAGATGCCGGCGTAGGCGATGTCGATGAGCACGTCCTTCGGCCCGAGGTCGCGGCGCTCGATGGTGGTCGGCTCCAGCGGCTCGGTGGCGGAGGGGGCGGCGTAGGCGTTGACGGTGTACATGGTCTCCTTCGGGGGGATTAAGACGTTCCCATTGTCCTCCTCGCCAGGCTCTCACCGGCCTCACGAAGCCATCGCCTAGGATCACCCGTCGCGCCGGCGACGCCGCCCGCGAGCTCCGTGAGGGAGACCGTCCGAGCGAAGGCGCCGGTCGCGGCATCCGGAGCGATGCGACCGGCCACCAGCATGACCGGCACGCCGTGCGCGGCGGCCAGCGCGGCGACGTGACCTGGCACCTTTCCCGTGGAGGACTGCCCGTCGAACGCCCCCTCCCCCGTGACGACGACGGATGCTGCGGCCACCGCCTCCTCCAGACCGATGAGCTCACCGACGGCCGCCGCGCCGGGCTCGAGGGTCGCGCCCCAGACGAGCAGCCCGCTGCCCGCGCCGCCGGCTGCTCCGGCGCCGGGGGTGCGGGGATCGACCCCGCACAGCGCGGCCCAGCGGGCGAGGGCGGCGTCCAGCATCCGGACGTCCGACGGCGCCGCGCCCTTCTGCGGTCCGAAGACCGCCGCCGCGCCCTCAGGCCCGATCAGCGGGCTGCGCACGTCGGTGAGGACGGTGACCCCGCCGCACGGCAGGGCGCGCAGACCCGTCAGGTCGACCGCCGCCAGCGTCGCCAGGCCGCGGCCCCCGTCGGCGATCGCGGTGCCTGCGGCATCCGTCAGGTCGGCACCCAGAGCCTGAAGGAGACCCGCGCCGCCGTCGGTGGAGGCGCTCGAGCCGATGCCCACCACGATGCGCGAGACGCCCGCGTCGAGGGCGGCGGCGATCGCCTGACCGACGCCGCGCGTTCCGGCGTCGAGGGGGCGGAGCGCGGGCGGGGAACCGAGGAGCTCGATGCCGGAGGTCGCGGCGAGTTCGACGACGGCGGTGCCGGCGGAGGCCCGCGGGGTCGGTGGGAGCAGCAGCCAGTGCGCATCGACCGCCGTTCCGGCCGGTCCGGTCACGCGGACCGCGACGCGCCGGGCGCCCGGCACCGCGGCGGCGAACGCGTCGAGCGTCCCCTCGCCGCCATCGGCCATCGGCAGCAGGCGCAGGTCGGCGTCGGGGAGGACGCGACGCCACCCCTCGGCGAGGGCCTCCGCCGCTGCCGCCGCGGAGAGCGACCCCTTGAACGAGTCGACCGCGATGACGACGCTCATGCCGTCATCCTGGCACCGGTAGCGTGGACGGCGCGGACCAGCCCCCTGCGCCGCAGCGTTTCGACCCGGAGGAGACCCATGTCCTGGCTCGTGACCGGCGGTGCCGGCTACATCGGCACCCACGTCGTGCGCGCACTCGCTGCCGCCGACCTCTCGCCCGTCGTGCTCGACGACCTCTCCAGCGGCCACGCGGGCTTCGTGCCCGACGGCGTGCCGTTCGTGCAGGGGTCGATCCTCGACCGCGAGCTCGTCGAGCGGACGCTGCGCGAGCATTCCGCCACCGGCGTCATCCACGTCGCGGGCTACAAGTACGCGGGCGTCTCGGTGCAGCGCCCGCTGCACACCTACGCGCAGAACGTCGAGGGCACGCGGGTGGTGCTCGAGGCGATGGCGGCCGCCGACGTGGCCTCGATCGTGTTCTCCTCGAGCGCCGCCGTCTACGGCACCCCCGACGTCGCCCTCGTCACCGAGGACACCCCCAAAGCGCCGGCGTCGCCCTACGGCGAGTCGAAGCTCATCGGCGAGTGGCTGCTGCGCGACCAGGGCGTCGCCACCGCCGACTCCGCCTCGCCGCTGCGGCACACGTCGCTCCGCTACTTCAACGTCGTGGGCTCGGGTGACCCGGTGATCTACGACACGAGCCCGCACAACTTGTTCCCGCTGGTGTTCGAGGCGCTGATCGAGGGCCGCACCCCCCGCATCAACGGCGACGACTACGACACTCCCGACGGCACGAACATGCGCGACTACGTGCACGTCGCCGACATCGCGCTCGCGCACGTCGCCGCGGCGCAGCGCCTGGCCGCGGGCGAGCCGCTGCACGCCGCCTACAACCTGGGCTCCGGAGACGGTCTCAGCGTGCGCCAGATCATGGATGCCATGGCTCGCGTCACCGGGATCGACTTCACGCCCGACATCGCGCCGCGGCGCCCGGGCGATCCCGACCGCATCGTCGCCTCGGGCGAGCTCGCCGCGCAGGACCTGGACTGGAAGATGCGCTGGAGCGTCGACGAGATGGTCCGCAGCGGCTGGGAAGCGCGGCGCACAGCCGGCTGATCCCTGCGGCTCGTGGGAGCGGACGGCTCGTGGAGCGCACCGTTCGTCGGGCGCGCGGCTCGTGGGAGCGGGCGCGGTGAACCGAAACGGCCTCACCCGCCCTGCTCGCTGAGCGCGCAGCGAGCCGGAACGCCGGCCGCGGGCTACGCGGACGGGAACGCGGCCGTGCTGGCGCGCTCCACGAGCGTGGCCGGCACCACCACCCGCGACCGCCCGGCGGCCGCGCCGACCTCGCCGTCGATCAGCATCGCGACGGCGGTCTCGCCCAGGCGGTCGAAGTGCTGACGCACGGTCGTCAGCGCCGGACGGTAGTTCGCGGCATCCGCCACGTCGTCGAAGCCGACGACCGACACGTCCTCGGGCACGCGCAGCCCGTGCTCGGCCAGCGCGCGGAGCGCCCCGAGCGCCATCTGGTCGTTCGCGACGAACACGGCCGAGCCGACGGCGCCGGCCTCGAGCAGCGCGCGGGCCGCGTCGAACCCCGACGCGGAGGTCCACGCGCCGCGCACGACGTCGCCGGCGGCACGGCCCGCGCCCGACAGCGCCTCGCGCCAGCCGCGCTCGCGCTCCGAGGCGGCGTAGGACGATGCCGGCCCCGCGATGTGCACGACGGTGCGGTGACCGAGGGCGAGCAGGTGCTCGGTCGCGGCCCTTGCGCCGCCGGCGTGGTCGGTCTCGACGCCGACGTACCGGTCGTCGGGGGGCGAGTCGACGACGGCGAAGCGCAGGTCGGCAGGCAGCTCGGCGGCGTGCGCCAGGGTGGATGCCTCGTTCACGACGATGACGCCGTCGACACCCTGATCGCGCAGCCGGTCGAGCGCCCGGGCGAGGGAATCGCCGATCGTGACGAGGGCGATGTCGTAGCCGCGTCGGGCGGCGGCCTCGGTGACCGCCTCGAGCAGCAGCGAGTTGCCGGCGGTGGCGAGCGTCGACACGATCGCGCCCAGGGTGCCCGACCGGCCCGTCCGCAGCGCCCGCGCGGCGCGATGCACGCGATATCCGCTGTCGACCATGGCCGCCTCGACGCGGGCACGGGTGGCGGGATCGACCCGCGGACTGCCGTTGACCACGCGGGAGACGGTCTGCGCCGACACCCCCGCACGGGCCGCGACGTCGGCCATCGATGCGCGCTTCGCCATGTGAGCCCCCCTCGCGTGTTGACGTTACCAGCCGTCTGCGCGTAGCGTGTTATCGTGAACATGCTTCCGCAGGACAGCCCGCCGAGCGACGACGCCTCCCGCCACGCGGCATCCATGGTGGAGGAGCTCGGCGCGGGCGTGGTGAAGCGTGCGACCCGGCTCGCCGACGGCCGCGACCTCATCTACTACGACGACCCGGGCACCGCCCTCCCGGCGGAGCGATCCGTCGATCCGCGCGTCCTCGACGGGCGGCCGGAGACGGCCACCATGCGCCGCGACGTGCTCACCGGCGACTGGATCTCGATCGCGGCCTCCCGCCAGAATCGCGCCTTCCTTCCGCCGGCCCATCTCGATCCGCTCGCGCCGCAGACGCCCGGCAACGCGTCCGAGATCCCCTCGCTGTACGACGTCGCCGTCTTCGAGAACAAGTCGCCGTCGTTCGGCCCCGGACTCGCCGCGGCCACGGCCGACGCCCCGGCGGCCGCCGACCCGCCGCGCGATCTCGCCGATCTCGACGCCCCGGGTCTCGGCCGCACGCGCAGCTCGGTCGGACGCTGCGAGGTCGTCTGCTTCTCGCCCGAGCACGAGGGCTCGTTCGGCACGCTCACTCCGACGCGCGCCCGCACCGTCATCGAGGCATGGGCCGATCGCACGGCCGCACTGTCGCTGCTCCCCGGCATCCAGCAGGTGTTCCCGTTCGAGAACAGGGGCGAGGCGATCGGCGTGACGCTGCGGCATCCGCACGGCCAGATCTACGCCTACCCGTATCTGACCCCGCGCACCCAGCTGCTCCTCGCCTCGGTCCGGCGCGAGGGCGACGACCTGTTCGAGCGCATCGTCGCCTTCGAGTCGGCCGGCCCCCGCATGGTGCTGGAGGCCGAGCACTGGGTCGCCTACGTGCCGTTCGCCGCCCGCTGGCCGATCGAGGTGCACCTGGCGCCCCGGCGCCACGTCGCCGACTTCGCCGCGACCAGCCCGGAGGAGCGCGACGAGCTCGCCGGGGTGTACCTGCGCCTGCTGCGCGGCGTCGACGCCCTCTACGGCAACCCCACCCCCTACATCGCCGCCTGGCATCAGGCGCCCGTCGGCGTCGGCCGTGACACGGTGCGGCTGCACCTGCAGCTGACCTCCCCCCGCCGCGCCGCCGACAAGCTGAAGTACCTGGCCGGCTCCGAATCCGCGATGGGCGCCTGGATCGGCGACATCGCCCCGGAGGCCGCCGCCGACCGACTCCGAGAGGCCATCGCCCGATGACGACGCACGACGAACACGCGGATGCCGCATCCCGCGCCGCCGCGCTCCTGTCCGAGCTGACCGCGGGTGAGCCGCGGGGATCGTGGTCCGCACCGGGCCGCGTGAACCTCATCGGCGAGCACACCGACTACAACGACGGCTTCGTGCTGCCGTTCGCGATCGACCGCCGCACCAGCGTGGTGGCCGCCGAGCGCTCGGACGGAATGCTCCGCGTCGCGTCGACCTTCGCCGACGAGCCGGTCGAGGTCGCCCTGGCGGATCTGCCCGACCTGTTCCCCGGATCGGACGTGCCCGAGTGGGCCGCGTATCCGATCGGCGTCGCGTGGGCGGCGGTGGCAGCATCCGGCATCTCCCCCACGCGCGGACTCGACCTCGCCATCGCCTCCGACGTGCCGGTCGGGGCGGGTCTGTCGTCGTCGGCCGCGATCGAGGGCGCCACCGCCGCCGCGCTGAACGACCTGTGGTCGCTGGGCTTCGACGCCGTGGCGCTCGCGCGCATCGGCCGCACGGCGGAGAACGACGCGGTCGGCGCCCCCACCGGGATCATGGACCAGATGGCGGCGATGCTCGGGCGGACGGATGCCGCGATCTTCCTCGACTGCCGATCGCTCGACACCGACGTGGTCGACCTCGGCTTCGCCGCCGCGGGTCTCGACGTGCTCGTCATCGACACCGGCGTGAAGCACTCCCACGCGACCGGCGGCTACCGCGACCGTCGCGACTCCTGCGAGCGCGGCGCGCACGCTCTCGGCGTGCCTGCCCTCCGCGATGTGTCGGTCGGCGACCTCGCACGGGCGCAGAGGCTGCTCGACGACACCACGTTCCGCCGCGTGCGGCACATCGTGACCGAGAACGAGCGCGTGCGCGAGACGGTGGCGACGCTGCGCGCCGAGGGGCCCCGCGCCATCGGCGGGCTCCTGCTGGCATCGCACGCCTCCATGCGCGACGACTTCGAGATCTCCGTGCCCGAGCTCGACACGGCGGTCGAGGTCGCGGTCGCGACCGGCGCGATCGGTGCGCGCATGACCGGCGGCGGCTTCGGCGGCGCCGCGATCGCGCTGGTCGAACATGCGGCCGTCGAGCGGGTGGGCGACGCCGTGAGAGCCGCGTTCGACGCCGCCGGCTACGGTGCGCCGACGATCTTCACCGTCGCCGCGTCGGAGGGCGCCCGCCGCGACACGTGAGGCGACGGGTCGCTCCCCCACGTGCAGGGCGCCCATACGCTCGACTCATGGCACAGAGAGGCGCGTACGCGAAGGGCATCGCCAAGCGGGAGGAGATCCTCACCACCGCGCTGGAGGTGATCGTCCGCGAGGGGTTCAGCGGAGCATCCGTCCGCCAACTCGCCGACGCGGTCGGTCTCAGCCAGGCCGGACTGCTGCACTACTTCGCCAGCAAGGACGAGCTGTTCACCGAGGTGCTGCGCAAACGCGACGAGGTGGATGCCGTCGGCATGGATGCTGCCGGACCCGACCCCGCCTCCCTCTTCGACGGGTTCCTCGCCCTCATCCGCCACAACGCCGACGTGCCGGGGCTGGTGCAGCTGTACGTGCACCTGTCGGCGGCGGCCACGGATCCCGCCCACGACGGGCACGAGTACTTCCGGGAGCGCGTGGCGCAGATCCGCTCGCGCTTCGCACCGGCCATCGCCGACCTCCAGGCGCGCGGCGATCTCCCGTCGTCGCTCGAGCCCGAGCAGCTGAGCCGCATCCTCATCGCCCTGGCGGACGGGCTGCAGGAGCAGTGGCTGATGGACCCGTCGATCGACATGGCCGGCGACATCGCAGCGCTGCTGCGGGCCCTCGGCCTGAGCTCCCCCGCCGCCGCTCGCTGACGGCGCGCGTTCAGCGAGGGCGACGCCCCACTCGGCCGGCGAGCGAGCGCAGCAAGGCGACCCGCCTCGGTTCGGCCGACGTCTGCACGACCCGTGACGCGGGTGGGGCCGCGAGTGGCGGATGGGGCGGCTCGCGGGGTGTCGGTCGTGCAGACGTCGGGGCGAGGCGTCTCGTGGCCGGCGCTCCTCGAGCGAGTAGTGCGGACGTCGGGCGTGTCGCCTCGTCGCCGGCGCTCCTCGCTCGAGAAGCGGCGCGCGGTCAGATGAGGGCGGGGATGACCTCGCGCTCGAACAGCTCGATGCCCGAGCGGTCGTAGGCGTGCTCGGGGAAGTAGTGGATCGCGTAGCCGAGGCCGTGCTCGGCCCGCTCGGCCAGACGCTCCACGATCTGCTCGGGCGTGCCGAATCCGAGCGATCCGCGGTAGTCGCTCTCGATCGCGGCCGCGCGCTCCTCGCCCACGTGCGGCGCGACGCGGGCGATGACCTGCGCCAGACGCTCCTCCGCCTCGGCCTCGGTCGCGGCGATGATCGTGTTGACGTTCGACGACCGCGTGATCTCCTCGAACGGCCGGCCCAGCTTCTCGCAGTGCCCGCGGAGCACGTCGCTCTTGTGGTCGAACTCCTCGATCGACCCGGCGAAGTTCGTGTACGAGGCGTACTTGGCCGCGATCTTGAGCGTGACCTTCTCGCCGCCGCCGGCGATCCAGAACGGGATGCCGCCCTCCTGCAGCGGCTGCGGCTGCACGATCGCCCCGTCGACCTGGTAGTGCGTGCCGTCGAGGGTCGCGGTGCCGGTGGTCCACGCCTGATGCATGATCTCGACGCCCTCGCGCAGCATCCCGAGCCTGTCGGGGATGCCGGGGAACCCGTAGCCGTACGCGCGCCACTCGTGCTCGTACCAGCCGCCGCCGATGCCCATCTCGGCGCGGCCGCCGGAGATCAGGTCGACGGTCGCGGCCACCTTCGCGAGGTAGGCCGGGTTGCGGTAGCCCATGCACGTGCACATCTGGCCGAGACGGATCTGATCGGTCACCGCGGCGAACGCGGACATCAGTGTCCACGCCTCGTGGGTGGCCTCCTCGCTCGGCACCGGCGTGGTGTGGAAGTGGTCGTACACCCAGAGGGACTCCCACGGGCCCTCGTCGGCGCGCTGCGCGAGCTCGCTCATCACGCGCCACTGATCGGCCGGCTCGATGCCGACGAGGTCGAAGCGCCAGCCCTGGGGAATGAAGGTTCCGAATCGCATGGGTTCAGCCTAGGAGCGGACCGGATGCTGCGGTGTGATCACGCGGGATCGCTCGGCACCGGCCGCGTGTCCTCGTCGGCGCGGAATCCGAGCGGCGGGCGGGAGCGCTCCTGGGCGACGACCTCGTGCCGGTCGGCGAGGCGGCGGAGCCCCGCGAACGGCTGCTGCATGCGGTGGTTGTCGCCGAGGATCGGCTCGACCCGGTCGAGGAAGGCCCAGTAGCCCGCGGTGTAGGGGCAGGCCTTCTCGCCGATGCGCACGGTCGGCGTGAAGCGGCAGCCGCGGCAGTGGTCCGACATCCGATTGATGTACGCCCCACCCGACGCGTACGGCTTGGTCGCCACCCTGCCGCCGTCGGCGTGCAGGGTCATGCCGACGACGTTCGCGGGCATGACCCAGGGCGTGCCGTCGACGAACATCGAGACGAACCAGTCGTTCATCGCCCGCGGATCGTAGCCGCGCTGCAGCGCGTGGTTGCCGATCACCATCAGGCGCTGGATGTGGTGCGCCCACCCGTGGTCGCGCACGGTGCCGACGGCGTGCGAGAGGCAGGCCTCCTCGATCTCGTCGGCGTCGAGCTCGAGCAGCGCGGGCGGCACGTCGCGGTGCGCGGCGAGCACGTTGCTGTGCACGTAGTCCTCGCCGAAGCGCCAGTAGTGGTGCCAGATCCACTCGCGCCACCCGATGATCTGGCGCACGAACCCCTCGGTGCTCGCCAGCGGCGCGCGGCCGGCGGTGTACTCGGCGACGACGGCGTCCACGGCCTCGCGCGGATCGAGCACCCCGAGGTTCATCGGCACGCTCAGCAGGGAGTGCGCCATCGTCCAGTCGCCCTCGAGGATGGCGTCCTCGAACGGGCCGAAGTCGTTGAGGCGCGTCTCGATGAAGTCGCGCAGCGCGGCGCGCGCCTCCGCCGGGGTGACGGCGAACTCGCGCGGCCCGTCCGTGCCGACGAAGCGCACGTCGCCGTCGCGCTCCCAGCGGTCGAGGTCTCGGCGCACCTCGGCGTCGATGTCGTCCTCCTCCGGCCACCACGGGTCGGGCAGGCCGAGGGTGTGCGCGTTCTTGGGCGGCGACTGCCGGTTGTCGTGGTCGTAGTTCCAGCGACCACCCGCCGGGCGGCCGTCCTCCATCAGGATGCCGGTGCGCTCGCGCACCCAGCGGTAGAAGTCCTCCATCGCGGCCTGGGGATGCGCATCGGCGAAGCCCGCGAAGTCGGGCTCGCTCGTGACGAAGCCGCGGCTGGGCAGGATCTCGGCGCCCAGCTCGCGCGCGAGCCGGCGGGCGCGGTAAGAGGTCGGGTCGATCACCTCGAGGTCGCGGCCCTCCAGCGCAGCGCGGAACGTCGCCGCCTGCACGTACTCCATGCGGTCGCCGAGCTCGGCCTTCCGGTGCCGCATCGCCGACAGGTAGAGGTGCGCCTTGCGACGGTGGATCGGAGCGCGGCTCCACGCCGAGCGGGCCTCGACCAGCAGCATCCGCCCGCCGTCGTCGAACTCCTCGCCGAGCTGACCGGCCACCACCCATCGCTGTCGCGCCATGCGGCCATCCTGACGCGCGGCGCGCGCGCTCACCTCGGGTTGACAACCTCCGCGTCGGGGATGCGCCGGCGCATGACCTCGATCGCCGCCGGGTTGGCGTCCACCAGCACCGCATCCCTGCCGAGGGCGGCCGCCACGGCGCCGGTCGTGCCGCTGCCGGCGAACAGGTCGAGCACGCGGTCACCGGGGCGGGAGGACGCCCGGACGATGCGCCGCAGGATGCCCTCGGGCTTCTGGGTCGGATAGCCCGTCTTCTCGCGTCCGGTGGTCGGAACGATCGTGTGCCACCACACGTCGGTCGGGAGCTTGCCGCGCGCGGCCTTCTCGGGCGTGACGAGCCCCGGCGCCATGTACGGCTCCCGGTCGACCGATTCGGAGTCGAACCAGTAGCCGCGCGGATCCTTGACGTACACGAGGATCGTGTCGTGCTTCGTCGGCCACCGCTTGCGGGTCTTGGCGCCGTAGTCGTAGGCCCAGATCAGCTCGTTGAGGAACCGGTCGCGACCGAACAGCCCGTCGAGCATCACCTTGACGTAGTGCACCTCGCGGTAGTCGAGGTGCACGTAGAGCGTGCCGTCGTCGGCCAGCAGCCGCCAGGCCTCGGCGAGCCGCGGCTCGAGGAACGCCCAGTAGTCGTCGAAGGCGTCGTCGTAGGCGCGCAGGTCGCCGCGCAGCCGCTCGTACGACCGGCCGTGGAAGCCGGCGCGGACCGGCGAGGCGGGCGTGCCGTCGGCCGACCCTGCGGAACTCCACGGATCCGGGGTGGCGGGGGCCTCAGGGGTGGCCACGGCTGCGCCGGCGGCACCGATCCGTGGAGTTTGATCCACGACGGGAGGGACGGATGCCGCGGCCCGGGCCGTCTCGATCGCGCGCTCACGCACGCGGCCGGTGTTGAACGGCGGGTCGAGGTAGATGAGGGTGAA
Organism: Microbacterium lemovicicum; assembly: GCF_003991875.1. Lineage (NCBI taxonomy): Bacteria > Bacillati > Actinomycetota > Actinomycetes > Micrococcales > Microbacteriaceae > Microbacterium > Microbacterium lemovicicum. The sequence continues at coordinate 3,037,181 of NZ_CP031423.1, forward strand.
GGAGGCGTCGGGGAGGGTGCGCGCGACCTCGAGGTTGTCGCCGTGATGGATCGCGACGGAACCGCGGGGCACCGGGCCGGGAGCGACCGTGCCGCCGGCGACGGCGCCCGCCGTCGGTTCGGTCACGGCACGCGGCGCAGCCACGCGTCCGTGGAGAACTTCGACGCGACCAGCGCCTCCGCCTCGGCGTACTCGTCCGCGGTGATGTGCCCCGGGACCGCGCCGTAGAGGGTGGAGAACGTCTGGATGAACGTGTCGATGATGGCCGCGCGCGGCATCCCCGTCTGGCTCTTCAGCGGATCGACCCGCTTCGCCGCCGACACCGTGCCCTTGTCGCTGAGCTTCTCGCGGCCGATGCGGAGCACCTCGGTCATGACCTGACCGTCCATGTCGTAGCTCAGGGTCGCGTGGTGCAGCACCCCGCCGTTGGCGAGCCGCTTCTGCGCGGCGCCGCCGATCTTGCCCTGCGGCGAGGCGATGTCGTTCAGCGGCTGATAGGTCGCGTCGACGCCGACCGAGCGCAGCGCCTGCAGCACCCAGTCGTCGAGGAAGGCGTAGGAGTCGGCGAACGTCATGCCCGCGACGAGGGATGCCGGCACGTACAGCGAGTAGGTGACGATCGAGTTGGCGCCCATCATCATGGCTCCGCCGCCGGAGATGCGGCGGACCACGTCGAAGCCGTGGCGCGCGGCGCCCTCGGGATCGACCTCGTTGCGCAGCGACTGGAAGGAGCCGATCACCACGGCCGATTCGTCCCACTCCCAGAGACGGAGCGTGGGATTGCGGCGGCCGTCGCCGACGCGGGCGGTGAGCACCTCGTCGAGGGCGAGGTTCATGCGCGGGCTCACGGGGGCGTCGTGCACGACCTCCCACGAGAAGTCCTTCCACCCGGGCGCGGTGACCAGGGCGCGCCGCACGGCGGTGCCCACGGCCTCCGGGGTGAAGCCCAGCAGCTGCGCCCCGGCGGGGAGCGCGGCGCGGACGGCGGCGGCGATCTGACCGGCGTCGGACTCGACAGGCAGACCCGTGACGGCCGCGTCGATGTCGGCGAGCGCGTCGTCGGGTTCGAGGAAGAAGTCGCCCGCGAGGTGGAAGTCCGCGATCCGTCCGTCGCGGACCTCGAGGTCGACCACCACGAGCTTGCCGCCGGGCACCTTGTATTCGCCGTGCATGCCCTCAGCCTACGGCCGCTGCCGCACGGGGATGCGGGCGTCGAGCCACGCGAGGAGGTCGGCCCGCACCTCGTCCTGCACGCCCTCGTTGAAGATCTCGTGCCGGGCGTCGGGATAGACGAGCGTCGTGACATCCGTGAGTCCTGATCGGCGGCGGTACGCATCCGCCAGCCGGTGCACGCTGCGCGGACCGCCCACCGTGTCGTCGCGGCCGACCATCAGCAGCACCGGGATGTCGCGGCCGAGGTCTCTGCGCGGTCGGCCGATGAGGCGCAGCGTCTCGGCGGCGCCGAAGAGCTGAGCCAGCGGCACGTCGATCGTGAGCGGGTCGGCGGCGAAATCCGCCGCCACGGCGGGGTCGGTCGACAGCCACTCGAGGCCGGTCGCCTCGGGACCCGCCCACGGCGCGTTCAGCGGGCGATGATTCAGCGACCCCGGCCAGCGCAGCGCGGAGCCGGTCAGCACCACCGCGTCGTAGGCGTCGGGGTGGTCGTTCAGCAGGATCTGCGCGAGGAACGACCCCCAGGAGTGCCCGAGGAGCACGAGCGGCAGGTTCGGATTCTCGTCGCGGATGAGCCGTGTGAACTGCCACAGGGCCGCGACGGCCGCCCGATGACCGCCGGGCCCGAGACGTCCGAGGCGGAGGGCGTCACCGTGCTGCGTCATGCCGGTGCGTCCGTGCCCGCGGTGGTCGTCGGCGTAGACGACGAACCCGGCGCCGGTGAGGGCGGCGATCGTGCGCGCGTACCTGCCCGCGTGCTCCCCGACGCCGTGCAGGAGCTGCACGACTCCGCGGGCCTCCCCGTCGCCTGCGGCGCCCGTGGCGGGGTGCCGGTCGTAGACGATCGTGACGCCGTGCGCGTCGATGTACTCGGGCATGTCCGGAGCCTATCGCCGCCCACGCGGAGACGTGCTAACGTATCGGCGACCACAGATCGCTAGAAAAGCTAGGTAAATCTCATGCACGAGACCGTGAGCGACATCTTCACCCGCCGTCGCTGGGCGGGCCTGGTGTTCATCAGCATCGCCGTGTCGCTCATCATCGTGGATTCGACGATCGTCAACGTCGCCATCCCCGCCATCGTGGACGACCTGGGCATCACCTCCACCGAGGTGCAGTGGGTCCAGGAGGCGTACACGCTCGTCTTCGCGGCGTTCCTCCTGGTCTTCGGCAGCCTCGCCGACCGCTTCGGCCGTCGGCGCCTGCTCATCCTCGGCGTGGTGCTGTTCGCGGTATCCTCGGTCGCCGCCGCCTTCGCCCCCACCGGCGGACTGCTCATCCTGGCCCGCCTCGTGCAGGGCGTCGGCGGCGCGATGGTGCTGCCCACCACGCTGTCGCTCATCAACGCCACCTTCCGCGGCAAGGAGCGCGGCATCGCCTTCGCCGTCTGGGGATCGACCATCGGCGGCATGGCCGCCGTCGGGCCGCTCCTGGGCGGCTGGCTGACTACGGACTTCTCGTGGCGCTGGGCCTTCGCGATCAACATCCCGCTCGGCATACTGATCATCGTCGGCGTGCTGCTGTGCGTCGGCGAGTCGAAGGCCGATCGCCCCGGACGCATCGATGGCGTCGGCGCGGCCCTCGCGGTCGTCTCCAGCGCGACCCTCGTCTTCGGCCTCATCGAAGGTCGCACCTACGGGTGGTGGACCACCGAGAAGGCCCCGGCCGTCGGCGACTGGACGTGGCCGTTCGCCCTCTCGCCCGTGCCGATCTCGTTCGCGATCGCGGTCGTGGGCGTCGCGGCCTTCGTGCTGTGGGCGCGGCATCGCAGCCGGCTCGGCAGGACGACCCTCATCGCGTCGGGGCTGTTCCGCATCCCGTCGTTCCGCAACGGCAACATCGCCGCGCTCGTCGTCTCGCTCGGCGAGTTCGGCATCATCCTGTCGCTTCCGCTGTGGCTGCAGTTCGTGCAGGGCTTCTCGGCGCTGCAGACCGGCTTCGCACTGCTGGCGCTCGCGATCGGCTCCTTCGTCGCGAGCGGCGCGGCGGGTGCGACGACCGGGCGCATCTCGCCGGTCGCCGTCGTGCGGGTCGGGCTCGTGGCCGAGATCATCGGCGTCGCCGGCGTGGGCTACATCGTCGGGGCCGGCATCGGGTGGGGATGGCTCATCCCCTGCCTGTTCGTCTACGGCTTCGGGGTCGGACTCGCGACCGCCCAGCTGACGGGTGTCGTGCTCGCCGACGTGCCCGTCGCCGAGAGCGGCCAGGGCTCGGGCACGCAGTCCACCGCCCGGCAGATCGGCTCCGCGCTCGGCGTCGCGATCCTCGGCACCGTGCTGTTCACCAGCACCGCCGGCATCCTCGGGGCGAAGCTCGATGACCGCGGACTCCCGCCTGAGCAGCGCGACCAGGTGGTCTCGGCGGTGGTCGACAGCGCCGGCGGCGCGATCGCGGGCCTCGAGCAGTCGCCGGACACCGCGGCGATCGCGGACGACGCGAAGGCCGCCTTCTCGGAGGGCACGCGCCTCGGCGCCTTCACCGCCGCGGGCTTCCTCACCCTCGGCCTCGTCGCGTCGCTGTCGCTCGGACCCTCGCGCGGCGGCCGCCGCGAGGAGGAGGCGCGCGAGCGGGACGGTGCTCCGACAACCCCTTAGCATGACTAATGAGCTATGCTAAGTAACCGTGAGCGCCACGACCGACACCCCTGAAGCACCCGACACCACCGGCGAGCTCAGCGGCGCGGCATCCGATCTGCGCATGGCGACCTTCCGCCTCGCGCGGCGTCTGCGCAGCCAGCGGGCCGTCGACACGATGAGCGACGGGCAGTTCGCCGTGCTGGTCGCCCTCAAAGTGCACGGCCTGCACACGCTCGGCGAGCTGGCGGAGCGCGAGCGGGTCACGGCCCCCTCGATGAACCGCACCGTCAACTGCCTCGAGGAGCTCGGCTACCTCACCCGCTCGTCCGACGAGAACGACCGCCGCAAGGTGAACATCGTCGTGACGGATGCCGGCCGGGAGGTCGTCGCGGAGACCGTGCGCCGCCGCGACGCGTGGCTCGAGGCGGCGCTGCAGCAGCTGACGGATGCCGAGCGCGCCGTGCTCGCGGAGGCCGCCGCCATCATGCGAGGGGTGGCCGACGGATGAGCAGCATGTTCCGCTCGCTGCGGGTGTTCAACTTCCGCGTGTGGACGCTCGGCGCCCTCGTGTCGAACATCGGCGGCTGGATGCAGGCCACGGCCCAGGACTGGGTCGTGCTCACCGAGCTGACGAATCACGACGCGACGGCGATGGGCGTGACGATGGCGCTGCAGTTCGGCCCGCCCCTGCTGCTGGTGGGCGTGACGGGCTGGGTCGCCGACCGGTTCGACCGGCGCAGGCTGCTGATGGTCACGCAGTCCGCACTGCTGCTCCTCGCCGTCGCCGTCGGCGTGCTGCTGCTCACGCACGTCATGACGCTCCCCCTCATGTGGCTCTTCGCCCTCGGGTTCGGCATGGTCAACGCCTTCGACGCCCCCGCCCGCCAGGCCTTCGTGTCGGACGTGGTCGGCCGCGACGACGCCTCCAACGCCGTCGCGCTCAACTCGGCCTCGTTCAACATGGCCCGCCTCATCGGCCCCGCCGTCGGCGGCGTGCTCATCGTGCTGATCGGCACCGGCTGGATGTTCCTGGCCAACGCCGGCACGTTCCTCGCGATGCTCGTGGCGCTGGCGCTCATCCGCACGCGCGAGCTCGTGCCGCGGGTGCGCTCGGCGGGCGCGGCGCGCCTCGCCGACGGCTTCCGCTACGTGCGCGGACGCCCCGACCTGCTCGTCATCTTCTCGATGGTGTTCCTGCTCGGCGCCTTCGGCATGAACTTCCCGATCTTCGCCTCCACGATGGCGATCGAGTTCGGGCGCGACGCCGACGGCTACGGGCTGCTGAGCTCCGTGCTGGCCATCGGCTCGCTCGTCGGCGCGCTGCTGTCCGCCCGCCGCGACCGCGCCCGCATGCGCGTCGTCGTCTGGGCCGCCGGCGGCTTCGGAGCCGTCTCGCTGCTGTCGTCGTTCATGCCCCTCTACGCGCTGTATGCCGTCACGCTGGTGCTCGTCGGATTCTGCACCGTCACGATGCTGACGACGGCGAACGGCTACGTGCAGACCACCACCGACCCGGCGCTCCGGGGCCGCGTGCTCGCGCTCTACATGGCCGTCATCATGGGCGCGACGCCCATCGGGGCGCCCATCGCGGGATGGGTGGCCACCGAGTTCGGACCCCGCGCGGCGATCCAGGTGGGCGCGGCGGCCGGCGCGCTGGCCTGCATCATCGGACTGACGTGGGTCGCGGCATCCGGTCGCCTGCACCGGCACGAGACCCGGCGCTTCCGCCTCACCATCGACGAGACGCGTCCGATCGGCGTCATTCCGCCCGAGGAGTTCAGCGACGAGATCGCCGAGGCGACCCCGGTGCCGCTGCCGTCGAAGGATCCGCAGCCGGCAGGGCGCCGCGCGGGCTGATCGCCGTGCGACGGCGGCGGACCGTCAGCGCGCCCGGCGCACCCCGACGCGCTCGAGGTGCGCGTTGGAGAAGCGGCCCTCCGGGTCGAGGCGCTCATAGACCTCGCGGGCGTCGGCGAGGCGCGGGTGCACGCGGGCGATCCGCTCGGCGTCGAAGGTGTGCAGCTTGGCCCAGTGCGGACGCGCCGCGTACGGGGCGAGCGCGGCTTCGATCGCCGGCAGCACCGCGCGGACACCGGCCGGGTCGTTGACGAAGGTGAAGTGGATGGCGAGCATGTCGCGCCGGTAGGCGCCGCTCAGCCACAGCTCGTCGGCCGCGGCGGTGCGCAGCTCGCTGACGATGAGGACGGGACGGATCCGCTCGCCGAGCGCGACCATCGCCCGCAGGGCGGCCGGGGCGTCCTCGCGCGCGATGAAGTACTCGCTCTGGATCTCGTCGCCGAACGACGGCACGGCGTCCAGCCGGAAGTGGGGCAGGCGCTGCAGCCACGGCCCGGGGACCCCGCGCACCTCGGTGACGTTGCCCGCCGTGCCGAGCGGGGCGGCCTCATGGTCGCGGCGGCCGTCCAGCAGGGTGTCGGGCACATCCGCATCACCGGACTCCACGCGGGTCTTGACCCACACGAAGCCCACCGACTCCTCGTTCCAGAGGGTGAAGACGGAGACGCTGTAGCCGGCCCCGGTGACGGCGTCGAGGTCGGCGAGCGCGGCATCCCACGTGACCCCGACGTAGATGTCCTGGCGGGCGCGGAAGGTCGGCTGCACCGCCAGCGTCACCGCCACGACGATCCCGAACGCGCCGAGGCCGACGGCGAGCGCCGGGAAGTCGGGGTCGCCCTCGCGCGTCTCGCGCACCTCGCCCGACGCGTCGATCCAGCGGATGCCGCGGACCGCGGTCGTCAGGACGCCGTTGCCGTCGCCCGAGCCGTGCGTGGCCGTCGCGGTCGCCCCGCCGACGGAGATGTGCGGCAGCGAGCCGAGGTTGTGCAGGGCGTAGCCGTTGGACTCGAGGAACTCCGCGAGCACGCCGTAGCGCGTGCCGGCGGCGACCGTGACCGTGCCGGCGCCCTCGTCGAGCAGGAATCCGCCGGTCAGGCCCGCGAGGTCGAGCAGCGTGCCGTCGGTGTCGGGAAGGTCGGTGAAGGAGTGCCGGGTGCCCAGGGCGTGCACGCGGCGCTCGGCCTCGCGCACGGCGTGCCGCACGTCGTCCTCATCCGCCACGGGGAGGATCCACGGTGCGGTGTACTCGTGCGTTCCGGCCCAGTTGCGCTCCATTCGAGCGAGCCTAGGCGACCTCGAGCACCACCCGGGCGTCGCGGCATCCCTCGGCCCGAACGGTCACCGTGACGGTGCCCGCGCCGTCCGGCCGGATGACGGCGAGTGCACGTCCGTCGGAGGTCGTGACGGAGGGTCCGCCGAACGGCTCCTCGGTGCGTGCCCGGCCGGTGGCGAGCCCTCCGAGGGTGCCGGCTCCCTCGACGGTCACGGTGACGAGACGGTCGACGTCGCACGGCACGGTGCCCGCGGCATCCTCCAGCGTGATCTCGACGAACGCGGCATCCGCCGAGCCGTCCACCAGGAGGTCGCGGTCCACCCGGGCCACGAGCGCGATCTCCCCCGCCGCCGTCCGCAGCGCCGTGCGGCCGACCTCGGCGCCGTCGCGCCGGGCGACGGCCACGAGCTCTCCCGGCCGGTACACCGTCGCGAACCGGGCGACGAATGCCTTGCCCGGCGCTGCGCCGTACGGCGCCGCGCCCACCGCCGCCGTTCCGAGCGAGGCGCCGTCGAGGAGCAGCTCGACCTCGTCGGCGTCGGCGTACACGTCCACCGCGACCGGCGACCCGGCGCGGACGCCCCAGCTCCACGAGGCGACGGTGTCATCCCACGACCAGGGCGTCGTCGCGGTCGGACGGCCGTGATGCTGCGGACGGTGCACCGCGATCCACGGATCGGAGCGGAGGCCGAACACGATCTCGCGGTAGTACGACACGGTGCGGCGGTGGCCGGTGATGTCGAGGTCGCCGCTCTCGGCGAGCACGTACGGGTACGGCCCGGCCGTGCCGGTGGGCTCGTAGCCCTCGACGTCGGTGTAGTCGACGCGGCCGATGCCGGCCTCGCCGATGTAGTCCCAGCCCGTCCAGGTGAAGTCGCCGATGACGTGGTCCCACTCCTCCACGAGCTGCCACATCACCTCGATCTTCGAGGGGAACGTCTCGGAGCCGACGATGATGCGCTCGGGGAACAGCTCGGCGTCCAGCGCGTAGCGGGAGTCGGCGTAGTTGAAGCCGACGACGTCGAGCACGGAGGCCGACTCCTCGGTCGACGCGGTCACGAGGTCGGACGCGTTCATCCGCGCCATCTGCTCGCCCATGCCGGCCATCATCGTATTCGGATCGGATGCCGCGGCCTCCGCCATCGCCTCGGCCAGGTGACCGAGGTTGGCGATGATGCCGTTGATCCCGTTGGTGACGAAGCGCGTCGGGTCGTCCTCGCGCACCGCCTCGGCGATGCGGCGGCTCCAGGCGGACCCGAGCGGGGTGGCGAGCTCGAGGATCTCGTTGCCGATCGAGTACAGGATGACGCTGGGGTGGTTGACGTCCTTGCGGACCATCGCCGCCACGTCGTCGCGCCAGCGCTCCGGGAACGTCAGCGAGGAGTCGAACGTGGTCTTCGCCGAGGTCCACACGTCGGTCAGCTCGTCCATCACGAGCACGCCGTGGCGGTCGCAGGCATCGAGCAGCGCGCGGCTGATCGGGTTGTGAGCGCTGCGGATCGCGTTGAAGCCGGCCGCCTTGAGGAGCCGGATGCGGCGGTCCTCAGCCGCATCGACCGCGGCCGCGCCCAGCGGGCCGTTGTCGGCGTGCACGCACGCGCCGCGGAGCTTCACCGTCTCGCCGTTGATCCGGAGCCCCCGGGCGGCGTCGAGCTGGAGGGTGCGGATGCCGAACGACGTCGTGTCCTCGTCGACGACCGCGCCCGCGGCATCCTCCACCGTCGTGTGGAGCACGTACAGGGCGGGATCGCCGGTCCCCCACAGCCGCGGCCCGCGCACGCGGAGACGGGCGCGGGCGGTGGCGGGCTCGCCCGGCAGCACCGTGACGGGCGCCGAGCCGTCCGCGACGGTCGTTCCGTCCGGCGACGCGACGCGCCAGCGCACGCGCGTGAGGGCCGTGTGCCGGGTGCCGTTCTCGAGGGTCGCCGAGACGGCGACGACCGCGCGCTCCGCGTCGACGTCGGGCGTGGTCACGCGCACGCCGTCGACAGCGAGGTGCACCGGGTCGGCCACGATCAGGTGGACGGGCCGATGGATGCCGGCCCCGGCGTACCAGCGGGAGTCCTTGTGGGCGCGCGCCTCGACGGTGACGGCGTTGTCCTGGCCGAAGCGGAGGAAGGCGTCGGCGCGGACGACGAACGTCGCGTACCCGTTGGGCTCGTGCGCCGCGAAGTCTCCGTTGATCTTGACGACCGCGTCGCGATAGACGCCCTCGAACTCGAGCAGGACCGTGCGCGTGCGCCACTCCTCGGGTACCGCGAACGTCTTGGCGTACTCGAACACGCCCCCGGGGTAGTAGCCGGCGTGCACGCCCTGGTCGCTGTCGGGCGAGCGCGGCAGATCGCGGAGCGCGTCATGGGGCAGCAGCACCGCGCGGCGATCACCGGCGACGGGCGCCTCGAACGTGCCGCGCTTGGGGCCGACCGTCCAGCCGGCGTCGAACGAGGTGCGGATCATGCCGCCTCCTCCTCGCGCTGGATGACGACGACGCCGGTCATCGCACTCTCGCCCTCACCGAAGTCGACCATCGAGTCGAACAGGCCCGCCAGCTCGCGGGCCATGTCCACCGCGTCACGATCGAGCAGCCACTGCACCTGCAGACCGTCCATGAAGGCGACCGTCGCGATGGCGGCGCGCGCCGGATCGACGTCGGCGCGGAGGCGACCCGCCTCGCGGAGCCGGGTGAAGGTCTCTCCGACGGAGCGGCGCACGTACGCGTAGCGGTTGACGAAGTAGGCGTGGGCCGGGTGCGCCGGCGCCGTCGCCTCGGCCGAGAGGGTGCAGTACAGCTCCACGACACCGGGGATCGACTGGTTGTAGAGGGCGAGGGAGATGAGTCCGCGGAGGCCGACGCGGCCGTCCTCGTGGTCGAAGTCCACCACCGCGCGGGAGCGCTCGTCGCGGTGATCGAGCACCGCCTGGAGGAGCACGCCCTTGTTGGCGAAGTGGTGCAGCAGGCCGGCCTCGCTCATCCCGACGCGCGTGGCGACCTCGCGGAGGGAGCCCGCGCGGTACCCCGACTCGGCGAACACCTCCAGCGCGGCATCCAGGATCGCGATGCGCTTCGCTGCGGTCTTGGCGTACGTCCCCCGGGTTCGCCCGACCGCGCCGATGGTGTCCGTCATCGTGTCACCTCATCCCGCACCGCTGCCTCCGTCGGCAGCCCGCGTCGGGTCCTCGAGACAGTTCTATAACGAAATGCGAGCGATCGCTAGGTTTTTTGAACGAAAACCTAGCGACAGTTCGGATTTGCTGTTACGTTCTCCCGTCAGAGGCGATCCGTTGGGGTATCGCCCCGATGAAGGGACCAAGGATGTTCCGTTGGAAGGCCACAGCAGCCGCCCTCGCGATCACCGCTCTCGCTCTCACCGGCTGTGCCGGCGGCGATTCCGGCAGCGGCGGCGGCGAGGGTTCGGGCGGCACGCTCACCCTCGGCGCGATCACCGCACCGACCACCCTCGACCCGGCCGGCTCGGAGTGGGGCAACCGCTCCCCCTTCTACCAGGCCGTCTTCGACACGCTCCTGCTCGCGACGCCCGAGGGCACCATCGAGCCCTGGCTGGCGAGCGAGTACTCGTACAACGACGACAACACCGTGCTGACGCTCACGCTGCGCGATGACGTCACCTTCTCGGACGGCACCAAGCTGACCGGCGCGGTCGTGGTGAAGAATCTCGAGCGCTTCAAGGCCGGCACCTCGCCCGACGCGAGCTACTTCGCGGGTGTGACGAGCTTCGAGGCTCCCGACGACACCACGGTGGTCATCACCATGGACGCCCCGAACCCGGCGATGCTGAACTACCTCACCCGCGACCCCGGGCTCGTCGGCGCCGAGGCGTCTCTCGACAGCCCCGACGTGGCCACGACCCCCGTCGGCTCCGGGCCCTACATCCTCGACACCGCCGCGACCGTGACGGGCACGAGCTACACCTACACGAAGAACCCCGACTACTGGAACCCCGACGTGCAGCACTACGACAAGCTCGTCATCAACGTCCTCCAGGACCCGACGGCCGCGCTCAACGCCATCAAGGCCGGCGAGGCCAACGGCGTCCGTCTCTCGACCAACGACGGCATCGCCGAGGTCGAGGGCGCCGGATGGACCGTCGCGTCGAACGAGCTGGACTTCCAGGGGATGCTGCTGCTCGACCGCAACGGCACGCAGGCGCCCGCACTGGCCGACGTCCGCGTGCGCCAGGCGCTCAACTACGCCTTCGACCGCGAGGGTCTGCTCGCGGGCCTGCAGAACGGTCTCGGAACGGTCACCACTCAGGTCTTTCCGGCGACCTCCGACGCCTACGACCCCGAGCTCGACAGCTACTACACGTACGACCCCGAGAAGGCCAAGGAGCTGCTGGCCGAGGCCGGCTACGCCGACGGCTTCACGCTGTCGATGCCGTCGTCGCCGCTCCTGGGCACCAGCACCTACACGCTGATCTCCCAGCAGCTCGCCGACATCGGCATCACCGCCGAGTACACCGAGCCCGGTCAGAACTTCATCGCCGACCTGCTCGCACCGAAGTTCCCCGCCTCGTACTTCGCGCTGGAGCAGAACCCGGACTGGCAGCTGATCCAGTTCATGATCGCCCCGACCGCCATCTTCAACCCCTTCAAGTCCGAGGACCCGAAGGTGGACGAGTACATCAAGGAGATCCAGTTCGGCGATGAGGCCACCCAGAAGTCGGTGGCCAAGGAGCTGAACACGTACATCGTCGAGCAGGCGTGGTTCGCGCCGTTCTACCGCGTGCAGGGTTCCTTCGCGGTCGACGCGAACACGACCGTCGAGATGGTGCCGACGAACGCCTACCCGGCGATCTACGACATCCAGCCCAAGTAATGCCCACGTCCGGTCCGCCCGCACCGCGGGCGGACCGGACACCACCCTCTTCCCATCGGAGCGAAGAATGCTCGTCTTCATCGCGCGCCGCCTGCTCTCGGGCGTCATCCTGCTGCTCGTCATCTCGATCGTGGCGTTCAGCCTCCTCTACCTCGACAGCGCCAACATCGCCCGCCGCATCCTCGGACAGAATGCGACCGCCGAGCTGGTGGCGCAGAAGACGTCGGAGCTCGGACTCGACCGCCCGCTGCTCGCGCAGTACGGCGACTGGATCACCTCGGCCCTCACCGGCGACTTCGGCCGCTCATGGTTCAACGGCCAGCTGGTCTCCGTCAGCCTCTCCGGCCGTCTCGCGGTGAGCCTCTCGCTCGTGATCGGCGCGACGCTGGTGTCGGCGATCATCGCCGTCGTGCTCGGCGTCCTCGCCGCCCGTCGCGGCGGCTGGGTCGACGCCCTCGTGCAGTTCATCTCCGTCGTCGGCTTCGCGATCCCCGGCTTCCTGATCGCGCTCTACCTCGTGCTGATCTTCGCCATCAACCTGAAGCTGTTCAAGGCGACGGGCTACATCCCGATCACCACGAGCTTCACGGGCTGGCTCTCCTCCGTGACACTGCCGATCATCGCCCTCTCCATCGGCGCGATCGCCGCGGTGGCCCAGCAGATCCGCGGCTCGGTGTCCGACGCCCTCTCCCGGGACTACGTCCGCACGCTGCGCAGCCGCGGACTGTCCTCGGGCAGCGTCGTCTACAAGCACGTGCTGCGCAACGCCGGCGGCCCGGCCCTCGCCGTGCTCGCGGTGCAGTTCGTCGGCCTCCTCGGCGGCGCCGTCATCGTCGAATCGATCTTCGCCCTGCCGGGCATGGGCCAGCTGACCGTCTCGGCCACCACCCAGGGCGACATCCCCGTCGTCATGGGCGTCGTGGTGGCCTTCGCCGTGATCGTCATCGTGGTGAACCTCCTCATCGACCTCGCGCAGGCCGCGCTCAACCCGAAGGTGCGACTGTCATGACCGCCGTCGACGTCCCGACCACCGTTCCCACGCCGCCCGTGCGCGTCTCGCTGATGCGACGCCTGGTGCGCCGGCCCATCGGCCTCGCCTCGCTCATCGTGCTGGGCATCATCGCGCTGATCGCCGTCTTCGGCGGGATGATCGCGCCGTACGATCCGAACCTCGCGTCGCTGCAGCTGATCCTCAAGGGACCCAGCGCCGAGCACCTGCTGGGCACAGACACGGCCGGCCGCGACGTGCTGTCCCGGCTGCTCGCCGCCACGCAGGTGACGATCGCCGCAGCACTCGTGGCGCTCGTCACCGCCGCGATCATCGGCGTCACGGCCGGCCTCATCGCCGGCTACTACAAGGGCTGGTTCGACGCCGTCTCCTCCTGGGTGACGTCGCTGACGATGGCCCTTCCGGGAATCGTGGTGCTGCTGGCCGCGCGCGCCGTCCTCGGCCCCTCGGTGTGGCTGTCGATGGTCATCTTCGGCATCCTGCTCTCTCCGGCGTTCTTCCGCCTCGTCTACGCCGCCGTCACCGGCGTGCGCGGCGAGCTGTACGTCGACGCCGCCCGCGTGGCGGGCCTGTCCGACCTGCGCATCATCGGCCGCCACATCCTGTCCGTGGTGCGGGCGCCCATCATCATCCAGTCCGCGATCATCCTGGGCATCGCCATCGCGATCCAGTCGGGTTTGGAGTTCCTCGGCATCGGGGACGCCAGCGTCCCCACCTGGGGCGGCATGCTCAACGACGCCTTCCAGAAGATCTTCCAGGCGCCGCTGCTCATGGTGTGGCCGTCGCTCGCGATCGCGATCACCCTCATCGCGCTGATCCTGCTGGCCAACGCCATGCGCGACGTGCTGGAGCGCACCGCCACGGTCCGCCGCCGCCGTCGTCGCGCGGTGACCACCGCCACGGGCTCGATCGCCGCGGTCACCACCTCGATGAGCCTCTCCGGCGGCGACCTCGACGCGCTGGCCGACTCGGCGGAGCTGCCCGTCATCACCGACACGATCGTGCACCCGGATGACGCGGCCACCGCGCCGGCCTCGCACGACGTGGTGCTCAGCATCCGTGATCTGCGGGTCGGCTACGAGCAGCAGTCCGGTCCCGACGTCGAGGTCGTCCACGGCGTCTCGATGGACATCCGCAAGGGCGAGATCCACGGGCTGATCGGCGAGTCGGGCTCCGGCAAGACGCAGACCGCCTTCGCTGTGCTCGGCCTGCTGCCGCGCGGCGGCCGCGTCACCGCCGGAACGATCGACTACGAGGGCACGCAGCTGGGCGACGCGTCGGAGCGGGCCTACGCCGGCATCCGCGGGCGCCGCATCGGCTACATCCCCCAGGAGCCGATGAGCAACCTCGACCCGTCGTTCAAGATCGGCTCGCAGCTGGTCGAGCCGCTGGTGAAGAACCTCGGACTGTCCAAGGCCGACGCCCGCAGACGCTCGCTCGAGCTGCTCGACCGGGTCGGCATCCCGAACCCGCAGCGCACCTTCGACGCCTACCCGTTCGAGGTCTCCGGTGGCATGGCGCAGCGCGTGCTGATCGCCGGCGCGGTCTCGACCGACCCCGACCTGATCATCGCCGACGAGCCCACCACCGCCCTCGACGTGACGGTGCAGGCCGAGGTGCTCGATCTCCTCCGCGACCTGCAGCGGGAGCGCCAGATGGCGATGCTGCTCGTCACGCACAACTTCGGCGTCGTGTCCGACCTCTGCGACCGCGTGACGGTCATGCAGCAGGGCCTCTTCGTGGAGCAGGGGCCGGTGCGCACCATCCTCGGCTCGCCCTCCCACCCGTACACGCAGTCGCTGCTGGACGCGATCCTCGACGAGGGTCCCGCCCGCGGTCCGCTGGCTCCGGCCGGCTCGTCCGAAGGAGTCCGCCCGTGAACCCGCTGCTCGACATCACCGACCTCGAGGTCGCCTACCCCGGCAAGGGCTTCCGCGCCAAGCCGTTCCAGGCGCTGAAGGGCGTCTCGCTCGACATCCGCCCCGGCGAGACCGTGGGCCTGGTGGGCGAGTCGGGATCGGGCAAGACCACGCTCGGCCGGGCTGTCCTCGGCCTCGCACCGGTCACCGGCGGCTCGATCCGCTACGGCGGACGTGAGATCGGCCACCTCTCCCGCCGGGAGCGGCGCACGCTGAGCTCGGAGATCCAGGTCGTGTTCCAGGACCCGTACTCCTCACTCAACCCCTCGCTCACGATCGAGCAGATCCTCGCCGAGCCGCTGACCGCCCGCGGCACCGCCGCCAAGACCGCCTCGGCGCGCGTGCGCGACCTCCTCGACCGGGTGGGCCTTCCCGCGGATGCCGCGCGACGGCTGCCGCGCGAGTTCTCCGGCGGGCAGCGACAGCGCGTCGCCATCGCCCGGGCGCTCGCCCTCGACCCGAAGCTCATCGTCTGCGACGAGCCGGTCTCGGCGCTCGACCTGTCGACCCAGGCCCGGGTGCTCGACCTCTTCATCGAGATCCAGGAGCGCACCGGCGTCGCCTACCTCTTCATCTCGCACGACCTCGCCGTCGTCCGGCACATCAGCCACCGCGTCGCGGTGATGTACCGCGGCGAGCTCGTGGAGACCGGCGACGGAGACCAGGTGACGGCCCGCCCCGAGCACCCCTACACCCAGCGGCTGTTCCTGGCCGCCCCCGTGCCCGACCCCGACGACCAGGCTGAACGGCGCGCCGCGCGCCGGGCGCTGCTGGCCGCCCAGGCCGACGGCGCCGCGACGTCCGTCGACGCCGCCTGATCCCCTCGCTTCACGGTGCGCCCCCGGCGCACCGACGCTCATCGTCCCCGGAAGGACCACCGTGACCACCGAATCGACCGTCGCCACGAGCGACGCGACGTCTCATCTCCTCCCCCTCCTCGCCCAGCTGACCCTCGCGCAGAAGGCCGCCTTCGTGCAGGGCGCAGACTTCTGGGCGACCGTGCCGCTCCCCGAGATCGGCGTGCGGTCGATGACCCTGTCCGACGGCCCGGCCGGCGTGCGCGGCCCCCGGTGGGACGAGCGCGAGCCGTCGCTGAACCTGCCGTCGGGGTCTGCCCTCGCGGCGTCGTGGGACATCGACCTCGCCTACCGCTACGGTGCTGCCGCGGCATCCGAAGCCCGTCGCAAGGGCGTGGACGTCGTGCTCGGACCCACCATCAACCTGCACCGCTCGCCGCTCGGCGGCCGGCACTTCGAGTGCTTCAGCGAAGACCCCGAGCTGACGGCCGAGCTCGGCGCCGCCTACGTGCGCGGCCTGCAGGACAACGGCGTCGCCGCGACGCCGAAGCACTACGTCGCGAACGACTCCGAGACCGACCGTTTCACCGTCGACGTCCGGGTCGACGAGCGCGCCCTGCGCGAGCTCTACCTGGCGCCGTTCGAGCGCGCCGTGGAGGCCGGCACCTGGTCGGTGATGAGCGCGTACAACTCGGTCGACGGCGTCACCATGACCGAGAACGACCTGCTCGAGACGCCCCTGAACTCCGAGTGGGGCTTCGACGGCGTCGTCGTCAGCGACTGGACCGCGGTGCGCTCCCTCGACGCGGTCGCCGCGTCGCAGGACCTCGCCATGCCCGGGCCGGCGCCCGCGTGGGCCGACCTCGTCGCCGCGGTGGAGGACGGACGGGTCTCCGAGGCGGACCTCGACCGCAAGGTGCTCCGGATGCTGCTCCTCGCCGAGCGCGTCGGCGCGCTCGAGGGCGCGCCCGGCATCGAGCCCGCCCCCGTCGACGGCGTCGCCTTCACCCGCGAGGCCGCCGTCGAGGGCACCGTGCTGCTCACCAACGACGGCACCCTCCCGCTGGATGCGGCGGCTCTGCGCTCCGTCGCGGTGATCGGCCACAACGCACTCGAGGCCCGCACACAGGGCGGCGGCAGCGCGACGGTGCTGCCCGAGCACGTCGTGTCGCCCCTGGAGGGGCTGCGCACCGCGCTGCCCGATGCCGCCGTCTCGTACGAGATCGGCGCCGTCGTGCAGGAGGGCGTCGCGGAGCTGCCCCTCGAGCAGCTGCAGAACACCGTGACCGGCGAGCCCGGACTGCGGGTCTCGTTCTTCGACGCGGACGGGTTGGAGCTCTTCACGGAAGACCGCCGCTCCACGGCGCTGGTGTGGTTCGGCGGCGATGCCCCGATCGCGGCGAGCTCCTCCGTGGTGCTCGAGACGGTCTACACGCCCGCCGAGACCGGCGAGATCCAGCTCGGCTTCGCCGGCGCCAACCCCGGTCGGGTGTCCATCGATGGTGTCGAGGTGCTCGCCGAGACCCCGCTGATCGAGGGCACCGACCTGGGCGCCGCCTTCCTCAATCCGCCGTCGTCGACCGCCGCCGTGCGGGCCGAGGCCGGCCGGCCGCTGCGCCTCCGCGCAGAGTTCGCCCTTTCCTCGGGCGGGCCCCTGGCCGGGGCGCTCAGCGTCACGCTCGGCATCGCCCCGGAGACGACCGACCCCGACGAGCTGATCGCGCGCGCGGCGGCGGCCGCGGCATCCGCCGACGTCGCCGTTGTCGTCGTCGGCACGAACTCGAAGGTCGAGTCCGAGGGCTACGACCGCGTCGACCTCGACCTCCCCGGCCGCCAGGACGACCTCGTGCGCGCCGTCGCCGCCACCGGAACCCCGACGATCGTCGTGGTCAACGCGGGCTCGCCCGTGGTGCTGCCGTGGGCCGGCGAGGTCGCCGCCGTCGTGCAGGGCTACTTCGGCGGCCAGGAGTTCGGCTCCGCCGTCGCGGCGGTGCTGACCGGCGCCGCCGAGCCCGGCGGACGCCTGCCCACGACCTGGCCCGCCGCGCTCGCGGACGTGCCCGTCACCGACGTCGCACCGCAGGACGGCGTGCTGGCGTACACCGAGGGCATCCACATCGGCTACCGCGCCTGGCTGCGCGCCGACGCCGCCCCCGCCTTCCCGTTCGGCCACGGCCTCGGCTACACGACGTGGTCGTGGGGAGCCGTGCAGCGCGACGGCGATGCGCTCGACGTGACGCTCGCCAACACCGGCGCGCGCGCCGGCAAGCAGGTCGTGCAGGTCTACGCCGAGCGGGCGGACTCGACGGTCGAGCGGCCGGTCCGCTGGCTGGTCGGCTTCGCGACCGTCCGGGCGGAGGCGGGCCAGACCGTCACCGCGACGATCCCGCTGCCCGCGCGGCGGTTCGCGCACTGGAGCGACGGCTGGCAGGTCGAGGGCGGCGCCTTCACCCTGCGCGCCGGAGCCTCCGTGGCCGATCTTCCGCTCACGATGGAGTGGAGCATCGGCGACTGATGACCGGCCGACGCCGACGCCGACGCCGACGCCGCCGGTGCTGAGCGCACCACCCCTCGATCCCCCGGAAGGTCCCCCATGTCCGATGCCCTGACCGCCCACGTCGACGGCTTCGCCGACGACCGCCTCGCCGCGGTCGTCGCGGAGATCGAGGGATTCGCCGCGGCGGACCCCGACTACTCCGTTCAGGTGGCCGCCTTCGCCGGCGGACGGCCGGTGCTGGACGTCTGGACGGGCCCACACCTGGGCCGGGACTCGCTGATGGTGCCGTACTCGGTCAGCAAGAACACGCTCGGCCTGTCGATCGCGCTGCTGCTCGAGCGCGGGCTCGTCGATCTCGACGCGCCCGTCGCGCAGTACTGGCCGGAGTTCGCCGCGAAGGACAAGCAGTCCGTGACGGTGCGGCAGCTGCTGTCTCACCAGGCCGGCCTGCCGCAGGCGACGCCCGCCCTCACGTGGGCCGAGCTGCTCGACGCGCACGCGGCCGCCGACCGGCTCGCGGCGAGCCGTCCGCTGTGGCAGCCCGGCAGCTCCTTCGGCTACCACGCGCTCACCATCGGCAACCTCGGCGCGGAGCTCGTCTTCCGCATCACCGGCCGCACGCTCCAGGCCTTCTACGAGGAGGAGATCCGCCGCCCGCACGCGGTGGACTTCTACCTCGGCCTCCCGGAGTCCGAGGACGCCCGCCGCGTGCCCGTGCTGCCGATGGTCCGGCCCGAGATCGATTCCGCGCCGCGCCACACCTCGCTCCTGATGCCGCTGGTCTGGTCGTCCCCCGGTCCGGAGCTCGACGTCGCCAACGACGAGCGCAGCTGGCGCTTCGGCCACGCCGGCGCGTCGGGGACGGGCTCGGCACGGGGTCTCGCGCGCCTGTTCGCGGCGATGGTGACGGGTGTCGACGGCGCCGCGCCCGTGCTGTCGCCCGACACCGTCGAGGTCGTCGGCCTGCAGCAGGTCAGCGGCTACGACGAGGTGCTCGGTCAGCCCCACCGCGCACACTCGATCGTCTTCCAGAAGCCGACGCCGGCGCTGCACTTCGGCGGCCCGCGGGCGTTCGGGCACGACGGCGCCGCCGGCGCCCTCGCCTGCGTCGACCCCGACACGGGCGTGACGTTCGCCTACACGATCGCCCGCGGCCCGTGGCCGGGAGGCGCCGACCCCCGCGCGCTCGCCCTCGCGGTGGAGATCGGCCGCATCTTCGGCCCCTGACCCTCGCGCGCCGCATCCGAACCACACCCGCGCGCCGCGCATCCATCCTCCCGCTCCGATCGAGGCTCCTCATGACCACCCTGTACAACCCGCTCGTCAGCGGCTTCCACCCCGACCCCTCGGTCGTGCGCGTGGGGGACGAGTTCTTCCTCGCGACCTCGACGTTCGAATACCTGCCCGGCATCCCGATCCACCGCTCGACCGACTTCGAGACGTGGGAGCTCATCGGCCACGTCGCCACCCGACCCGGCCAGCTGGCCGTCGAGGACGTGCCGACCGCAGGCGGTGCGTGGGCGCCCACCCTCCGCCACCGCGACGGCGTGTTCCACCTCGTCATCACCGACGCGATGGGGCGCGGGATGCTGCACTTCACCGCCACGGAGGCATCCGGTCCCTGGAGCGACGGCGACCTGCTGCTCAAGGCCGACGGCTCCGCGTCACTCGACGGCATCGATCCCGACATCGCGTGGGACGAGGACGGCACGGTCTACATCACGTTCTCCGGACTCATCCTCAGCGGCGAGGGCATCGGCTCCCACCTCGGCATCCAGCAGGTGCGGGTCGACCTCGACGCGCACCGCGCCCTCGAGGAGCCGCGCTCGGTCTGGTCGGGCACCGGCGGGCAGTTCCCCGAGGCGCCCCACCTCTACGCGGTCGACGGCCGCTGGTATCTGATGATCGCCGAGGGCGGCACCGAACGCGGCCACGGCATCTCCATCGCCCGCGGCGACTCCCCCGAGGGGCCGTTCGAGACCGCACCGCAGAACCCGCTGGTCTCGGCCCGCTCCACGATCCGCCCGGTGCAGAACACCGGCCACGGCGACCTCGTGATCGGCCCCGACGGCGACTGGCTCTGCGTGCTGCTGGGCGTGCGACCCCGCAGCATGACCCGCGCCTTCTCCGCCCTCGGCCGCGAGACCTTCGTCACCCCCGTTCGATGGGAGTCCGACGGCTGGCCCGCCATCGACCCGGTGCTGTGGAATCCGCGCCCAGGCACCCGCACGGTCATCGCTTTCGACGCACCTCTGGACGGCGAGTGGATCGCCGTCCGCTCCCTCCCGATCGACCACGCCGACCTCGGCTCGCGGCCGGGCGCGCTCGTGCTGCAGGGCACGGGTGCAACGCTCGATGACGCGCGCCCCGTGTTCGTCGGCCGCCGCCAGGAGCACCTTCGCTGTGCCGTCACCGTCGGGCTGGACGCCTCCGCGGGCGTGGGCGGACTCGCCGTGCGCTACGACGAGCGCTTCCATGTCGAGATCGAGGCCGGCGACGGTGCGGTCACGGCCCGTGCCGCGCTGTCGGGCATCGTGCAGGAGTGGAGCACGCCCTACACCGGGGGCCGCATCGAGCTGCACCTCGTCTCGCGGCCGCCCGCGGCATCCGGCGGCTTCCCCCGCACGAGCGACGTGATCACCCTCGCCGTGACGGCAGGGGGCGAGCGCGTCGAGCTCGGCGAGGTCGACGGACGCTTCCTGTCGTCCGAGACGACCGAGTCGTTCACCGGCCGGGTGATCGGCGTGTACGCCGTGAGCGGCGAGATCATCGTGGACAGCTGGACCGCCGAAGGAGACGACGAATGACCGAGACGACGAAGACCGCAGCCATCGGGATGCTGCGGGCCGAGCTGCGGGCCGACACCGCGTTCGTCGCGACGCCGACCCCGCGCCTCACGTGGACCGTCGAGGATGCGGCGGACGGCTGGATCCAGGCGTCGGCCGAGCTCTCGGACGGGCGGGACACCGTCACGATCGACGGCCCGGACAGCGTGCTGGTCGCCTGGCCCTTCGCCCCCCTCGCCGCCGGCGAAGAGCGCGACGTCACGGTGCGCGCGGTCGCGACCTCTGGTGCGCAGACCGCCTGGAGTGCGCCGCGGCGGGTGGCGGCCGGTTTCCTCGCCGACGGCGAATGGGTCGCCGAGCCCATCGGGCTGGCCGACCCCGAGCGGTCCGCGCAGCCGGCGCTGGTGCGGACGTCGTTCCGTCTCGACCGTCCGGTGCGCTCGGCGCTGCTGCTGTGGACCGCGCTCGGCGTCGCCGAGCCCGAACTCAACGGCGAGGCCGTCGCGGAGGACGTGCTGGCCCCGGGCTGGACCGCCTACCGCGACCGGCTCGTCCACGAGACCGTCGACGTGACCCGGCTCGTCCGGCAGGGCGACAACGTGCTCGGCGCGACCGTCGCCGGCGCCTGGTACACCGAGAAGTACGGCTTCTTCACCTTCACCGACCGCGTGTACGGCGACCAGCCGTCGTTCCTCGCGCAGCTGCGCGTCACGTTCGATGACGGCGCCGTCGAGACGATCGCCGCGACCGGCGCCGGGTGGACCGCGACCGGCGACGGCCCCGTCGTCGACAGCGGCATCTACCCGGGCGAGCACCAGGACCTCCGGAGGACGCTGCCCGGCTGGTCGGCGCCCGGCGGCGCCACCGAGGGCTGGAGCCCGGTGCGCGTCGGACCCGACGCCCGGCCGGACTATGACGACGTGCCCGTGCCCGAGGCGCGCGTCGCCCCTCCCGTCCGCCGCATCCAGACCCTCCCCGTCGTCGCCGTCACGACCGCGCCCTCGGGAGCGACCATCCTCGACTTCGGTCAGAACCTGGTGGGACGCCTCCGGATCCGGGTGACCGGCCCGGCAGGCACCCGGCTCACGGCGCGTCACGCCGAGGTGCTGGAGGACGGCGAGCTCAGCATCCGTCCGCTCCGCAACGCCGCAGCAACGGCGACCTTCGATCTCGCGGCCACCGGCGAGGAGGTGCTGGAGTCGCGCTTCAGCTTCTACGGCTTCCGCTACGCCGCCATCGACGGCTGGCCGGGAACGTTCGACCCCGCCGACGTCGAGGCCGTCGTGCTGCACACCGACATGACGCGCACCGGGTGGTTCGAGTCATCCGACCCCCTCCTGTCGCGCCTGCACGACAACGTGCTGTGGGGCATGCGGGGCAACTTCCTGTCGATCCCGACCGACTGTCCCCAGCGCGACGAGCGGCTCGGGTGGACCGGCGACCTGCAGGTCTTCTCGCCCACCGCCTCGTTCCTCTACGACTGCGACGGGTTCCTGACGTCGTGGCTGCGCGACCTGGCGCTCGAGCAGGGGCGGCGCGGGGGCGACGTGACGCTCGTCGTGCCGGCCGCGCTGCCGGGCTTCGGGGCGCTGGGGGCGACGGCCGCCTGGGGGGATGCCGCGACCGTGGTGCCCTCGGTGCTGTACGAGCGGTTCGGCGACCTCGGCGTGGTCGAGGCGCAGTATCCGAGCATGACCTCGTGGGTCGACCTGGTCGTCTCCGAGGCCGGGGACTCCGGTCTCTGGGCGGGCTCGATGCAGCTGGGGGACTGGCTGGACCCGGCGGCGCCGCCCGACAAGCCCGGCCAGGCCAAGGTCGACGGCGACATCGTCGCGACGGCGTACCTCGCCCGGTCGCTGCGGATCGTCGCCGACGCGGCCGCGCTGCTCGGGCGCGACGACGACGCGGAGCGCTACGGCGCGCTCGCCGAGCGGTCGCGGAAGGCCTTCGTCGCGGAGTACGTGACACCGGCGGGCCGCATGATGAGCGACGCCCCGACCGCCTACGCGCTCGCGCTGGAGTTCGACCTCGTGCGCGACCCCGAGGTGCGCGCCCGCCTCGCCGCGCGGCTGTCGTCGCGCGTGCGGGAAGGCGGCTACCGCATCGGCACCGGCTTCGTCGGCACGCCCCTCGTCACCGACGCCCTCGCGAAGGGCGGGCATCTGGCCGCCGCCGAGCGGCTGCTCATGCAGACCGAGTGCCCCTCGTGGCTGTACCCGGTCACCATGGGCGCGACGACGGTGTGGGAGCGGTGGGACTCGCTCCTGCCCGACGGCTCGGTGAATCCGGGCGAGATGACCTCGTTCAACCACTACGCGCTGGGCGCCGTGGCCGACTGGCTGCACCGCACCGTGGCCGGTCTCGCACCGGCGGCACCGGGCTACCGCGCGCTGCGCATCGCGCCGCGGCCCCTGTCCGGCCTGACCTCCGCATCGGCACGCCACCTCACGCCGTACGGCGAGGCGTCGGTCGCGTGGGAGCGCGACGGCGACACGGTCGTCGTCCGCGCGACCGTCCCGGCCAACACCACCGCAGAGGTCGACCTTCCGATGCAGCCCGCGCAGCACGTCGGCTCGGGCCGTCACGAGTGGCGGTTCGCCACGGAGCCGGAGGCGCAGCGTCCGGCCCTCGACGGCCTCGACGCCTCGCTCGCCGACGTGATCGACGACCGCCGCGCCTACGACGCGCTGTTCGCGACACTCGCCGAGGTCGCCCCCGACCGTGTCGACGCCGTGCGCGCGGACACGCTGTGGGGGTCGGGTCGCCCGGTGGCGGCCGCCCTCATGTTCACCCCGCCGCACGTGCTCGCCCGCGTCGACGAGGCCATCCGCACGGCCACCGCCTCCTGAATCCGAAAGGCTCCCCCATGTTCGACCGCGCCTCCACCTTCGGCGAAGCCCTCGACCACCCCGCCGCCCGGGCGGTGCTCGAGCGGTACATGCCCGGCATCGCGGCGTCGCCGATGGCCACGCAGTTCCGCACCGGGCGGCTCGGCCAGCTGGTCGGCTTCGTGCCGTCGCTGTCGGACGCCGCCGAGCGCGAGCGTCTGTGGGCGTCGCTGGCGGAGCTCGGCGAGGGGGCGGACCCGCGTCCGCCCTACGCGCCGGCGATCGAGCCGAACCTTGCCTATGAGGATGCGTCGGTCGCGCGCGGCTCGGCGTCGGTCACCGCGCCGGAGCCGACGCCGCTCTGGGACGTCGCCGAGGTGCGCCTCGCCGGCCCGTCGCACGGCAACCCGTTCGTCGACGTCGAGCTCGACGCGCTGGTCACCCGCCCCGACGGCGGCGAGCTGCGGATGGGCGGCTTCTACGACGGCGACGGGCAGTACGCCGTCAGGGTGCTCGCCGACGCGGAGGGCGAGTGGACGTTCACGACCCGCTCCACGGCGCGGTCGCTCGACGGCGTCTCCGGCTCGTTCACGGTGACGGGCGCGCGGCGCGGCGCGCACGGCCCCGTGCGCGTCGACGGCCTGCACTTCCGCCACGCCGACGGCCTGCGGCACCGCCCGCTGGGCACCACCGCCTACGCGTGGACGCACCAGCCGGAGGCCCTGCAGGAGCAGACCCTCGCGACCCTCGCGGAGGCGCCGTTCTCCAAGATCCGGATGTGCCTGTTCCCGAAGTCCTACCTGTTCAACCAGAACGAGCCCGAGGACTTCGTGTTCCCGGGGTCGCTGGCGGACGGCTTCGACCTGGAGCGCTTCGATCCGGCCCACTTCCGCCGTCTCGAGCAGCGCATCGCGCAGCTGGCCGAGCGCGGCATCCAGGCCGATCTGATCCTCTTCCACGCGTACGACCGGTGGGGCTTCGCCGACCTCGGGCCCGC
Organism: Microbacterium lemovicicum; assembly: GCF_003991875.1. Classification (NCBI taxonomy): domain Bacteria; kingdom Bacillati; phylum Actinomycetota; class Actinomycetes; order Micrococcales; family Microbacteriaceae; genus Microbacterium; species Microbacterium lemovicicum. The sequence goes on from NZ_CP031423.1 coordinate 3,061,730, forward strand.
CGTCGACGAGCGGTACCTGCGCTACGTCGTGCGCCGGCTCGCCGCGTTCTCGAACGTGTGGTGGTCGATGGCCAACGAGTACGACCTGCTGTGGAGCAAGGACGAGCCGGACTGGGAGCGTCTCGCCGCGGTCGTGGGCGAGGAGGACCCCTTCGGTCACCTCAACTCCATCCACAACTGCCGTCCGTTCTACGACTACACCCGTCCGTGGATCACGCACGTGTCCATCCAGCGCGTCGACGTCTACCGCACCGCGGAGAACACCGACGAGTGGCGCGAGCGCTGGGGCAAGCCCGTCGTCATCGACGAGTGCGCCTACGAGGGCGACATCGACCAGGGCTGGGGCAACATCACCGGCGAGGAGATGGTGCGACGCTTCTGGGAGGGGGCGGTGCGCGGCGGCTACGTCGGGCACGGTGAGACGTATCTGCCGGCCGCCGACGGGGGTGCGGTGGACGCCGGATTCGGCGACGACCCGGAGGTGCTGTGGTGGGCGAAGGGCGGGGTGCTGCACGGCTCCTCCCCCGACCGCATCGCGTTCCTCGAGACGCTGCAGGCCGAGGCGCCCGAGGGGGTCTGGGATCCGCTGACGTCCGACTGGGACGTCCCCTGGGGAGGAGTCGAGGGGATGCTGCGGGTCGGCTACTTCGGCTTCAACCGGCCGCGCTTCCGCAACCTGATCCTCACCGACGGCGAATGGACGCTCGACGTCATCGACACCTGGAACATGACCGTCGACCGCGTCGGGGAGACCCACCGCGGCACGGTGCGCGTCGAGCTGCCCGGCCGGCGGTACATGGCGGTGCGCCTGACCCGCGTGGGCGACTGAGGCGACCGCCGATCGGTAGGCTCCCGGCATGGTCGATCGCGCCGTGCCCAATCTGCCGTCCCGCGACCTCCCGTCGACCGCCGCGTTCTACGGGTCGTTCGGGTTCGCGGTGGACCACCAGGAGGATGGCTGGCTGATCCTGCGGCGGGGCGACCTCGTCATCGAGTTCTTCCCTTTCGCCGACGTCGCTCCCCTGAGCAGCTCGTTCATGTGCAGCGTGCGCGTCGACGACGTGGACGAGCTCTACGGCGCCATCCGCCGTGCCGGCGTCCCCGAGAAGACGGTCGGCTTCCCGCGGCTTCATCCCGTGCGGCGTCAGCCCTGGGGGCAGCGCGCGGGGTTCCTCGTCGATCTCGACGGCACGCAGCTGCACCTCATCGAGAACGGCCGCTGAGCGGCCGGGAAGGAACGCCCCCATGTCGCGAGAGCTCGTCTACTACATCGCCGTGTCGCTCGACGGCTTCATCGCCGATCCCGACGGCGGGTACGACGCCTTCCTGTCGGACGGCGATCACACGTCGGTGATCTTCGGCGAGTACGCCGATGCGCTCCCCGCCCATGCCCACGCCGCGCTCGGGATCTCGCCTCCGCGCACGCGCTTCGACACGGTGGTCATGGGCTGGAACACCCTCGTTCCCGCCCTGGACGCCGGCATCGCCAGCCCCTATCCGCACCTCCGGCAGATCGTGGCGAGTCGACGCGAACGCGAGGTCGACCCCGCCGTGACGCTGACGGCCGACCCGGCCGCGGTCGTGAACGAGCTCAAGGCGCAGGACGGTCTGGACATCTGGCTGTGCGGCGGCGGGGCGCTGGCCGGCGCACTGCTGCCGCAGGTCGACCGTCTCGTCCTCAAGCGCCATCCGGTCGTCTTCGGATCGGGTGTCCCGCTGTTCGGCGACGCCCCCTTCGCCGCGCGCCCCTTCGCCCCGGTGCGCTCACGCGCCTTCGATTCGGGCGTCGTCATCGAGGAGTTCGCCGCCGAGAAGTGACGGATGCCGGCGGCCCCGGCCGGCGGCGCCATCGCGGGCCTTGTGCGGCTCAGGACGCGGCGGCGTCGGCAGCCAGGCGGGCCGAGGCCGTCGCCATGTGAACGGCCATGGCGGATGCCGCGGCATCCTGATCCCCGTCGCGTACCGCCCGATGCACCCGGTCGTGCTCGTCGAGGGCCACGCGGGCGGCCTCCTCGTCATGCACGGCGCGGTCGGCGTAGACCTGCAGCAGTGACCGCACCACCTGGAGCTGATCGATGAGCACCTTGTTGCCCGCGGCCGCGGCGAGCGCGTTGTGGAAGCCGAGGTCGGCGCGGGCGAAGGCGGTCAGATCGGCGACGCTCCCCCGCATGCGTCCGACGTGCTCGGCGAGGGCGGCCTTCGCGGCATCGGACGCGCGGGCCGCCGCGAGGCGCGCGACGTAGATCTCCAGGCCGGAGCGCAGCTCGAGGAGCTCGGCCGTGTTGCGCTCTCCGATCAGCAGCCCCCAGCGCAGCGTCTGCGGGAGCAGCTCGCTCGCGGTGCCCCGCAGGTAGGTTCCCGATCCCGGACGCACGTCGACGATGCCGAGGATCTCGAGCGCGGCGAGCGCCTCGCGCACGGCGGAGCGGCCGACGCCCAGCGTCGAGGCCAGCTGTCGCTCGGGAGGAAGCCGTGTGCCCGGCGCGATCGAGCCGCCGGTGAAGAGATCCATGAGCTTGCGGGCGACCTCGGAGACCGGCGTCCCGCTGGGCAGCGCGCCGAGCGCGGCGGCGATGTCGCCGGCGTCGTCACCGGGGTAGGCGGGCATGGCACCACGGTAGCGCGGCTGAGCGTGAATTGGTCAACCGGAGGTCTTGTAATTGGTCAACCGGTTTGCCACAATGGACGGGCGGCACCGAGCACCACCGTCGCGAATCAACGTCGATCGAAATCGGAGTCATCGTGGACACGTCCCCCTCACAGACCGCGGCGCCGGACGTCGCGCGGTCCGCCATCCGGAAGGTCTCGATCCGGCTCGTGCCGTTCGTGGCGCTGATGTTCTTCATCAACTACCTCGACCGCACCGCCATCGGATTCGCCGCACCGAACGGCATGAACACCGACCTCGCTCTCAGCGCGGCGCAGTTCGGCTTCGCCTCGGGCGTCTTCTTCGTCGGCTACATCCTGCTCGAGGTCCCCTCGAACCTGGCCCTGCACCGCTTCGGCGCCCGTCGCTGGCTCGCCCGCATCATGGTGTCCTGGGGCATCGTGGCCCTGCTGTTCACGTGGGTGGGCAACTTCGAGCAGCTCGTCGTGCTGCGCTTCCTCCTCGGCGTCGCCGAGGCCGGCTTCTTCCCGGGCGCCATCCTCTTCCTCAGCCTCTGGGTGCCGGCGCAGTACCGCGGTCGCGTGCTCATGCTCTTCTACTTGGCGCAGCCCCTGACCACCGTCATCGGCGCCCCGCTGGCCGGCGCGCTCATCCAGCAGCACGGCGTGTTCTTCGGCCTCGAGGGCTGGCGCTTCATGTTCCTCGGCGTCGCCATCCCCGCCATCGTCATCGGCGTGATCGCGTGGTTCTACCTCAAGGACAAGCCGGCCGACGCGAAGTGGCTGACCCTCGACGAGCAGGTGTGGCTCACCGACGCCCTGCAGAAGGAGCGCGCGGCGACCGGCGGCAACGAGAAGCACGTGTCGGCACGGTTCGCCTTCAAGAGCGGCCGCGTCTGGGTGCTGTCCTTCATCTACTTCGGCTTCATCTACGGCCTGTACGCGCTGGCGTTCTTCCTCCCGACGATCATCGAGGGCTTCCAGCAGAGCGCGGGCACCTCGTTCGATGTCCTGCAGAAGGGGCTCATCACCGCGATCCCGTATCTGCCGGCCGCCATCGTCATGTACTTCTGGTCGCGCGACGCCTCCCGCCGCGGGCTGAAGACCTGGCACATCGCCGTCCCCGCGGTCGTCGGCGCCGTCACGATCCCGCTCGCACTGTTCGCCGGCTCCCCGGCGGCCACGATCGCCGTCATCACGATCACGGCCTGCGCGATCTTCGCCGCCCTGCCGAACTTCTGGACGCTGCCGACCCGCTTCCTCACGGGTGCCGCGGCCGCCGCCGGGGTGGCGCTGATCAACACGATCGGCAACCTCGCCGGCTTCTCCGCCCCGTACATCACCGGTGCCGTCCACGACGCGACCGGCGGCTACGAGGTGCCGATGATGATCGTCGGCTTCGTCATGCTCGTCTCCGCGGTCCTGATGGTGCTCCTCGCGCGCAGCAAGCGCATCGAGCCCGTCGCGGTCGAGCTGGCCACTCCGACTCCGGATGCCGCGGCATCCGCGACCCGCACCCGCGGATCGCGCCGATGACCCGCCTCTGGAACGCGCCGGCGGACTTCGCTGACGAGATGGTCGACGGCTTCGTCGCCGCCAACGGCCGCTACGTCCGGCGCGTGACCGGCGGGGTGGTGCGCTCGACCGCATCGCCCGCCGGGCAGGTCGCCGTCGTCGTCGGCGGCGGCTCGGGCCACTACCCGGCCTTCGGCGGACTGGTGGGGCCCGGGCTCGCGCACGGCGCGGCGATGGGCAACCTGTTCGCCTCGCCGTCGACCCACCAGGTGCACGCCGTCGCCGCCGCAGCGGACAACGGCGCCGGAGTGTTCTTCACCTACGGCAACTACGCCGGCGACGTGCTGAACTTCGACGCCGCGCAGGACCAGCTGCGCGCCGAGGGCGTTCCGGCCCAGACCGTCACCGTGACCGACGACGTCGCGTCGGCACCCGTGTCCGAGAAGGACCGCCGCCGCGGCATCGCCGGTGATCTCACCGTCTTCCGCATCGCCGGCGCCGCCGCCGAGGCCGGCTACGACCTCGACGCCGTGGTCACCGTGGCGCGGAAGGCGAACGAGCGCACGCGCTCGTTCGGCGTGGCCTTCACGGGCTGCACCCTGCCCGGCGCCGCCGACCCGCTGTTCTCCGTCCCGGCCGGCCGCATGGCGATCGGGCTCGGCATCCACGGCGAGCCCGGCATCGACGAGTCCGACGTCCCGACCGCCGACGGCCTCGCCGAGATGCTCGTCGAGCGCCTGCTCTCCGAGCTGCCCGATGGCGTCGAGTCGGCGGCCGGAGCCCGCGTCATCCCCGTCCTGAACGGCCTCGGGTCGCTCAAGTACGAGGAGATGTTCGTCGTCTACCGGCGCATCGCCGCGCTGCTCGACGACGCCGGCATCGTCGTGGTCGACCCGCACGTCGGGGAGTACTGCACGAGCTTCGACATGGCCGGCACCTCGCTCACCCTGTTCTGGCTGGACGACGAGCTCGAGAGCCTCTGGGAGACTCCGGTCGACACCCCCGCCTATCGTCGCGGCTCCGTCGCACCCCAGGAGCGCGTGGATGCCGCGGCCTACCGTGCCGACGACGCCGAGGTCGCGGTGCCCGATGCCGACGACGCCTCACGCGCCTCCGCCGCGACGGTCGTCGCCGCGGTCGAGGCCCTCGCCGCCACGGTCGACGAGAACGTCGACGAGCTCGGACGCCTCGACTCCGTCGCGGGTGACGGCGATCACGGCATCGGCATGCAGCGCGGCTCGACCGCGGCGCTGCGCGCGGCACGTCGGGCCGCCGACGCCGGCGCCGGCGCGCAGACCACCCTGACCCGGGCCGCCGACGCGTGGGCGGACAAGGCCGGTGGCACGTCGGGTGCCCTGTGGGGCGTCATCCTCCGCGCCGTCGCGGCCGATCTCGGCGACACGGGGACCCCGGATGCCGCGGCCGTCGCCGCGGGCGTGGCGGCGGGCTCGCGCGGCGTCACCGACTACGGAAAGGCCGAGCTCGGCGATAAGACCATGGTCGACGCGCTGATCCCGTTCTCCGAGACGCTCACCCGTGGCGTCACGGACGGGGCGGGCCTCGCCGACGCGTGGGCATCCGCAGCCGTCGCGGCCACCGACGCTGCGCAGGCCACCGCCGGCCTCCTCCCCCGCAAGGGCCGCGCACGCACGCACGGCGAGCACGCCGTCGGCACACCCGACCCCGGCGCCATCAGCCTCGCGCTCCTCGTGACGGCCGTCGGCCGCATCCTGGCCGGCCCGACCCCCTCTCTGGAAGGACCCACCCCATGACCGATCCCCAGCCCCTCCGCCTCGTCATCGGCTGCGACGACGCCGGCTTCGAGTACAAGGAGATCATCAAGAGGGATCTCGAGGCCAACCCCGGGGTGGCCTCCGTGATCGACGTGGGCGTGGACGCCGACGGCCACACGGCCTACCCCAAGGTCGCCATCGCGGCAGCCGAGCGCGTCGCCGCCGGTGAGGCCGACCGCGCGATCCTCATCTGCGGGACGGGCCTGGGCGTCGCGATCGCCGCGAACAAAGTGGCCGGGATCCGCGCCGTCACCGCGCACGACTCCTTCAGCGTCGAGCGCGCGGTGCTCTCCAACGACGCGCAGGTGCTGTGCATGGGCCAGCGCGTGGTCGGCATCGAGCTCGCCCGCCGCCTCGCGAAGGAGTGGCTGACCTACCGCTTCGACACCTCTTCGGCCTCCGCCGAGAAGGTCGCGGTCATCGGACAGTACGAGGCCACCGGGTCCTGCTGACCCCCACCGCACCCCGCAGAACGGCATCCGCATGAGCACCCCCCAGGCCGCCCCGATCACGGTGGGCGTCTCCCTCAAGGCGTACTTCACGCACGCCCGGGCGACGTCGTGGTTCGGCGACGTCGCGGCGCGCGTCGCGGCGCTGCCGGCGATCGCCGACGGACGCGTGCGCCTCTTCGTCATCCCGTCGTACCTGCAGATCCCGGCCGCCCTCGCCGCGTTCGGCGGGACCCCGGTGCTCGTCGGCGCGCAGGACGTCTCCGCGCACCCGCCCGGTGCGTTCACGGGCGAGGTCACCGCGGCGGAGCTCGCCGAGGTCGGCGTGCAGGTCGCGGAGATCGGCCATGCCGAGCGTCGTCGGCTGTTCGGCGAGACCGACGCCGACACCGCCGCGAAGGCCGCGGCAGCGCTGTCCGAGGGGATCACGCCCGTGCTGTGCATCGGCGAGGAGAGCCGCATGGATGCCGCGGCCGCCGCCCGCGCGAATCTCCGCCAGCTGCGGGCCGACCTCGACGGCACCCCCGCCGGACCCGTCGTCGTCGCGTACGAGCCGGTCTGGGCGATCGGCGCCGCAGAGGCCGCACCCGACGGGCACATCTCCGTCGTCACCCGCGCGCTGCGCGCCGCCCTCGAGGCCGATCCCGCCCGCGACGGCTCCGCGGTCATCTACGGCGGCAGCGCCGGTCCCGGACTCCTGACGCGACTCGGCGACGCGGTCGACGGCCTCTTCCTCGGCCGCTTCGCGCACGACCCCGACGCCCTCGTCGCGGTGCTCGACGAAGCATCCGCCCTCGCAGCGCGCACCCCGACCGCGCCCGCGCCCGCGACCACGACCGCGCCCGCGCCAGCGAAACTGCACCCGCGCGGCGAAACGTTGGGGAAAGCCCACGGTCTCGCCCACCCGCCGCAGTCTCGCGGGGTAGAGCGCGGGGTAGAGGGCGGCGCAGCGGGAGGGGCGGCATGATCGGCCTCGGCACCTACGCCTTCCTCTGGCAGCACTCCGACCAGGTGCCGGAGCCCCTCTCGCTGCGCGGCGCCTTCGAGGCCACCCGCGCGCTCGACGTCGACCTCTTCCAGATCTGCGACTACGCGCCCCTCGAGACGATGGACGACGCCGAGCTGCAGGATGCCGCGGCCACCGCCCGTGACCTCGGCATCACCGTCGAGCTCGGCACCAAGGGCATCGAGCCCGGGCGCCTCGAGCGCTTCCTCCGACTCGCCGAGGTCTTCGAGGCCCGCCTCGTGCGCTCCATGCTCTACGGACCCGACAGCCGCCCGTCCCTCGCCGAGGCCGAGGAGCAGCTGCGCTCCGTCATCGGGGGGTACGCGGCATCCGGTGTCACGCTCGCCCTGGAGACCTACGAGCAGGTCGCGACCGCCGACCTCGTCGCGCTGATCGAGCGTGTGGGCGACGACCACCTCGGCGTCTGCCTCGACCCCGCGAACGTCGTCGCGCGCGTCGAACGTCCGCGCGACTGCGTCGAGCTCACCGCGGCACATGTGAAGAACGTGCACGTCAAGGACTTCGCCTTCGCCCGTCAACCGGGCTGGGTCGGGTTCACCTACGGCGGCGCCGTCATGGGCGAGGGCCTGCACGACTATCCGCACCTGCTCGAGACCGTCCGCCCGCGTGAGCGCGGCGTCAACGAGATCGTCGAGCACTGGCTCTCCTGGCAGGGAGATCCCGAGACCACCATCCGCACCGAGCGGGACTGGACCCGCGCCACCATCGAATACCTGAGGAGCACATCATGACCGACACGTCGACGAGCACCGCCGCCGAGACGGCGACCGAGTCCTACAAGATCGCCGTCATCGGAGCGGGCGGGAAGATGGGCATGCGTGTCTCGAACAACCTCGACAAGACCGCGCACACCGCCTGGTACGTCGAGAACTCCCCCGCCGGCCAGCAGCGCACCCTCGACGCCGGCCGCCGGCTGACGGATGCCGCGACCGCCGTCGCCGACGCCGACATCGTGGTCTTCGCGGTGCCCGACCTCGCGCTCGGTCCGGTCACGGCCGACCTGGTGCCGCAGATGAAGTCAGGCGCGATCGCGCTCACCCTCGACCCCGCCGCCGCGTACGCCGGGCTGCTCACCGACCGCGAGGACGTCATCCGCGCCGTGGCGCACCCGTGCCACCCGTCGATCTTCCTGCAGCGCCAGAGCCCCGAGGAGTGGGCCGACACCTTCGGCGGCATCGCCGCCCCGCAGGACGCGATCGCCGCGATCGAGAGCGACGACCCGGCCAAGGCCGCCATCGTCGAGGCCACCGTGCGGGCGATCTACGCCCCCGTCATCGACGTGCACTTCGTCACGATCAAGCAGCTCGCCCAGCTCGAGCCGACGCTGGTGGAGACGGTCGCCTGCATGATCGGCGCCCTCCTCAACGAGGCCCTCGAGGAGACCATCAACACGATGGGCGTCCCCGAGGCCGCGGCCCGCAGCATCCTGTACGGTCACACGCAGGTCGCCCTGGCCAACGGCCTCCGCGGCGACAACCCGTTCAGCGACGCGTGCCTGATCGCGATGGACTACGGTCGCGAAAGCATCATCAAGGACGACTGGAAGAAGATCTTCCGCGACGACGAGCTCGACAAGAACCTCGCCCGGATGCTGCACCTCGACCACATCGAGCGCTGAGGACCGGCATGACCAGACTGCAGGGCAGGACGGCGCTCGTCACGGGCGCCGCCACCGGGATCGGCTACGCGGTGGCCGCGCGCTTCGCCCGCGAGGGCGCGCGCGTCATCGTCGCCGACCGCGACGAGGCCGCGGCCATCGACGCCGTGGCCGAGATCGGGGCCGACCTCGCGCGCGTGGCGGTGATGGACATCTCCGACGAGCGCTCGGTCGAGGCGGCCTTCGCCGAGCTCGCCGCCGAGCAGTGGACGCCCGACGTCGTCGTCGCGAACGCCGGCGTGCAGCTCTTCGGCCAGGACGCGAAGGCGGCCGACCTCGACCTCGAGGTCTGGCGGCGCACCGTCGACGTGAATCTCACGGGCACGTTCCTCACCGTCAAGCACGCCGTGCGCGGGCTGCTCTCGATCGGCGGCGGGTCGATCATCCTGACCGGGAGCCCGACCGGGCTGAACGGCGAGGGGCAGGACTTCACCGCCTACAGCGCGACCAAGGCCGGCATCCACGGCCTCGCCCGCACGGTGGCGGCGGCCTACGCCGGGCAGAACATCCGTGTGAACACGGTGGTGCCGGGCTACACCGAGACGTCGCTGGTGACGGCGATCTCCGACGACCCCGCCTCTCGCGCGGCGATCGTCGGGCGCATCCCGCTTGGGCGCGCCGGCACGCCGCGCGACGTCGAGGGCATCATGGTCTTCCTCGCGAGCGACGACGGGGCCTTCGCGACGGGTGCGCTGTTCGCGGTGGACGGCGGGATGACCACCCTGTGAGCCGTCGTGCCGGGTCGCGTCGCTGACATGGCCGCCACGACCTGGGGGGACTGGACCTTCGACCGCCGCGCCGACGAGATCGCCGATCTCGCCTGGCGCGGCGTCGTCGTGCTGCGCAGCATCCGCGCCGTCGTGCGCGACGCCGACTGGGCGACGGCCACCCCGGTCATCTCGCACGTCGATCACGGACCCGAATCGTTGGCGCTCCATCTGACCTGGACCGACCTCGGCGCCGACATCGCGGGTGTCGTGACGGTGCGCGCGGACGACGGCGCGCTGACGGTCTCGTTCGACGCGGAGTCGCACGCGGCGTTCCGCACCAATCGTGCGGGGCTCGTCGTGCTGCATCCGCATCGGCTCGCCGGCACCCCCCTGCAGGTCGCGCACGCGAGCGGCGGGCACGAGGCGACCGCGTTCCCCCGCGCCGTCAGCGCGCATCAGCCGGTCTTCGACATCGCCGGTCTCGCATGGGCGGTCGACGGCGTTGAGGTCGATCTGGTGTTCCGCGGCGACGTGTTCGAGATGGAGGACCAGCGCAACTGGACCGACGCGTCGTACAAGACGTACAGCCGCCCGCTCGACCTGCCGTTCCCGTACGACCTCGCTGCCGGAGAGCGCGTCGCGCAGTCGGTGACGGTGCGGGCAGGCGGAACGCCGACGGCCGACGGCTCCCGTGGGGCCGACCGCATCGAGCTGCATGCGGGCGGCGCGTTCCCGGAGATCGTGGTCGGGGCGGCGTCCGCGCCTGAGCCCGCGCCGAGCGCCGCAGACGCGGGCGCCCTCCTCCTCGAGCTCGACCTGTCCGCACCGAACCGGCGCGCTGCTCTGGCCCGCGCCGCCGGCACCGCCGCGGCCCTGGATGTGCGCCTCATCGCTCCGCCCGCGGCCGACGCGCCGTGGGGGACGAAGATCCCGGGCGCGGTGTCGGGCACGGAGCTCGCAGCGGCACTCGGCTCCGCTGTTCGAGAGCTCGCGGGGCTGCCCGTGCGACGGGTGGGCGTGTTCGACCCCGTCAGCCACATCAGCGAGCCCGCGCTCGTCGCCGCGCTGCGCGTCGCATTCGCGGACGCCGGGCTCTCGCCCGTCCTCGTCGGCGGTACGCGGTCGCACTTCACCGAGCTGAACCGCGAGCAGGATCGCGTGCCCGCGGACGTCGACGCCGTCGCGTTCGGACTCACGCCCCTCTTCCACACCCTCGGTGACGAGCAGCTGTTCGAATCGGTCGCGGTGCAGCGCGTGCTCGCCGCCCAGGCCGTAGAGATCGCCGGCGATCGGCCGGTGCACGTCGGACCGGTCACGCTGCGCGCCCGCTTCAACAACGTGGCGACGCGTCGCGAACCCGCCCCTGCGCGCGGCGACCTCTCCGAGGGCTACGGGCCGCAGTTCACCGGGTTCCCCGATCCCCGTCAGGCCTCGCCGGAGCTCGCCGCCTGGACCATCGCGTCCGCCGCGGCCCTGGCGGTGCCCGGCGTGGCGAGCATCGCCTACTTCGAGGAGTGGGGTGCCCGCGGCATCCGCTCCGCCGACGGCGATCCTCATCCCGTCGCCGCCGCCGTCGACGCTCTGCGCTCGCTGGCCGGCGGGCAGGTGCTGTGGGGCGCGAGCCCCGACACCCTCGTCTGGGCGATCGGAGCGGGGGATGCCGCGGCGACGACCCTGCTCGTGGCGAACCTCGACACGCGGCCCCGTTCACTGGAGGTCGCAGCCGACGGCGCCGCCGCGGTGCAGGTGCAGGTGCCGGCACGTTCCTGGCGCCGCGTCACGCCCCCCGCCCGCTGAGCGCGCGGGCGCTTCTCGCTCGACGACCGGCTGAGTGCCTCACTCCACGCGCGTGATGCGCAGCGCCACGGCCTCGCCGGCCGGAAGCGGGACCGGGTCGGCTCCCTTCGCGTAGGCGTCGTTGCGCTGCACGTCGTCCAGCACGAACCGGCGGCCGACGGGGGTCACCGTCACGTTCCAGGTGTCGATGACGTCGACCTCGAAGGCGTCGCCCACCTCGAGCCGGTCGCCGAGGTTGCCCTGCGGCAGCCGGAACGTCCACGCCTCCGGCGCGTCCTGTCCCAGATACTGCAGGTACTGGCGGCGGGGCGAGCCCGCGACGTACGCCGGATCGTCCCACCGATCGATGGGGTCGAGACCGGGGATCACCAGGTCGTCGAGGATGCGCCGGAGGAATCCGAGACGCGCCGGGCTCTCGCCCCGGAACGGTCCGCCCTCGACCATGTGCAGGCTGCCGGACGGGGTGACGAAGCTCTCGCCGTGGCTGGCGTAGCACCCTGCGACCGTCGCAACCCAGAATTGGTGGACCAGCTGACGTCCGCTGAGGTGCCCCCACCGGTCCGGGATGTCGCCTTCGTACTTGATCTCGTCGAGCACGATCGGCTTCGGATACGCGTCGCGGTAGAGCGATGCCCGGCCGAACTCCGTCGTGGCGGCGCCGTTCTGGATGGAGGCGTGCGTGACCCAGGGCTGGTTGTGGTCGGGGAAGCGCATCCACTGGTGGATCGAGCGAAGACGCTGATGCGGATCCACCGACGCCAGGAGCTCGCCCAGTCGGTTCCAGCGCGCCGTGGGCCGGTCGAGGATGTCGAACTCGTTGCACAGCGACCACCACACGAAGGGCGACGCCGACAGCCGGGCGACGAGGTAGCGCAGGTAGGCGGCATCCTCCTCCTCCGTCAGTCCGTCCAGGCCGAATCGGCCGTTGTCGTAGGCGTTGAGGATGAGGACGTCCGACTGGATGCCTCGGGCTCCGAGCCTCTCGACGGCGTCGTCGAGGCGACGGAAGAACGCGACGACCGGTCGCGAGACATCCCACCGGCCGTCCGCATGCCTCTCGAACGGCAGCAGGTCGGGGAAGTGCTCGACGTACCCTCCGGCCTGCGGGAAGACCATGTAGCGGAACTTGTTGAAGCCGGCCTCGGCCAGCGCATCGACCGTCTCGGAGAAGATCGGCTCCTCTTGATGGAGCCAGTTGTAGGCGGTGGCGCCGACAGGACGGAAGGGCGTGCCGTCGGCGTGGGCGAAGTGGTGGACGGCGGAGACGGCCACACCGCCCGGCCCCGTGCGGGGACCGGCGGTGAAGGTCCCGGTGACGCCGTGCAGCTCGGGCGCCGCGCTGCGGGTCGACCACGACCAGTCGCCCTCCGTCCCGGGCGAGAAGCGCACGAGGTACCGGTCGGCGCCGTCCCAGAAGCCCGGGACCTCCACGGTCGTCGCGCCCTGCGTGAAGCGTGCCACGAGCGGCGTGCGGTCGGCGGGGATCGGCTCGACGGGCCCGGTGAGCACGATCTCGTGGACGCTGTCGACCGGGGTCATCGCGTCGCCTCGAGCTCGAGCACCCCGTCGACGCGGCGGGGGATGCCGAGCGGGTTGCCGTCCTGCAGCGCCTCCGGCAGCGCCGCGTGCGGGGCGTCCTGGAATGCCAGGGGCCGCTGGAAGCGGCGCACGCTCGTCGCGCCGACCGACGTGAACAGCGAGGTCGTCGCGGGCCACGGGCCGCCGTGGTGCTGCGACCACGTGACGGCCACCCCGGTCGGCCATCCGCCGAACAGCACCCGGCCGACCCGGTCCGAGAGCGCCCCGACGACCGCCGTGACGTCCTCGTCGGCCTCGGCGTGGACGGTGCCGGTGAGGCTGCCGTCGAGGCCGCTCACGGCCGCAGCGACCCTCGCGATGTCCGAATAGGTCACCAGCACCGTCGCCGGCCCGAAGAGCTCCTCACGCAGTCGCGGTTCGGCCGCGAACACCTCGAGCGTCGCGCGCACCACGCCCGGGGTCACCCCCTCCGGACCTGCGGTGGCCTCGGCCAGCACGTCCACGCCGTCGATCGAGACGAGGTCGTCCCATCCCCCCGCGTAGGCGTCGCCGATCGATCCGGTGAGCAGCTGCGCGGGCGTCGCTGCCGCCACGGACGCGGCGGCGAGCTCGGGGATGCGACTTCCCGCCGGCACGAAGACGAGACCCGGCTTGGTGCAGAACTGACCGGCGCCGAGCGTGAAGCTGGCGGCCAGACCCGTCGCGAGCTCCTCGGCGCGAGCGGCATCGGCACCCGGGCTGACGATGACGGGGTTGATGCTGCCGAGCTCTCCGTAGAACGGGATCGGATCGGGCCGCCGAGCGGCGATGTCGAACAGCGCGCGACCTCCGGCGATCGACCCGGTGAAGCTCCCGGCCTTGACGAGCGGGTGCGCGACGAGCGCCGTGCCCACCTCGCGCCCCTCGGCGAGGAGGAAGACGCCGTCGGGCGCTCCGGCCTCGGTCAGCGCCCGGGCGACGATCTCGGCGGTGCGGCGTGACAGCTCGCGATGCCCGCTGTGCGCCTTCACGATGACGGGGCAGCCGGCCGTGAGGGCCGCGGCCGTGTCACCGCCCGCGACGGAGAACGCGAAGGGGAAGTTCGACGCCGCGAAGTTGACGACGGGGCCGAGGGGCACCAGCATCCGCCGCAGATCCGGACGCGGGGGTGCGGCCGTGGGGTCGGCGGAGTCCAGCACGGCCTCGAGGTACGAGCCCTCGCGCACGACGTCGGCGAGCATGCGCAGCTGACCGGTGGTCCGTGCCACCTCGCCGACCAGCCGCGCCTCGGCGAGGTGGGTCTCGCGCCGTGCGATCGGCACCAGCTCGTCGCGCCCGGCGTCGAGGGCGTCGGCGACGGCATCCAGCCATCCCGCCCGCACGACGTCGGGGATGCGGCGCAGAGTCTCGGCGGCCGCGGCGCTGCGGGCCAGTGCCGCGTCGAGGTCGCGGGGATCGGTGAGGATGTCGGCGGTCACAGTGACTCCTTGGACAGGTCGGGGGCGGTCAGATCGAGTCCGAGGCCGGGCACGTCGTCCACGTGCGCCCATGCGCCGTCGATCCGCACGGGGGACGGCGCGGACAGCAGCCCGAGCGCGTCGAAGCCGGCGTCCTCCACGTCCTCGACCCAGCACGGGGCGCCCAGACACACGGCGACCTGGGCGGAGAGGTCGGGGAGCAGGTGGGGGGCGATGACGACGCCGGCGTCCGCGGCGAGCCTCGCGATCCGGAGGAACGGAGTGATGCCGCCGACGCGGATGACGTTGGGTTGGAGCACACCCGCGAAGCCGCCGTCGATGGCCTCGCGGAAGCGGTGCACCGTATGGAGGTTCTCCCCGAGGGCGATCGGGATGTCGATGCGGCGAGCCAGCTCCCGGAAGCCGGCGGTGTCGTCGGCGCGCAGCGGCTCCTCGATCCACGCCGGTTCGAAGACGCTCAGCGCCTCGGCGGCGGCGGTGGCGGCATCCAGGTCCCACCGCTGGTTGGCGTCGATCATGAGCTCGCGATCCGGTCCGATCAGCTCGCGCACCAGGGCGACACGTGCGACGTCCTCCGCGAGAGCGGGGCGGCCGACCTTGATCTTCACCGCGCTGAGGCCTCGATCGATCCACCGCCGCACCTGCGCGGCGAGTTCGTCCTCGGTGTAGTGCAGGTTCACGCCGGATCCGTACACCGGCAGGCGCTCATGACGGCGACCCAGCAGCCCCGCGATGCCGACCCCCTGCTGCCGCGCGTGCAGATCCCACAGCGCGAGGTCGAGTCCGGCCATGGCGATCGTGGTCACCCCGCCCCCTCCGGCCTCGTGCAGATGCGCCCAGAGGTCGGGCCACAGCGAGCGCGGGTCCGCCTCGCGCCCGAGGGCGAAGGCCCGGATGTCATCGGACAGCAGGGCGGCCACGGCGCTGGCTCCGATGGTCGGTGTCCAGGAGAAGCCCGACCCGGTCCGTCCTTCGGCGTCCTCCACGTCGACGCGGACCAGATGGAGGTCGGGCGCGCCGGGCACCCAGGGCCGCGGCATCCGCGCCGACAGCGGCTGGATGTCGATGCGGACGATCGCGCTCACGAACCGGTCACGAGCTGCTCGCCCTGAGCGAGGAGCTCGCGGAGCCGGGTGGTGTGCTCCGGTCCGGGGTCCGTCAGCGGCGCGCGCATGCCGCCCACGGGCATCCCCGCCAGGCGCACTCCGGTCTTGATGAGCGACACCGCGTAGCCGGGCGTCGTGTCGCGGAGGGCGATGAGCGGGTGGTAGAAGCCCTGGAGAAGGCGATCGCAGGTCGAGCTGTCGCCCGCCGTGTAGGCGCGGTAGTACGCCGTGGCGATCGCCGGCGCCATCGCGAAGACGGCGGACGAATACAGCGGGATGCCGATGGCACGGTACGCCGCCTGGCTCGCCTCGGCGGTGAGCAGGCCGTTGAAGAACTCCACGTCCTCGCGGACGGTGCCCGCCGCGAGCACGATCTCCTGCGCGAGGGCGACGTCGCCGATCCCGTCCTTGAACCCGATGACGGTGGGCTGCTCGCGGAGGATGCGCGTGAACGTCGCGGCGGAGAACCGCGCACTCCCGCGGTGGTAGACGACGACGGGCAGATCGGATGCCTCGGCCACGGCTGCGACGTAGCGCACGAGTCCCTCGGGAGACGCGTTGACGAGGTAGGGGGGCAGCAGCAGCACGCCGTCGACCCCGATGTCCTCCAGCGCACGGACCGCGGCCACCGCCTGGCCGACCGGACCGCCCACCCCGGCGATGACCGGGACGCGCGTCGCCGCCTGCCGGACGACCTCGGTCGTCGCGCGCACGACGGCGAGCGACTCCTCGGCGGTCAGCGCATGGAACTCGCCGGTGCCGCACGCGGGGAAGACCCCGCCGGGCCCGTGCTCGAGGCCGGCGGCGATCGCGCGCGCGGTGATCTCGAGGTCGACGCGGCCGTCGTCCGCGAAGGCCGTCACGGGGAAGTAGAGGGGGCCGTCGGCGAAGGCGAGCGTCATGACAGGGTCCTCTGGTCGAGCGCGGGAACGGGGAGGTCGTGGGTCGGGGTCCGGCGGGCGTCGCCGACGTGGACCGGTTCGCGCGGGACACCGCGCAGGACGGAGGCGAGGTCGTCGGGACTCAGCTCCGTGCGCCACGAGCGACGGGCCACCCAGCCGGTGTCGCGCGTCGCGGCCGAGCTGTCGAAGGCGGGGGACGTCCCGATCAGCGCCGCCGCCGCGCCGGCCGTGCCGGGGTGGTAGGAGGGAAGCAGATCGCTGAGCGGCGCCGTGGCGAGGGCGTCGGCCGCGCCGACGATGTAGCGGGCGCCGCTGGGCACGTCGGCGGCCTCCAGCCACGCGGCGACGAACTCGCCCGCGTCACGCGCATCGACGTAGTTGAAGAGCGAGACCGCCGCCAGCGCCGGATCGCTCAGCCGCTCGAGGATCGTGTGCCCCTGCTGCGTGGGGGCACCGCGCCACTCCTCCGGCGGCACGACGTAGCACGGGCGGAAGGAGGCGAAGCGCGCGTGGGGCACGGAGCGGGCGAAGGTGGCGACCGTCTCCTCGACGCAGACCTTCGAGAGCGCGTAGGCGTGGGTGGGCGCGACGGGCGTGGACTCGTCGAGCGGCAGCCGCGGGGGCGTCCAGTCCGGAGGTCCGTAGCCCAGCACGGTGGGGCTGGAGGCGACCAGCACGCGCGTCGCGCCGGCCTCGACCGCGGCCTCGATGACATCGAATGCCATCGAGGTGTTGACGGTGAAGATCTCGCTCTCGGGGGCGCTGAAGGGCACGGCGATGGCCGCCAGATGCACCAACGCATCGGGGCGGAGCTCCGTCAGCGCCGTGCGCGTCGCCGCCTTGTCCCGGAGGTCGACCACGATCCCCTCCACCCCGCCGCTGAGGTCGCGATCGATGGCGCGCACGTCGTGCCCGACCGAGCGCAGCACGTCCACGACGCTTCGGCCCAGGCGCCCCGCTGCCCCTGTCACTGCGATGCGCATGGCTTTTCCTCCGGTTCGCGAACCGGAATGAGAAACCGGTTTCTCATTTAGACTAGCGTGACGTCGTCGGCATCGGCAAACCATCCGCCACAATGAACCAGGACTTTCGACGAGGAGACCGATGACCCGCACGATGCCGTCACGACGGGCCACGATCGCCGACGTGGCCTCTCACGCCGGCGTGTCCCGTGCGACCGTGTCGCGGGTCATGAACGGACTCAGCACCGTCGAGCCGGCCATCGCCGATCGCGTCCGCGCCGCCGCCTCGGCACTGAGCTACCGGCCCAGCGAGACGGCTCGCAACCTCTCGCTCGGCCGCACCCACACCGTCGCGGTGGTCGTGCCCGACCTCGGCAACCCGATGTTCCAGGCCATTCTGCGCGGGGTCACGCGCGCCGCCGCGGAGGACGGCTACCGCGTGCTGGTCGGCGACACGCAGGAGATGACGTCGACCGAGATGGATGCCGCCATCGAGGCGCGACGCCGGTGCGACGCGCTTGTCCTGTGCGCCCCGCGCATGGACGACGACCGGCTCGCGCAGGTGGTCGGCGCCACGGCCCCGCTCGCGCTGGTCAACCGCGTCATCGCCGACGAGGGCGTGCCCCAGGTGGCGATGGACTACGGCCAGGCGATCGGGCTCATCATCGATCACCTCGAGGGCCTCGGTCATCGCCACCTCGTCTACCTCGGGGGTCCCACCGCGAGCGCGTCGAACCGGCTGCGCATCGCCGCGCTGGATTCTGCGGAGGAGCGGCATCCAGAGCTCCGGATCGACCGCCTCACGGTCGGCGCGGCCCTCGATGACGGGTGGGCCAGCGCAGATCGGGTGCTGGAATCCGACGCCACGGCCGTCGTCGCCTACAACGACCTCGTTGCCCTGGGCCTGCTGTCGCGGCTGAGGGAGCTCGGCGTCGGCGTGCCCGCGCGGCTGTCGGTGGTGGGCGTCGACGACATCCCGTACGCGCGATTCAGCGACCCCACGCTGACGACGGTCTCCGTGCCGCAGGACGAGCTCGGCGCCGCGGTGTGGGAGCGCCTCCACGAGGCGATGGCCGGGGGCGCACCGCGCGGACCGCTGTGGCTGGAGGGCACCCTGCAGGCACGGGAGAGCTCGGGGCCGCCGCCGCGCTGATGCGGTGTCCGCCGCGGAGGGATGCCGACGGTCCGAGTCGAGGGACGGACGGCGCTACCGCTCGGATCCGGAGACGTCAACCGTGCACCCGCCGCGGTCGGCCCGCGCCAGGGTGGAGGCAACCGACTGAAGGAGCACATCATGTCCGACACGCGCGACCCCCAGGACGAGCAGCAGATCGCCGACGCCCCCGACGGTGCGGCACCCGCCATCGACGCCGCCGGGATGGGCCAGGAGACCGGTGAGGTCCCCGCCGAGCTCGACGACGACGACACCTCCTCGCCCTCGCCCGACCTCGTCTGACCCGACGGCTATGCCGCCGCAGCGCGTCAGCGCGCTGCGGCGCTCTCGCCGAACTCCGCCAGCTTCGCGAACATGTCCTCCAGCAGGAAGCGCACGTCGATCTCCTCCACCACCGACACGGCGGAGCCCGACTCTGCGGGGACGCAGTGACCCGTGTCCGTGAAGCGCACCGGCGGCTGAGCACGGAACACCGCGCACCACGGATCGATCATCAGCGCGACGGCGGGTGAGTCCCCCAGCGACCGCGACTCGACCGGCACGCCGTGGTGGGCGGTGTTGAAGTCGACGACCGCCTGCGCCAGGTAGGCGCCGAGCGCGCCGTGCGGCTCCACCCGGCGACGCAGCTCCGCGTATCCCACGCTCACGAGCCGGTAGACGTTCGCCGGCACCTGCCAGATGCGGATGCCCGACGCGAACACCACGTTGGCGGCGCGGATGTCGTTGCGGAGGTTGAATTCGGGCCACGTGCCGCGCCACTCGCGGTCGCCGTAGGGCGGACCGCCGATCCAGATGACCGTCGTGTCCGTCGCGGCGATGTCCGGCGCCAGCAGCAGAGCCGCCGCCATGTCCGTGAGCGGTCCGAGGAAGGAGATGAAGAGCGGCCCGGCATCCGTCCGCCGCGCCTCCTCGACGATCAGACGCGCACCGTCGCTCACGGCTGATGCCGGATCCGCGGTCAGCGCGGACGGCGAGCCGTTCTCCACCCGGACGCCGCCGGTGCGGTCCATGAGCCGCAGCAGATGCTCGAGCTCCGCCCGGGAGTCCTGCATGGACGTGGCGGACCGCCCTGTGCCGAAGTGGGCGGGGATGATGCCGCAGATGTCGAGGCTCGGGGACAGCAGCGCGTGCACGACGGCGAACTGGTCGTCGGCTTCGTTCTTCACGTCGGAGTCGATGATCACGCGGCGCCGGCGCGTGTCCTGGATGATCACTCCGCCCCGCTCCCCTGACGGTCCATCGCGACCGCGGCGAGGGCCAGCGGACCGGCCATCACGAAGACGAGCATCGGGATCACCGAGACCACGGCGCCGGCGGCCGTGACGGCGAGGATCAGCAGAACCGATCCCGCGGCATCCTGCGACATGCGCCGCCAGGCGGTCGCGACGTTCCTGCGCGCCGGCAGGTCGTCGCGCCACGCTCCGGCCACCCGGAGGCCGACGGCACCCGCCACCGCTGCGAGGACGATGGGCACGACGGCCGACACCATCTCGCCGACCCCGAGGAACGGCAGCACCAGGGCATCCAGCAGGATGAACGCCGCGAGGACCGTCGGCGCGATCACGTGCACGAACCAGTGCCGGCGGATGCGACGCGCGAACGCTCGCCACACGGCACCCACCGTCACATGCCCATCGCCCGCGCGCGCCTCGCGGAGCGCCTGCACGCCGGCCGACAGCGCGGCGAACCACGTCACCAGCGGCAGGGACAGCGCGAACACGAGGATGCCGACGTAGAGCACGTCCGCGAAGGCGCGGAAGGTGTCGGAGTGCGGATCCAGCCCGCTCCCTCGGCGACGGCGGTCGGCCGCTGCGGGCGCGGTCACCCCTTCATCCCCGAGGTCGCGACGCCGTCGACGAGGTAGCGCTGGAAGATGGCGAAGAAGATGACCACCGGCAGGATGGCCAGCACGCTCATCGCGAACATCGGGCCGAACGCCGATGCGCTCGTCTGGTCGACGAAGAGACGCAGTCCCATCTGCAGGGTGAAGGATTCCGGACGGTTCAAGTAGATGAGCTGGGGGAAGAAGTCGTCCCAGCTCCAGATGAAGGAGAAGATCGTCGTGGTGATCAGCGCGGGACGCATGAGCGGCAGGATCACCGACCAGAAGGTGCGGTAGGGGCCCGCGCCGTCGATGAGGGCGGCCTCGTCGAGGTCACGCGGGATGCCGCGGATGAACTGCACCATCAGGAAGACGAAGAACGCCTCGGTCGCCAGGAACTTCGGGAGCACGAGCGGCAGGAAGGTCCCGACCATCCCGAGCTCGTTGAAGATGATGAACTGCGGGATCAGCACCACGTGCATGGGCAGCATGATCGTCGAGATCATGAAGGCGAACAGGATGCCGCGGCCCCGGAACTTCAGGCGCGCGAAGGCGTAGGCGGCCAGCGCGCAGCTGACGACGTTGCCGACGACACTGAGGACCGAGATCGTCAGTGAGTTGCCCAGCAGCTGCCACAGGCTCAGGCCCGCGACGCCCTGGAAGGCGATCTCGAAGTTCTCGAGCGTGAACTGCTGCGGGATCGGCGTGGGGTTGGTCAGGATCTCGGTGCCTGGCTTGAACGAGGACCCCAGCAGCCACAGCACCGGATAGAGGAGCAGCGCCAGCAGGACGAAGGAGAACACGTGCCAGAGGACGGACGCCGCGCGCGAGCGGGCTGTGCGCGGACGGCGCCGCGGCACCGGCGCGCCCGTGATGAGGGTCGCCGTGGCGTCCAGGGCGGTGTCCCGCGGGAGGGTGGCGGTCATTTCTCTTCTCCGACGTAGTGGACCCAGCCGCGCGAGCTGCGGAAGATGAGGGCCGTCACGATGGCGATCACGATGAGCAGGAACCACGCCATGGCCGACGCGTAGCCCATGTCGAAGGCGGTGAAGGCGCGGTCGTAGAGGTACAGCGTGTAGAACAGCGTCGAGTCGATGGGTCCGCCACGACCGCCGCTGACGACGTAGGCGGACGTGAAGGACTGGAAGGCGCCGATCATCTCGAGCACGAGGTTGAAGAACAGCACCGGAGATAGCAGCGGCCAGGTCACCGACCAGAAGCTCCGCCATCTGCCGGCGCCGTCCACCGCCGCGGCGTCGTACAGCTCGGCCGGCACCTGCTTGAGCCCGGCCAGGAAGATCACCATCGGCGCCCCGAACTGCCACACCGCGAGGCTGACGAGCACGTAGAGGGCCAGCGAGGGATTCGAGATCCAGCCGCCGATGTCGAGGCCGACCACGTTCAGGGTGTTGTCCACGACGCCGTCGTTCGAGTACAGCGTGCGCCACACGATGGCCACCGCCACGCTGGCGCCGAGGAGCGACGGCGCGTAGAACGCGGAGCGGTAGAACCCCTGCCCGCGCCGCGGACGGTTGAGCAGCAGCGCGATGCCGAGGGCGATCGCGAGCTTCAGCGGCACGGCGACGAGCACGTAGTTCAGCGTGACGCCGACGGCCTTCCAGAAACGCGGGTCCTCGGAGAACATCCGCTGGTAGTTGTCGAACCCGACGAACTGGGGCTGTGTGAAGAGGTCGTAGTCGGTGAACGACAGGATGAGGGATGCCACCATCGGACCGATGGTCAGCAGCGCCGCCCCGATCACCCAGGGCGACAGGAACACCCACGCTGCTCCCCGCGACGTGCCGGCCGGTCGCCGTCGGCGGGGCCGCGACGCCGAGGTGTAGGGCGGGGGCACCGCTCCGGCGCTGATCGCCGGTTCTGTGACCGTCATGAGCGTCCTTTCGTGCGGGAGGGCCGACCGCCGGGCCCAGGGCACGGCGGTCGGCCGGCGATCACTGGATCGCGGAGGTGAAGGTCGCGTAGAGGCTCGTGGCCGCATCCGCGTTGGACTGCTGACCGAAGATCACGTTCTCGTAGGCGAGGGTGAAGTCGGCGGGCAGGGTGCTGACGCCGGCCGGCGCGAGCGGCTCGGCATCGGAGAACTGCGGCTGGTACTCGAGCACGAAGTCGTTGACGATCTTGTTGCCGCCGGTGAGGGTCGGAGCGAGCGCCTCGTAGTTCGTCGTGTTCAGCGGGATGCCACGGGTGAGCCCGAGGATCTCCGAGGCCTCGGCGTCGTTGATCAGGAAGTTGAGGAACTTCGCCGCGACCTCGGGATGGGCGGACTTCGGCGAGATCGCGGCCACATTCGTGCCCGCCATGCTCAGGCCGATGGTGCCCGTGTCGGTGGGCATCGGGGCGAGCGCGACATTGCCTTCGCCGAGGGTGTCCACGAAGGCACCCGTGATCGACGCCGCGATGAACTCGCCCGCCGACAGCCCCCGGGCGAAGCCCGAGTTCTGCATGCTCTGGTCGATCGTCGACGTGGTCTGCGGATCGGTGGTGGCTCCGGAGTCCCGCAGCTCCTGCATCAGATCGAACCATCCCTCGAGATCGCGCTCCTCGAAGCCGAGCTGCCCGTCCTCGGTGAAGAGGAGCTTGTCCTGCTGACGCAGCCAGACGGAGAAGAGGGCGATGTAGCCGCCGGGGTCGCTGATGGCCGCCTTCGCGCCGCCGCTGGCGGAGCGGATCGCCTCGCCGGCGTCCTTGAGGTCGTCCCAGGTGAAGTTCTCGTCGGGGGTCTCGAGGCCCGCGTCGGCCCAGACGTTCGGGTCGTAGGCCCAGCCGTACGTGGCGGTGCCCAGGGTGAACCCGTACGTCGACCCGTTGATCTTGCCGATCTGCTGCGTCCCCTCGGGGATGTCGTCGACGGAGATGATGTCACCGACGTACGAGGAGATGTCGGACGTGGCCTGCTTCTCGGTGTACTCCTTCACCGATTCCATCGGGATGAGGAAGAGGTCGGGCTGCGAGCCGGAGGCGATCTGCGTGGCGAGCTTCGGGATGTAGGAGTCGATCGCCGAGAACGACGTCTCCACCGTGACTCCCGGGTTCTGCTCCTCGAAGAGGTCGATCGCCTTCTCGGTGAGCTCGGCACGCTCGTCGTTGCCCCACCACTGGAAGGAGATCGTGACATCTCCCCCTTCGGAGGAGTTCCCCGACGGAGTGGACCCGCCGGAGCATGCCGAGGTGCCGACGACGAGTCCGAGCGCGAGGGCGCCGTAAGCGGTCAGCCGCAGTCCGCGGGTGAAGGGTGTGTGTGCCATCTGGTGCAACTCCTCTTTGAGCCGGTATGCCCGGTGCGTGGGGTGCCGAGTCCAACGTGACCGGCGGAGAGACCGGTTTCCAGAAACCGGTTTCTCACGTACTGTATCAGCAGGCACTCCGACTGCCAACACACTTTCGAAGCTCGCACGACAGAAAGGCGATGATGCCCTCCGCCCCCGACGCGCCCCACCGGTTCCGCAATCCGCTCATCCATCACGACGTCCCCGATCCCGATGTCACCGCGCTCGGCGCGGGAGGATACGCGCTCGTGGCATCGAGCTTCGACCGCGCCCCGGGGCTCCCCCTCTGGTGGTCCGAAGACCTCATGACCTGGCACGCCGCGGGCCACGCCGGCGGCTGCAGACCGGACGCCCCGGCGGACGGCGGCGTCTGGGCGCCGAGCATCCGCGAGCATGGCGGGCGCCTGTTCATCGTGTGGGGGGATCCCGACGTCGGGATCCTCGTGGTGGATGCGCCGGGGCTGGGCGGACCGTGGAGCGCGCCCCGCGTCCTCCTCGCGGGGCGCGGGCTCATCGACGCCTGTCCCATCTGGGACGACGAGCTCGGGAAGGCCTTCGTCGTGCACGGGTATGCGCGCTCGCGGGCGGGTTTCGCCAACCGCATCGACGTCTTCGAGGCGGACGCGGCCCTGACCGCGGCGCACACCCCGTCGCGGACCGTCATCGACGGCGACGCGATCCCCGGGTGCGCGGTCCTCGAAGGCCCGAAGGTCTACCGCCGTGGCGAGGCGCTCTGGATCTTCGCCCCGGCGGGCGGTGTGGCCACGGGTTGGCAGTACGCCTTCCGCGCGCCGCGCTGGGAGGGACCCTGGGAGCACCGCGTGGTGCTGCAGCAGGGCGGCACGGACGTGAACGGACCGCACCAGGGCGCATGGGTCGTCGGCGCAGAGGACGAGGAGTGGTTCGCGCACTTCCAGGCCACCGGCGCCCTCGGGCGGATCCTGCATCTGCAGCCGCTGCACTGGGATGTCGACGGGTGGCCCGTCATCGGCGATCCGGACCGGCCGGGCGAGCCCGTCGCATCCTGGACGACGCCGCGCGGTGGCAGCACGCGCCCGCCGGCGGAGCGCCGGGGCGATGACTTCGCCGGCGAGCACCTCGACGCGGGATGGCACACGCGGGGCGCGACCCGCGCCGAGCTCGTGGTGTCCGTCGGCGGCGGGCGGGTGCGTCTCGCCGGCACGCGGTCCGGGGCCGTCCTGAGGCCCCTGGACGGCGCCCACGCCCACTCCCAGGTGCTGGTGCGCGGTGCGCAGGACGCCGCGGCGGCGCTGGTCGTGCACGACGGGATCGTGCGGGAGCTCGTGGCCCACGTGGCCGACGCGGATCGCGGAGTGGAGATCCGCACCGTCGAGGCCGACGGTGTGCGGGTCCGCACCGTGGGCGCGGCATCGGCGGGTGTGAGACTCGGCATCCGCGTCGAGGGCGATCGCGCCACCTTCACCGTCGACGGCGAGGATGTGGGCGACACGTTCACGCTCACCGGCCGCCGCTGGACGGGGGCGGAATGGGGCCTGGCCGCCCGCGGGCGCGGTCACGCCGAGTTCGGCCCGGTCGAGGTGTCCCCGTGAACCCGGTCGAGCAGCGCGATGAGCGCGTGACGATGACGGCGCACGACCGCGCGGTCAAACGCGCTCGCGTGCTGGACGTCCTCGCCGCCGCCGGCGCTGAGGCCGTCTGGCTGACATCGCCCGCCGCGCTGTCGTGGTACCTCGACGGGTCGCGGGTGCACACGAGTCTCCTCGGCCCTCCCGTCGCGGCGGTCCGCGTGGACGCCGCGGGCGACCTCGTGCGGGTGCACTCCAACGAGGCCGACCGGCTGATCGCCGAGGAGCTGCCGCCCGGCATCCCGGTCGAATCCGTCGCGTGGCACGCACCGCTCGTCGACGACGGACACGGCCCCGCATGGGACGAGGCGGCTCTGGCCGCTCCGCTGCGGGCCGCCCGAGCCGCCCTCCTGCCCGGTGAGCTCGGCCGCTATGCGGCGCTCTGCCGCGACACCGCCTCCGCGCTGACGACCGAGCTCGCGCGCACGACCCCCGACGAGACGGAGCGCGACCTGGCCGGACGTCTGAGCGCCGCCCTCGTGTCCCTCGGCGCGGACCCGGCCGTGGTGATGGTCGCCGGCGCGTCCCGCCTCCACCACCGGCACCCGCTGCCGACGACGGCCCCGGTCGGCTCGCGCGTCATGGCGGTGGTCTGCGCCCGTCGCGACGGCATGATCTCCAACGCGACCCGCTGGGTGCGCTTCCGCCCCCCGAGCGGCGCCGATGCAGCCCGGGACGCCGCGCTGCGCGCCGTCGAGGCCGATGTGTTCCGCGCCACCCGGCCGGGCGTCGCCTTGAGCGAGGTGCTCAGCGAGATCGTCGCGGCCTACCCCCGCCACGGCTTCGCGCCGGACGAGTGGACGCGTCACCACCAGGGCGGCGCGGCCGGATACGCGGGCAGAGACCCGCGCGCGTCGCCGGACGCCACCGACGTGGTGCAGGACGGGCAGGCCTTCGCCTGGAATCCCACGGCGCCGTCCGGCAAGACCGAGGACACCGTCCTGGTCGGCGGAGACCGCGTGACCGTCCTGACCAGAGACGGCGTCTGGCCGGAGACCAGCGTCGACGGCCGCCCCCGACCGCTCGAGTTGCAGCTGTGACCGGGCCCGCCGTCTCTCCGCCGTCAGCCGCTCCCCTCATCGGAGGTTCTTCCATGGCCCCCACCGCACCGACGCGCCACCGCTACGCGCTGATCGGCTCCGGCCACCGCGCCGAGATGTACGTCGCGGCGATGGCCGGCGATCACGCCGACGTCGCAGAGCTCGCGGTGATCGTCGAGGTGAACCCCACGCGCGCCGCGTACGCCGTCGCCGCCGCCCGGCGCCACGGCGCCGCCACGGAACCCCGCATCATCCATCCGGACGAGCTCGAGCACGTGCTGGCCGAGGAGCGGATCGACCGCGCGGTCATCTGCACCCCCGATTCGGCCCACGCGGATCTCCTGGACCGGTGCCTCCGAGCAGGTGTCGACGTCGTGGTGGAGAAGCCGCTCACCATCGATGAGGAGGGCGCCCGACTCGTGTCCGCTGCGGCGAGGGGGACGGGACGCGATCCGGTCGTGACGTTCAACTACCGGTACTCCCCGCGCAACTCCGCGCTGAAGCGGCTCATCGACTCCGGCGAGATCGGCGAGGTCACCTCGGTGAGCTTCGAGTGGATGCTGGACACCTCCCACGGGGCGGACTACTTCCGTCGCTGGCACCGCGACAAGAGCAGCTCGGGCGGCCTGCTCGTGCACAAGTCGTCTCACCACTTCGACCTCGTCAACTGGTGGATCTCCGACATCCCCGCCCGCGTCTTCGCCTCCGGCGGTCTGCGCTTCTACGGCGCCGACAACGCCCGTCGTCACGGTCGCGTCGTCAGCGGCGAGCGCGGGAGCGCGGACGCCTCGGCGTCGGATCCGTTCGCGCTCGATCTCCGGCGGGACGAGCGCCTGCGCGCGCTCTACCTCGACGCCGAGCACCACGACGGCTACCGGCGCGACCGGTCGGCGTTCGACGAGGGCATCACGATCGAGGACAACCTCGCCGTCATCGTCGACTACCGCGGCGGACCGGTCCTCTCCTACGCGCTGAACGCGCACTCACCGTGGGAGGGCTATCGCGTCGCGGTCAACGGCACCCGCGGCCGCGCCGAGCTGGACGTCGTCGAACGCGGCGCCGTCCTGCCGGGCGCCGACGGCCGGATCGCGGTCGACCCGTCGCTGGCGGGCCCCGTCGGTGCGGGCTACGGACCGCGGCCGAACACCGAGCGCCTGCTGCTCCAGCGGCATTGGGAACCCGCGCAGGAGGTGCCGATCCCGGGCGAAGGAGGCGATCACGGCGGCGGCGACCGCCTGCTGCTGCGCGACGTGTTCCGCGGCCCGGAGGACGATCCCCTCGGCCGTGCGGCGGACTACCGCGACGGGCTGCGGTCGATCGCGGTGGGCATCGCCGCCAACCGCTCCCTGGCGACCGGGATGCCGGTGCTCGTCTCCGATCTCGACATCGAGGTGGACCGACCGTGACCGAGACGACATCCGCCGCGGCCACCGCACGATGGGCCGATCTGCTGCACGCGCACATCCATCGGCACGCTCCGCAGATGATGCGCGAGCCCGAAGGCGTCCTCGCCCATCCGTACACCGTTCCGAGCAGTCCGGGCTCGCCGTTCTACGCCGCGGCGCTCTGGGACTGGGACTCCTGGGCGATCGGCATCGCGCTCGGTCAGGTGGAGCGCGACGCCGCCGACACCGGTCGCTTCCGCGCGTACGAGCGCGGCAGCATCCTGAACTTCCTGGACCACGCCGACGACGACGGCGTGATCCCGGTGCTGCTGCGCTCGGACGGCCCGTTCCTCCACCGCGACCCCGGCCGCGCGGGCGGGTTCAGCGAGAACATGCACAAGCCGGTGCTCGCCCAGCATGCCGCGATGCTCGTCCAGCGCGACGGCGACGCGGAATGGCTGCGGCCGCACCTCGGCACGCTGGTGCGCTTCGTGCAGCGCTATCTGGACAGTCATGTCCACCCGGAGACCGGGCTGGCCTACTGGCAGAGCGACTTCGCGATCGGTGTCGACAACGACCCGTCGGTGTTCTTCCGCCCTGACCGGAGCACGGCGGCGATCTTCCTCAACAGCCTGCTGTACCGGGAACTGCTGGCGCTCGGCGAGATCCTCGAGCACCTCGGCGAGCTCGAGGAGTCGCTGCGGTGGCGCGGCCGTGCGCACGACCTCGCCGACGCCGTCCGTGAGCACGCGTGGGACGAGCGGGACGGCACCTTCTACAGCGTCGACATCGGCCTGCGCCCTCTCGACGGGGACGACTGGCTGCACCGCGGTGCCCCGAGGCGGTGGTCCTCGGTGCCGCTGCGGGTGGACAGCTGGTCGAGCTTCCTCCCGCTGTGGGCGGGGATCGCCACGCAGGAGCAGGCCGAGCGCATGGTGGAGCGTCATCGGGATGCGCGCACCTTCTCCGCCGCGTACGGGGTCCGCACCCTCTCGCGCCTCGAGAAGGCGTACGACCTGCGCGCCACGCACAACCCGTCGAATTGGCTGGGACCGGTCTGGGGGATCAGCAACTACCTCGTGTTCCGCGGCCTGACCTCCTACGGCTTCGAGGACGACGCACGCGAGCTCGCCGACAAGACGATCCGCCTGTTCGGCCGCGACCTCGAGAAGACGGGCTCGCTGCACGAGTACTACCATCCCGACAACGGCGAGCCGATCGTCACCCACGGCTTCCAGAACTGGAACTTCCTGGTGCTGAACATGATCGCCCACGTGCAGGAGCGCCCCGTGGCGCAGGAGTTCTAGCGCCAGTCGTGCTCCGGCGCGAAGCCGAGGTCCTCCTGCAGCTTGCGGGTGGAGAACAGAGCCTCGTGCTCGCCCAGGTCGTCGGCGACCGGAACCCCGGGGAACCACCGCTCCGCCAGCACGCGTGACGGGTCGGTGTTGCCCGACTGCGGATGGGCGACGTGGTAGATCTCGAAGCCCGGGCGGGCGTGCGCGAGAGCCAGCGCCACCGCCTGGGCGCCGTCGCGCGCGTCGATCCACGAGCCGAGGAGGTCCCGCCGGTAGCCGGGCTCGCCGGCCCGCTCGAAGGTCGCGTACTCGCTCTCGTCGACGACGTTCGTGAAGCGCAGGGCGGTGATGGATGCCGCGGCGTCCCAGCCCACGAGCTGGGCGGCCATCGCCTCCTCGACCACCTTCCCGAGCGCGTACGTGTTGAAGGCGGCGCTGTGCGACTCGTCCAGCGGGAGTCGCGGCGGGGCGACCTCGAACGGGAAGCCCGTGGCCGTGATGCTCGATGCAGTCACCACCGTGCGGATGCCGGCGCGATGGGCGGCGAAGAGCACGTTGAACGAGGCCGTCACGTTGTTGTGGAAGGTCGCGGCATCCGACACGATCCCGTTGACCGGGATGGCGGCGAGATGCACGACGGCGTCCAGGCCGTC
Source organism: Microbacterium lemovicicum (assembly GCF_003991875.1). Lineage (NCBI taxonomy): Bacteria > Bacillati > Actinomycetota > Actinomycetes > Micrococcales > Microbacteriaceae > Microbacterium > Microbacterium lemovicicum. The sequence continues at coordinate 3,091,514 of NZ_CP031423.1, forward strand.
ATGGCGCGCGGTGACGCCGAGGAAGGCGTCGAGCACCTGTCCGTAGTCGCCGAGGTCGATGCGGGTGAAGCCGGGGCCGGCGGGACCGCCGAGATCGAACCCGATCACCTCGTGGCCCTCGTCGCGCAGCCGCGCGACGGTCGCCCGTCCGAGCTTTCCCTGGCTTCCTGTCACGCCGATGAACATGCTGAGCCTTTCCCGATCGGAGGAGAGTGCCGACGGTCGGCGCTCACGCCGCACCCGCGACCGCGGGTCGGGTGACCACGAGGGCGTGTCGTCCGTGCCCCAGCTCCGCCGGGGCCGGCGCGCCGTCGAGCGTGACGACGGAGTGCGCGGTGACCGGAAGGTCGAGCACCGCCCGGGCTCCGAACGGCACCTCGAGGGTCGCCGCGAAGGCGCCGTCCACGATCGCCCAGTCGATCGCGAGTCGGCCCAGCGGCGTCTCGATCTCGGCCGCCGCGGAGGCGAGCCCGATCGCGGGACGCGGCGCGACGTGCACGAGCCGGTATCCGGGAGCCTCGCTGTCGGGGGCGAGCCCGGCGACCGTCCGGTAGACCCAGTCGATCATCGCGCCGTAGGCGTAGTGGTTGAAGGAGAGCATTCCCGCGCCCTCGGTGTCGGGCGACCCGGCATCCATGTCGCCGCCGTGGATCGAGCCGTCGGGGCGGATGGCGTCCCATCGCTCCCACACCGTGGTGGCGCCCCGGTCCACCTGGTAGAGCCACGACGGCGCGTCCCGCCGCAGCACCATGAGGAACGCCTCCGCCAGGTGACCCGCGTGCGACAGCGCGAAGAGCACGAGGGGCGTGCCGAGGAATCCGGTCGCGATGCGCCCGCCCTGGCGGCGCACGTCGTCCGCGAGGCCCTGCGCGATGGCGGCGCGCTGCTCCGCCGGGGCGAGGGCGAACTCCAGGGCGAGGGCGGCTCCGGTCTGCGTCGCCGACGCCTCCTCCCCCCAGCGCTCCCACGTCGCCGCTGCGACCCGGTCCGCCAGCGCGTCGAGGTCATCGCCGCGCGCGGCCTCGCCCACGAGACGCTCCGCGCGGGCGAGCAGTCGCACCGACCGGACGTAGAAGGCGTTCGCGACGAAGTCCGCCGAGACCTTCGCCTCCCACGGGCGTGCGGCCGGGGCATCCGGATCGAGCCAGTCGCCGTACTGGAACGGCTCCGTCGGCAGCAGAACCCCGTCGCCGGCGCGCCGACGGAGGTGATCGACCCACCGCCGCATGCTCGTCAGCTGGCGCTCGAGAACCTCGTCGCTGCCGAAGGACTCGTGCACGGCGAACGGCACGATCGTCGCGGCGTCCGCCCAGCCGGCTCGGCCCATGTTGTCGACCGGGACGCCGCCCATCCGCATGTCCTCGAAGCGGATGATGTCGGGCACCACCGACGGCACGCCGCCCTCATCGGTCTGGTCGATCTCGAGGTCGCGCAGCCACGAGATCCAGAACGACTCCGCGTCCATGAGGGTGTTGGCCGTCGCGGCGAACGCCTGCGCGTCGCCCGTCCACCCCAGGCGCTCGTCGCGCTGCGGGCAGTCGGTCGGGAGGGAGACGAAGTTGTCGCGCTGCGACCAGAAGACGTTCGAGTGGAAGCGGTCGAGCGCGGGATGCGACGAGCGGAACGCGCTCCGCGCGGGCAGGTCGCTGGAGATGCAGATCGCCGTCGCCGCGACGACCTCGGCGCCGTCGACCTCGGCGTAGCGGAACCCGTGGAACGTGAAGGCGGGCTCGAGCACGCTCTCCCCGTCCGCGGCCAGCGTGTAGAGGTCGGTGGCCTTCGCCGCGCGGAGCGCAGCGGTGTGCAGCGCGCCCGAGGGCTCCCGCACCTCCGCGTGCCGGATGGTCACGACGTCTCCGGCGCTCCCCCGCACGACCAGTCGCACCCAGCCGGTGACGTTCTGGGCGGCATCCAGCTGGGTGCGCCCTTCGTACTTCGCCGGTGTCATCGGCAGCTCGGCGACCACCCGCACCGGAGGCGCCGACCGCGGCTGGAAGAGCGCGGGGTCGGTGTCGATGACGGATGCCGCAGCCCAGCCCTCGTCGGCGAAGCCGGGCTCGTGGACGGCGGGGTCATCGAGCCGCAGGTCGATCTCGCTGCCGTCGTAGATGCTCGCCGCGGTGATCGCGCCGAAGCCGCCCCGCCAGGTCGCGTCGGTGGCGACGACCACGCCCTGCTCGGTCTCGATCTGCGCCAGCCCGCCCGAACGGTCGCCGTAGATGCCGGTGCGGGCGGCGAAGCCCATGCGGCCGCGGTACCAGCCGTCGGCGACGGCCAGCACGACGACGTTCACGCCGGGGCGCAGCAGCGCCGTGACGTCGAGCGTGTCCACGAGCACCCGGCCCTGGTACGACGTCCAGCCCGGGGTGAGGAGGGCGTCGGTGGCGCGATGCCCGTTGATCCAGGCGTCGACGAGTCCGAGTGCGCTGAGACGCAGGCGCCCTCGGGCGGGGTCCGCGGGCAGCGTGAACTCGCGGCGCAGGAGCGGCACGGCGCCGTCGATCTCGCTCGGAATGCCGATCACGCGGGCGTCGAGGTCGGGGCCGTCGACGCCCGCCTCGATGACGAGCGGATCGCTCCACGCCGTCCAGCCGTCCTCGGTCGCGATGCGCACGGCATATGCACGCTGCTCGCGGGCGGCGAGGGCGCCGTCGACGCGGATGCCGAACGACTCCTCCCCCTCCACCACACCGCGTGTGGAGAGCGGCGAGTCCGCAGCGCCGTCCGCGATCTCGTAGGCGAGCTGACGCAGTCCGGGACGAGCCCCCTCGACGCGCCAGGACAGCCGCAGGCCCGAACGCGGAACGCCGATGAGGCCCGCGCCGTAGGACGAGCGCAGTCCGACGACGTGGGTCGCGGCATCCGCTCGGTCGAAGGAGGCGGTCATCGTCGATCCTCTCGGTGCCGACCGGGAGAATGGACCCCGGTCGACGGTCGCTGCGGCATCTGCATAAAGATTCTATACTGAATCGCGCGCCGGTCAGTAGGCTGAGCGCACCTGTGAGGCTGGAGCCCCGTGTCCGTGAACCGCTATGCCCGACCGCTCGACGGCCAGGTGCGCCTGCTGACGAAGGTCGCGCGCATGTACCACGAGCGGGGCGTGCGGCAGGCCGAGATCGCCGCCGCCCTCAACATCTCGCAGGCGAAGGTGTCGCGCCTCCTGAAGCGCGCGGAGGCGGCCGGCATCGTGCGCACCATCGTCACCGTCGCGCCAGGCGTGCATGCCGAGCTCGAGGAGCGCCTCGAGGAGAAGTACGCCCTCGCCGAGGCGGTCGTCGTCGACGTCGACCCTGACGCCGACGCGGCGGAGCTGCTCGCCTCGATCGGCGCCGGTGCCGCCGCGTATCTCGAGGCGACGCTGTCCGGCGGCGACCGCATCGGGGTGTCGTCGTGGAGCCAGACGGTGCTCGCGATGGTCGACCGGATGCGGCCCTCCACCGTCCGGGCCGCGACCGAGGTCGTGCAGCTGCTGGGCGGTGTCGGCGCGCCCGAGGCGCAGAGCCACTCGAACCGCATCCTCGGCGAGCTGGCCCGCATGCTCGGGGCGGAGCCCGTCTACGTGCAGGCGCCCGGCGTGGTGGCCGATCCCGTCATCCGCGACAGCCTGCTGGCCGACCCGTCGATGCAGGAGGTCGCCCGCCACTGGCGCGATCTCACCATGGCGATCATGGGCATCGGCAGCATCGAGCCCTCGAACGTGCTGGCCACGAGCGGCAACGCCTTCCCGGCGGACGAGCGCGCCGTGCTGCTGCGGGACGGCGCCGTCGGCGACATCTGCCACCGCATCTTCCGCGCCGACGGGTCGCCCGTGCACGGTCAGATCGACGACCGCATCATCGCGATCCCCGTCGAGGATCTGCGCCGCATCCCCCGCCGCGTCGGCATCGCCGGCGGCGAGGGCAAGCGCGACGCCATCCTCGGAGCCCTGCGCGGCGGCTGGGTGACGACGCTCGTCACCGACCTGCGCACCGCCGAGCACCTCGCCGAGCGCGACTGATCTCGGCAGCGCAGCCGCCTGATCCGCCCTTCCGTGAGGGGCGCACGCCGGCGCCCGCCTTCGGTCAGAGTGCGCTCAGCGCCTCGCCGAGACGGCGGATGCCGGGCTCCAGGCTGGTGAGGACGGGAACCGGGACGGATGCCGCGGCCGCCGCACTCGCCATCGACGCCTGTGCGAGCACCACGACGTCGGCACCGGCCGCGACGCGCTCGATCGCCGCGGCGACGAGGCGGTCGTGCTCGGCCCGGTCGCCCGCCGACACCGCGGCGAACGCCCCCTCGATGACCTCGTCGGTGAACTCCGGCTCGGCGCCGGCGAGAGCGGCGCGCTCGCGGAGCAGGGCCAGCGTCGGGGTCAGGGTGGTCGGCAGGGTCGCCAGCACGGCGATCCGTGACCCCTGGCGCACCGCGTCATCCGCCATCGCCTCGTCGATGCGCAGCACGGGGATGCCCACCTTCTCGGAGACAGGCGCGGCCAGCTGCGAGATCGACGAGCAGGTGAGCATGACCAGATCGGCGCCCGCACTCTGCGCCGCACGGACCAGATCCTCCAGCCGCTCGGGCACCGACCCGGCGCGCGCCGGGTCGCCCAGGTCGGCGACGATCTTGTCGTCGAGGTAGTTGACCGTGGCGGCTCCGTCGAGGAGGCGCGCGGCCAGGTCCGCGACCGGCGCGATGACGACGGCGCCCGTGTGGACGAAGGCGACGCGGGGGGTGTGCTCGGTCATCTCAGCCCTTCAGCGATCCGGCGGCGAGACCGGCCATGATCTTCTTGTTCAGGAACACGAACACGATCAGCAGCGCGACGATGTTGATGCTGATCGCCGCGAACAGCGGTCCGTACTGCGTCGAGCCGTACTGGTCGTTGAGATTCAGCAGGCCAACCTGGATGGTAGCCAGCTCCGGTCGCACGGTGAAGGTGAGGGCGATCAGCAGGTCGTTCCAGACGCTGAAGAACTGCACGAGCGCCACGGTGAGGATGGCGTTCTTCATCAGCGGCAGCGCGATCACGAAGAACGACTTGAGCGGCCCGGAGCCGTCCATCGTCGCCGCCTCGAAGATCTCGCGGGGCAGCGTGCGGAAGTAGGCCGCCATCAGGAAGGTCGTGAGCGGCAGGCCCATCACCGTGTAGGTGATGATCAGCGGCCACAGGGTGTTCGTGATGCCGATGCGGAAGTAGATGGTGAACAGCGGAACCAGGATCATCTGGCCGGGCACCATGATGCCGGCGAGGATGAGCAGCAGGGTGCCCTTCCGGCCCTTCCAGATCATGATCTCGAGGGCGTAGCCGGCGGCGACGCCGAGGAAGACGATCAGGGCGACCGAGGGGAGCGTCACGAGGATGCTGTTGCGGTAGTTGACCGCGACGTTGCCCCGGCCGAGTGCCTGGAAGTAGTTGTCGAGGTTCAGCGACTCCGGCAGCGCCCACGTCGGGTTCGAGAGGAATTCGCTCTGGGTCTTGAACGACCCCAGCACGATCCACAGCTGCGGGTAGAGGACGACGATCAGCAGCACGGTGACGACGATCCACACCGGCAGGCGGCGCAGGATGCGCTGCGCGCGGCGACGTCCCGACGGGGTGCCGGTCGCGGACAGGCGCGACTGCGGCCTCGCCTGGGTCAGGGTCTGGGTGGCGGTCATGCTCAGTCCTCCGCTCGGCGGCTCGATGACCGGAAGATGGTCAGGGTGAACACCAGGCACAGCAGCGTCAGCACGAGGGCGATGGTGCTGCCGTAGCCGTACTCGGCGTACTCGAACGCGGTGCGATACATGTACAGGGTGAGAGGCGCCGTCGAGGTTCCCGGTCCGCCGTTGTTGAGGGCGAGCAGGCTGTCGAACACCTTGAGGGTGGAATTGAAGCTGAAGATGATCGAGGAGATGAGGATCGGCAGCGACAGCGGGATGATGATGTGGCGCACGAGCTTCAGACCGCTCGCGCCGTCCAGCCGCGCCGACTCGATGACCTCTTCGGGGATGTCGAGCAGACCCGTGTAGAGCAGCACCGCATAGAAGCCCATCGAGCTCCAGTACGTCATCGCGAGCGCCACGACCATGGTGCCGACGGTGGTGGCGAGGAACTCGTTGCTGGGCAGGCCGAAGAAGTTCAGCAGGTCGTTGACCGGTCCCTGGTTGTCGCCCACGGCCACGAAGCTCTTGAAGAGCAGGGCGACGGCGACGGTGGGCAGCACCATCGGGAAGAACACCGCCGTGCGCACGAAGGCCGAGCCGTTGCGCAGGACGAAGACGTAGAGCAGCGCGAGCAGGTAGCCCAGCACGATCTGGCCGGCCGTGGCGAGCACCGCGAACACGACGCTGACCCCGAGCGACTGCAGTGCGGCCGGGTCGGACGCGAACGTCGTGAAGTTCTTGACGCCGACGAACTCGAAGCCGCGGAGGGAGTTGCCCTCGAAGAAGGACAGCCCCAGCGACCAGAGCACGGGCACGACCTTCAGTGCGACGTACAGCACCAGCGTGGGCAACAGCAGGATGACGATCGTCTTGCGATCTCCGAAGACCCGTTTCATGGGCGAAGCTCCTCAGCTTGCGAAGCGACGGCCCGGGTCATCGTGCGATGACCCGGGCCGGTGCCGCGTGGGTCCTACTTATTGGCGTCGATGCTCGACTGCAGCTGCGACATGTAGTCCGCGGGGCTGAGCTGGCCGCCGACCAGCAGCGACACGTTGGACTGGGCCAGCGAGGTGGACTTTCCGTCCATCAGCGCCTCGAACCACAGCACCGTCTCGGTGATCTCCGCGACCTTGTCCTGCACCATCTTGGTCGGTGCGGCGACATCGGTCACCTCGGTGTTCACCTTGAAGCCGGAGATGACGCCCGCGTCCTGCAGGGCCTGCGAGCCGTAGTTCTCGGCGATGCAGCCGAGCCAGTCCCCCACCTTGGGGCCGAAGTTCTTCGGGCTCATCGCCATCGCGGTCCCGGCGTTGGCCGGCCACTGGTCGATGCTGCCCGCGCCGCCCTCGACGGCCGGGAACGGGATGAAGCCGACGTTGTCGGCGCCGATCTTGTTCTGCTCGGGGTCGTTGATGTTGCTGAGCAGCCAGGTGCCGTCGTACTTCATCGCGGCCTTGCCGGTGAGGAAGTCGTTGTTGGCGGTGGCGGCGTCGGCCGTCACGTAGCCCTCGCCGAAGTCACCGGCGTCGGCCATGTCGACCAGCGCCTGCGCGCCGGCGACGTACTCCGGGTCGGTCAGCTTGGCCTTGCCGTCGCGAATGTCCGTGAGGGCGTCGGGGCCGACGGTGCGGTAGATGTACATGCCGATGAGGCGCGTGAGCGGCCATGCCGCGGCGCCCGCCTCGGCCATCGGCGTGTAGCCGGACGCGGCGAGCTTCTTGTTCGCGTCCTGCAGCTCGTCGAAGGTGGTGGGCTCGTCGATGCCGACCTCGGAGAAGATCTGCTTGTTGTACCAGATGCCCTCGAGGTTGTACTGGTACGGGAGCGAGACCATCTGTCCGTAGACGTTCTCGATGGTCGAGGCCGCGGCCGGCAGGATGTCGTCCCACATGCCGAGCTTCTCGAGCTCCGCCTTGTAGTCGACGACCAGCCCGGCGGTGCCGAGGTCGCCGGTCGGGCGCACCATCGCTGTGCCGGCGATGAAGTGCGCGGGCAGGGCGTCCTGGCTGGCGAGCAGCGTCACCTTCTGCACCACATCGGCCTGGGCGACCTTCTGGTTCTCCAGGGGGAGGGCGTCGTTCTGCGCCTTGCACTGGTCCTCCGAGAGCGCGGTGATCTGCGCCTCGAGGGTCGGGTTCTCGTTCGCGGTGAGCACGGAGAAGCTCGACGGGTCGGTGCCGGTGGATCCGCCGCCCTCCGTCGAGCCGGGGGTGCTGCCTCCGCCGGCGCACGCGGCCAGCGGCAGGACCGTCGCGAGGGCGAGGCCGACCGCGATGAGCGGGCGGCGGGTTCTGCGAGTGTTCAAAACGTCCTCCTTGACGACAACCGAGCTGTGTGGGGGTTCGACCTCGACAGTAAGCACGAATCGAGTGTGTGTCAACAATCAGTACTGAAATTCTATTCACTTTCGCTCCGGAATCGGGTTAGAGTGCATTTCGATGCAGGGTCGCGAGTTCTTTCCGAGAGCGCGCGACGCCGCCGGAAGCTCCCGGCGGTTGCCGCGAGGACGCGGGCCGCTGAAGACTGAACGCCACTCCGGAAGGACCGCTCCATGACCGTCACGCCCGTGCTTCGCGGCCATGCCCGCCTGCGACCGCTGGGGGCCGACGGCGCCCGCTGGGCACGGGGCTTCTGGGGAGAAGTTCACGCCCGCACGCGGGACACGACCATCCCGCAGATCTGGGACAGCCTGAGCGATCCCGCCGTGAGCCCCGGGCTGACGAACTTCCGCGTCGCCGCCGGACGCGAGGAGGGCATCCACCTCGGGCCGCCGTTCATGGACGGCGACTTCTACAAGTGGTTCGAAGCGGCCGTCGCGCGGCTGGAGACCGACCCCGACGCCGAGCTGGAAGAACGGCTGGAGCAGATCGCACGCCTCATCGCCTCCGTGCAGCGCGACGACGGGTACCTCCACACGCCGACCCTCATCGCCGCGCGCAACCACGAGGACACGGCGGCGCTGGCCGACCGCTTCCACTTCGAGACCTACAACCTCGGCCACCTCATCACCGCGGGCGTGCGCCATCACGAGGTCACGGGGTCGGACACGCTGCTGGATGCCGCGATCAAGGCCGCCTCCTTCCTCGAGGACCTCGCGACGAACAAGCCCGTCGAGCTCGCCCGCAGCGCCATCTGCCCCTCGCACTACATGGCGGTGGTGGAGCTCTACCGCGTGACCGGCGACGACCGCTGGCTGCGGCTGGCGGAATCGTTCGTGCGCGTGCGGGACGAGTTCCAGGGCGGCGACGACAACCAGGACCGCCTGCCCGTCCGCGAGCAGACCGCCATCGCCGGGCACGCCGTCCGCGCGAACTACCTGTACGCGGGTCTCGCCGACCTCGTGGCCGAGACCGGCGACGAGGAGCTCACCGCCGTGCTCGAGCGGCTCTGGCGCGACGTCGTCGACACCAAGCTGTACGTCACCGGAGGCGCCGGCGCGCTGTACGACGGCGCCTCGCCCGACGGCTCCCCCTGGCAGGACCAGATCAGCCGCGTGCACCAGTCGTACGGCCGTGCGTTCCAGCTCCCCCACACCACCGCCCACAACGAGTCGTGCGCCAACATCGGGCTCATCCTCTGGGGCGAGCGGATGCTGGCGCTCACGGGCGACGCCGGCTACGCCGACGTCATCGAGCAGGTGGCCGTCAACAGCCTGCTCGCCAGCGTCAGCCTCGCGGGCTCGGAGTACTTCTACACGAACCCGCTCCGTCAGGTGCGCGACCTGCCCTATCCGCTCCGCCGTCCGGGCGACACGGCTCTGCACCCCGTGCCCGCCCCGCCGCCCTCCGACGAGCGCCTGCGCGAGGGCTACCTCAGCTGCTTCTGCTGCCCGCCCAACATCGCACGCACGCTGGCGCGCTTCCACGAGCGCGTCGCCGGCGTCGGCGACGACGGCCTCCACCTCCACCAGTACGGCGGGAGCGACGTGCGCGCCGAGCAGGACGGCCGCGTGCTCGCGCTCCGCGAGGACGGCGACTACCCCTGGGACGGCCGCATCGCCTTCACCGTCACGGAGAGCGCAGGCGGCGGCATGCCTCTGCTGCTGCGCATCCCCGGCTGGTCGGCAGGCGCCACCCTCACCGTCAACGGAGCGGATGCCGCGGTCAGCGCCCCCGGGACGTACACGCGCATCGACCGGCCGTGGGCCGTGGGCGACGTCGTCGTCCTCGACCTGCCGATGCCGGTGCGGGTGCTGCGCGCCCACCGGCTGGCCGAGGAGGCCACGAACCAGATCGCCGTGCAGCGCGGCCCCGTCGTGTACTGCCTCGAGAGCGCCGATCTGCCGGACGGCGTGCGGCTCGAGCAGGCGGCCTGGCGGCGCGGCTCCGCGCTCACGCCGATCGACGCGGAGGTCGCCGGACACCGCGTCATCGCGCTCGAGACCGAGCTGGCGATCCTGCCCGCCCCCGATGAGGACGCGCTGTACGGCGACCTCCCCGAGTCGGAGGTGGGGACGGTCGCCGCGCGGCTGATCCCGTACCACGCGTGGGGCAACCGCGGAGCGGGCGAGATGTCCGTGTGGCTCCCCCTGGTGTGGTGACGACGATGACGACACAGCACGTGATCGCAACCTACGCGATCGAGACCTCCTTCCCCCTCGCCCAGGCCGCCGAGGTTCTGGCCGGGGAGCAGTCCACCGGCACCTTCGTGCGCGTCGAGCGCGAGTCCGACGATCTGCGGGCGCGCTTCGCCGCGCAGGTCGAGTCCATCCAGGAGGTGCCCCTCACCGGCTCGTCGGCGCTGCCCGGCTTCATCGGCGATCCGTCGGCGCGACGCCGCGGCATCCTGCGCCTGCGCTTCCCCCTCGACAACTTCGGTCCTTCGATGCCGAACCTGCTGGCCGCGGTGGCGGGCAACCTGTTCGAGCTGAAGGAGCTGTCGGCGATCAAGCTGCTCGATCTCGAGCTGCCGTCGGCCTTCGCCGACCGCTACGCCGGTCCGGGCTTCGGCGTCGAGGGCACGCGCCGCCTCGTGGGGCGGCCCGACGGGGCGATGATCGGCACGATCATCAAGCCGAGCATCGGCCTCGCTCCGTCGGAGCTCGCCGAGGTCGTGGGCGAGCTCGCCGAGGCGGGCGTCGATTTCATCAAGGACGACGAGCTGCAGGGCAACGGCCCCTCCGCGCCGCTGGCGGAGCGCGTGCGCGCCGTGATGCCCGTGCTGCACCGGTACGCCGACCGCACCGGGCGGATGCCGATGTACGCCTTCAACATCACCGATGACATCGGGATGCTGGAGGCCAACCACGACCTCGTCGTCAGTGCCGGCGGCACCTGCGTGATGGCGTGCATCAACCTCGTCGGCCTGTCGGGACTGGAGTTCCTGCGGCGGCACGCCGAGGTGCCGATCCACGGCCATCGCGCCATGCTCGGGGCCGTGAACCGCTCCGACCAGGTGGGCATAGGGTTCGGAGCGTGGCAGAAGCTCGCGCGCCTGGCCGGCGCCGATCACCTGCACACGAACGGCATCAGCAACAAGTTCTACGAGACGGATGAGGAAGTGCTCGCCTCCATCGCCGCGGTGCGCACGCCGCTGCTCGGACTCACGCCCACGGTGCCGGTGCTGTCCTCCGGCCAGTGGGGCGGGCTCGCGCACGCGACCTACCGCGCGGTCGGCAGCACCGACCTCCTGGTGCTGGCCGGCGGCGGCATCCACGGTCATCCGGACGGCGCGGCCGCCGGCGTGGCGAGCATGCGCGACGCCTGGCGCTCGGCCGCGTCCGGCGAGTCCGTCGACGACGCCCTCGACCGCTCCGAAGCCCTCCGCCGGGCCAGGGAGCTGTTCGGGCCGGTGCGTGTCTGACCTGCGCGTCGCGTTCTACGGCGACGACTTCACCGGCAGCGTCGACGTGCTGCTGCAGTTCGCACGCCGCGGCTGGACCGGCCGCCTGTTCACCGCGCTGCCCGACGCCGCCACGCTGGCTCGCGCCGCCGCCGAGGCCGACGTCGTGGGTGTGGCCGGCATCGCCCGGTCGCTGCCGCCCGCCGAGATGGAGGCCGAGCTGCGCCCGGCGCTGACGGCCCTGGCGGGGCTGCACCCGCACATCGTGCAGTACAAGGCGTGCTCGACCGCCGACTCGTCTCCGGTCGTCGGCAGCCTCGGCCGCGTGCTCGAGATCGGGCGCGAGGTGCTCGGGCCCCGTGCGGTGCCCATGCTCTTCGCTCAGCCGGACTTCGGCCGCTTCACCGTCTTCGGCCAGCACTTCGCCGCCGAGGGCGGTGTCGTCCACCGGCTCGACCGCCAGCCCACCATGTCGACGCACCCGTCCACGCCCATGACCGAGTCCGACCTGGCGGTGCACCTGTCGCGGCAGACCGTGCTGCCGCTCGCCTCGGTGCCGCTGCCCGCGCTGGCTGGCCTCGCCGACCGCCTCGGCGACGCCCCCGAGGCCGGCCTCGTGCTGGACGCGCTCACCGACGACGACCTCGCGACGGTCGGTTGGGCGCTGCTGGCCCAGCCGGCGCCGGTGTTCGCGATCGGCTCGGGCGGTCTGTCGCACGGCATCGCCGCCGCCGAGCCCGGCGACGCCGCCGCGCCCCCGCGGGCGACGGACTCCCGTGGCCCGGTGCTGGTCGTGTCCGGCAGCCGGTCGGCCCAGACCAGGAGACAGGCGGATGCCGCGGCCGCCGCAGGCTGGCTCGTGCGGCCGCTCGCCCTCGACGACCCCGGAGCCTCCCTCGCCGAGGTCATGGCGGCGCTGCGGGCCGGGCGGAGCGTCGTGCTCACCTCGGACGACGCCGACCTCCGCGCGGCCGGGGACCGGCCGGTGCTGCCCGCGATCGCGGAGGCCGCCGGATCCGTCATCGCCGCCGCCGTCCGTGCCGGGGCGACCCGACGCGTGATCGTCTGCGGCGGCGACACCTCGAGCCGGGTGATCCGGCTCCTCGGCGTCGAGTCGCTCTCGATCGCCGCCAACCCGTGGGGCAACGTCGTGCTGCTGCGTGCCCACGCCGCGGACTCCGCGATCGACGGCCTCGAGCTGCTCCTCAAGGGCGGACAGGTCGGCGCAGCCACGCTGTTCTCGGACGTGGCGACGCTCGGAGCCTGACGCGCAGGCCCGGCCACCCCTGTCCTGCGGCCGTGTCGCCGGTGCGCCGCGGGCCTGTCGTCGACGTCCTCCGGCGTTCGTCCGGTCGCTCCGGCGCCGTCCGGGGGTCATGCGACGCCGCTCCCCCGCTGCGGGCCCGCCGCGCGTCCGTCCTTGACTAGGGTGAGGCCCATGAGGCGCGCCGGGACACCTTCCATGACTCTCCGCCGCGGAGCCGCGGCCGTGCTCGTGACGGCGAGCCTCCTCGCCCTGGCGGCCTGCGCGACACCCGGATCCGTCGGTGGCGCGGTCATGCCCACCGCGGCTGCGTCGTCCTCCCCGTCTCCCTCCGCGAGCTCCGCGCCGACGCCCGCTCCGGCACCCACCTCCCCCTCGTCGTCGCCCTCGACGACCCCGGCGCCCGAGCCGACCGGCGATGCCGCCCCGCCCACCGTCGACACGATCGACTGCGACGCCATGCTCGATCCGGCCGTCGACGCCGGCCTGCGCCAGCGCGGCCTCTCACCCGCGGCCAAGCCGTGGACGCAGTTCGGCTTCACCCCGTCCGGAGCGGCGATCGAATGCCCGTGGGGCCTGCCCGGCGACATGTCGGCGCGCCAGTACTACGCCTGGGCGGCTCTCGCACCCGGCGAGCGCGATGCCTTCGCGCGGCTGGCCGTGGAGAACGGCTTCGTGCTGGAGGACGGCGCGGAGGGCACGTGGCTGAGCTATCCGGCGTCGGAGGGCCCCGTCGGCGGCGGCCCGATGGAGCTCTCCGGCATGCTTCTCACGAACGACTTCATCGCGATCTCCGACACCCCGGAGCAGATCCGCGACATCGTCTGGACGCGCTGACCGCACGACCGACGCGCACCGTCGGATCGGGCGCCGGCGGCGGCAGCCAGATCATCGCGGCGACCCGACGGCCGAAGCGCCCGGAGTGCGTCGCGACGGGCACCCCGCCTCGATCATGTGCCCATCGCGTCAGGCCCACGATCGAGGCGAGCCGGGTCCTCACAGAGCGGAGCGCAGCACCTCCGCCAGCGGGGTGGTCGGGCGCCCGATCAGGTCGCGCAGGTCGCTGCGGTCGTCGTCCAGAGCGCCGGCGGCGACGTTCGCGTCCAGGGTGGTGAGGAAGCCGACGGTCCCCTCGTCGAGACCGGCGGCCGTGAGGGCGGCGGCGTGATCTCGCGCCGAGAGGTGGGTCACCGCCACCGGCGAGCCCGCGGCATCCGAGATGGCGGCGGCGAGGTCCTCCGCCGTCCAGGCCGTGTCGCCCGACAGCTCGTAGACCGTGCCCTCATGGCCGGTGCCGGTCAGCACGGCGGCAGCGGCCTCGGCGAAGTCGATGCGGGAGGCGCTCGCGATGCGGCCGTCGCCCGAGCTGGACAGGAGCACCCCGGCGGCAGCGGCCTGCTGCGCGGACGCGAGCTGGTTCTCGTGGTACCAGTTGTTGCGCAGGATCGTCGAAGGGATGCCGCTGGCCGCGATGAGCTCTTCGGTCATCTTGTGCTCGCCGGCGAGGAGGAGCTCGCTCGTGTCGGCGCGCGTGACGCTCGTGTAGATGAGTCGCGAGACGCCCGCGGCGGCGGCCGCGTCGATCACGGCGGCGTGCTGGGGCACGCGGACACCCGGCACGCTGGCGGAGATCAGCAGGACGGTGTCGACGCCCTGGAGCGCGGGCGCGAGGGTCTCCGGACGGTCGTAGTCGAACTCCACGACCGTGACGGGGAGGTCCGCGGCGGACGCGGGCGTGCGGGCACCCGCGACGATCTGGTCTGCCGGGACGCCCCGCCGCAGCAGGGAGTCGATGACGAGACGGCCGAGGTGACCGGTCGCGCCGGTGATGAGCATGGTCATGAGGAGTCCTTCCGGGACGGTGTGTCAGGTGCAACGGCGCCGATCCGGGTCACCTTCCCTCCCGGGGGTACCCACCTTCGCGTAAGGTGCGTACATGATGGTGAGTGCGTCGACGGCATCGGGGCTCGACTCCTACGGATTCATGGCGGGCATCCTCCCCTCCGCCTGCCCGTCGCGGACCGTGCTGGACCACGTGACCAGCAAGTGGGGGGTGCTGATCCTCCTCGCGCTCTCGGCGCAGGACCGGCGGTGGGGCGAGCTGCGACGCACCGTGCAGGGCGTCAGCGAGAAGATGCTCGCGCAGACGCTGCGCACTCTCGAGGCGGACGGCTTCGTGCAGCGCGATGCGCAGCCGACGATCCCGCCGCGCGTGGACTACCGTCTCACTCCGCGCGGGCGCGAGGTCGCCGATCGCCTGCTCCCGCTGATGGAGTGGATCGCCGCAAATGCCGACGCCATCGTCGCCGGGCGGCCTGCCGGCTGACGCACGCGCCCGCCCGTCCCTTTCAGGAGACGATCGCGGCGATGCGCACGCTCCACTCCGTGCGCCGGCGGGGTAGGCGGTACTGCTCCGGCAGGGCGGGGCCGACCGAGGCCGACCCGACCCCCTGCTGCGCGTGATCGATGTTCAGCCACACCCGTCCGGTGTCGCGCAGCTCGTGCGGCTTTCCGGCGCGGGCGAGGTGGTGCGACGTCCAGCGCCGCGCAGTGAAGTCGAAGAGCGGGCATCCGTCGACGCGTAGCCCGGCATCCTCTCCCCGCAGCTCCAGCCAGCGTGTTCCCACATGGTTGCCGTTCTCCTGCGGCACGGGATAGGGCGTCTGCAGGGCGTCGACCGATGCGGCGAAGCGGCCGATGCGTGAGCCCTCGAACGAATCCGCGTAGGTCTCCCCGGGTCCGCGGCCGAACCAGGCGACCTCGCCCAGCTGCGCGGGCAGCGCGAACAGCAGTCCGAGACGCGGCACGACGATGTCGCGGTGCATGTACGGGGTGTCGGCCCAGGGCCCGGTGAAGTCGACCTCGGTCTCGAGCAGCAGGCCGTCGCCGTCGGGCGTCCACCGCATCATCCAGTCCACGCCGTGCGGGTGGGTGCGCGGAGCGGTGCGGCCGCGCACGACGAGCGATCCGGCATCCTCCGCGACGTCGTCGATGCGGTGCAGCAGGCGGTCCAGCGCGGTCCTGTGCCACACGGAGGCGAGGTCGTTCGTCTCGCCCTGACCATGGTCGTTCTCGGTGGGCGCCCGGTACAGGTCGAGCGTCGGGCCGTCGATCTCCAGATCACCGAGCCGCAGCATCCGGCCCGTCGTCCGGTCGAAGATCCCGGGGCCGATCTCGAGCGCTCCGGATGCCGCGCCGCGCGCTCGCCGCGTGCCGGACGCGGGCTCGCGAGGCGCGGGCGAGGACCCGTCGAGAACCCGCTGGCCCCACGCCACGACGTGCCCGGCGGGCGCCCAGCGCTCGTCGGACGCGAGCACCGCCTCCACGGTCAGCACCGCGTCCGCCGCTGTCGCGTCGATCCTGCCGACATCGACCGGGAGCGCGACCTCGACCGCCTCGCCGGCCGTCAGCACCGGCACGTCGAGCACGCCGCGGTCGACGGCCTCGCCCGCGATCTCGCGCGTCCACCGGAAGGTCAGCCCCGTGGCATCCGCGTCCTGCCGCCGGTGGCGGATGCGCACGACGTCGTCGACGGCGATCTCGAGCGGAGCGTAGGCCTTCGCCAGCTCGACGAGCCCCGGGGTCGGGGTGCGATCGCTGAAGACGAGCCCGTGCAGGCTGAAGCGCCCGCCGCGCGGCTCGTAGTCGACGTCGTCGCCGTGCATGATCATCGGCTGTCCGTCCGAACCGTCGACGGTGAAGCCGTGGTCGATCCACTCCCAGACGAAGCCGCCGCACAGGCGGTCGTGGGCCTCGATGATCCGCTGGTAGTCCTGCAGCGAACCGGGACCGTTGCCCATGGCGTGCGCGTACTCGACGAGGAGGAACGGCAGGCTCCGGCGCCGGGCATCGTCGGCGTCGGTGACCGCGATGACCTGGGTCGCGGCATCCGGCTCCCCCTCGACCTCGCGGTCCACCTCGTCGTCGAAGACGATCCCGTGCATGCCGAGGCGCCCGCCGCGCGGCTCCTCCCGGCGGCCGATCTGCTCGAGAAGCTCGAGCGAGGGGTACATCAGCGAGGCGAAGTCGGAGTCGCGGTAGCGCGGATCGCGTTCGTAGAGCACGGGCCGCGACGGGTCGCGGTCATCGAGCCACCGCCGCATGTCGCCGAAGGCGTCGCCGACCCAGCTCTCGTTCGCCAGCGACCACACGACGATGCTGGGGTGGTTCTTGTCGCGCTCGACCGTGCGGTGCAGGCGGTCCAGGAGCGCGTCGTGCCAGCGGGCGTCGGCCGGCGGGTTGCCCTCCCAGCCGGCGTAGATGAAGCCGTGCGTCTCGAGGTCGACCTCGAGCACGACCCACAGCCCGTACTCGTCGCAGAGCCGGAGGAACTCGGGATGCGGCGGGTAGTGGCTCGTGCGGACCGCGTCGATGTTCGCCCGCTTCATGAGCTCGATGTCGCGGATCATCGTCTCCCGGTCGAGCGTGCGACCGGTGTCGGGGTGGTGCTCATGCCGGTTCACGCCGTGGAAGGTGACCGGGCGCCCGTTCACGCGGAAGACGCCGTCCACGATCTCCACGCGGCGGAAGCCGACCGCGAGGGCCACGGTCTCGGTGTCGTCCACCGCGTGGCCCTCGGAGCGCAGCGTGCCGCGGTAGAGCCGAGGGCGACGCGCGCTCCACGGCTCGACGAGGACCGACACCGTCTCACCCGCGGAGATGCGGATGCCGAGCTCGGGGATCTCGACGACGGCCGGGCACGAGGCATCCACGCGCAGGGTGCCGATGCCGGTCGCGGAGTCGTAGTCGGCGTGCACGAAGTGGTCGTCGATGGCGCCGGCCGGTCGCGCGATCAGCTCGACGTCGCGGAAGATGCCGGGCAGCCACCACATGTCCTGGTCTTCGAGGTAGGTGCCCGCCGACCACCGGTGCACCCGCACCGCCAGCACGTTGCGGCCCGCGCGGACGGGGGCGTCGAACTCGAACGGAAGGCGGCTCCCCATCGACCAGCCGAGCTCGGCCCCGTTGAGCCACACCTTCGCGCACGAGTCGACGCCCTGGAACCGGAGCACCGCCCGTTCGAACCCTGCCGGCACGTCGAAGACCAGCCGGTAGTCGCCGGTCGGATTCTCCGTCGGCACGCGCGGAGGATCGAGCGGGATCGGATAGGCGGTGTTCGTGTAGAGCGGCCCCTCTTCGGTGCCGCGCATCGAGCGCGCCGGACCGCCGGCGAGAGGCGTGAAGTCCTCGAGCACCCAGTGCGACGGCACGGGCATGGCGTCCCAGCCGCCGTCGTCGAACCCGTCGCGGATGAAGGCGTCACCCGTTCCGGCGGCCGTCGGCGAGAGCCGGAATCGCCAGGAGCCGTTGAGCGAGAGGACGGATGCATCGCTCGGCGCGTCCGCTCGGGGGCGGCGCCGGCCGGCGCCCGGTCGGAAGGACTCGACGTAGGCGCTCATCCCGCACCGCCGGGGGCGTCGTCGTCGATCGGCGTGGGAGCCGGCCCGAGCGCGTCGATCTCGGCCCACAGGTCGTCGGGGATCGTCTCGGCCTCCAGTGCGTCGAGCTGGGTCAGCCGCGGGACCGAGGACACCCCGACGACCGTCATGTCCACGAGCGGCGAGCGAGTCGAGAACCGGAGCGCAGTGGCGCGAAGAGTCGTGCCGTGCGCGGCGCAGACGGCTTCCGCCCGGCGCGCCCAGTCCTGCAGCGCGGCGGAGGCGGGACGGTAGCCGTAGGAGGGCGCGGCTGCCGGCGCCCGGCCGGCACCGGCCCCGGTCGTGGTGCCGCCCGTCGCGCCGGTCGCGAGGATGCCCGCGCCGAAGGGGGCGGCATTGACGACGCCCATGCCGCGAGTCCGCGCGTTCTCGAACAGGGCGGCGGCGCTCCGGTCGACGAGGGTGAAGCGGTTGTGGCTGAGCACCACGTCGAAGGCGCCGGTGTCGACGTACCTCGTCATGAGCGGGATCGGCCCGGCCGCGATGCCGATGGCATCCACCGCACCGCTGTCGCGCAGCTCGAGCATCCCCGCGAGCGCGCCGCCCGGGGCGACGGCCTCCTCGTACGACACGGTGTACGGATCGTGCAGGTGCAGGAGCCGGACGCGATCGACGCCGAGGCGGCGCAGGCTCTCCTCGTAGGAGCGCAGGACGCGGTCGCGGTCGAAGGCGCCGGTCTCCGGGTCGCGGTCGACCTTGGTGACGACCCGCGACGCGGCGTCGCGGACGGCGGGCAGCGCCAGACCGAGCACGGGCTCGGAGCGGCCGCCGGCGTACTCGTTCGACGTGTCGATCGTGCGCCCGCTCGCCAGCATCGCCGTCGCCAGTTCCACAGCCGCGCTCTCCTGCGGCGATCCGGGGGCGGTTCCGCGACCGAGCCCGGACGTGCCGAGGGCGACCGTCGTCACCTCGATCCCGGTCCGGCCGAGCGTGCGGGAGGGCGGTGAGAGAGTGCTCACTGAATTTCCATTCTGTGGTGAATCTGATCTCACCTTACTGATGGAAGTCCGCTCGCGCCCCTCCTCGCATGAGCCCCTGTCTACGCGGTCCCGCCGTCGACGAGCGGGATCACCTGGCGGCCGAACCGCTCCAGATCCTCGAGCGGCGGTGAGAACTGGAGGAGGAGCGTGTCGACGCCGACGGCCTCGAAGTCGCGGATGCGTCCAGCCACGGTCTCCGGCGTGCCCACCAGGTTCGGCCGCAGGCCCCGGTTCGAGACGGAGTAATCGGCGAGCGCGACCTCGACGTCGAGGTTCGAGTTCTCGACGAAGGCGCGGTACGAGTCGTAGGCCGGACCCTCGGTCACGGCGGTGATCCGTCGCACCTCTTCCTGCGCCTCCTCCTCCGTGTCGCGCACGACGACGAAGGCCGACATGCCGATGTGGGCGAGGTCGGGGCGTCCGACCTCCGACCGCCGGCGCCTCATGTCGCGGATCTTCTCCTCGAGCTCGGTGACCGTGCCGCCGTGCGTCACGTAGGCGTCGGCGAACTCGGTGATGGCCTCGCGTCCGGCCTCACTCTCGCCGCCGGCGTAGATCAGCGGCGCCGAGACCGGCTTGGGCTCGAGATGCGTCCCGTCGAAGGCGTAGTGCGCACCATCGAACGAGTACGGCGTGTGCTGCCACAGCCCGCGCAGCACCTCGACGTACTCGCGGGTGACCGCGTAGCGCGCGTCGTGGTCGCCGAAGGGAACGCCGTACTGCCGGGCCTCCTCCGCCCACCATGCGGAGACGATGTTCAGCGAGAGACGGCCGGCTGCAGCATCCTGGATCGTCGCCAGCTGCCGCGCCGTCAACGCGGGCGGATGGAACGCGGGACGCACCGCCAGCATGATCTCCAGCTCGTGCGTCGTGGCGGCGAGGCCGGCGGCGACCGCGGTCGCGTCGAGCACCGGACCCGACGGTCCCTTGATGTCGTTGAGGTTCAGCTCGGGCACGAGGGTGAGCGCGAAGCCGGACGCCTCCGCCGCGGCGGCGAGGTCGCGCACGTAGGCGAACGTCGCCGGCACGCCCTCGTCGGGGTCGTTGCGCAGCCATCCCCCGAACGTCGGCGTCCAGTATCCGAACCTCATCGGACGGCAGCCACGTCTGCTGCTGCTGCTGTCTGCTCGGCGAGCAGCGCCCCGAGGAACCGGGCGACGCGGCGTCCGGCCGGATCGTCGACGCCCGCCTCCACGTCGGGGCTGTAGTTCGTGTTCGTGTTCACGTCGTAGGTGACGGTGCGCCCGTCGCGCGTCTCCATGAACTCGATGCCGGCGATCTCGACGCCGTGGGCGGCCAGGAATGCCTCGTACTGCGTGATGAGCGGATGCTGCGGCCCCACCTCCGTGCGGAGGCGGAAGAGCGGCTCGGCGGCGACCCCGTTCTCCGGCACGGCACAGGCGTCGGCGGGGCAGAGCTCGAATCCGCCGGCGCTGGTGTCGACCCGGACGGCGTAGGCGAACCGGCCGCCGATGAACTCCGCGCGCGTCACGAAGGTGTCGGCGGAGAGGAGGAACTCCTGCAGCAGGGTGATGCCGTCGACCGCGACCTCGAAGTCGGGGCCGTCGACGTACGCGTCGAAGTCCTCGAACCGGTCGAAGCGGCGGACGCCGAGGCCCTTCCCGCCCTGGTTGTGCTTCGTGATGAAGGGCACCTCGAGCGACCGCGCGCTCTCCTTCAGCCCCTCGCGGCCGAAGACGGCGATGGTGCGCGGCACGTCGAAGCCGGCACGGCGCAGCGCAGCGTGCTGCGCGACCTTGCTCACTTCGAGTGCGGTGACAGCGGAGCCGTTGACGACGCGGCGCCCCCAGCTCTCCAGCCAGGTCAGCGTCGCTCGGGCCGCATCCTTGGCCCCCTCGGCGTCACGGGTGTGCGAGGAGGCGCTCAGCCGCGACCAGAAGACACCGGCCGGCGGCGCGGCATCCAAGTCGATGGTTCCCGTTCCCAGCGGCCATTCGCGCAGCTCGACGCCCTCCGCGGCGAACGCGCGCGCGAACGGCGGAATCCACTCGGGGTTGTCGTGCAGCACGTAGACGGCGGCGTCAGAGGTCATCGGGGTCCTTCCGTTCACAGCGACGTCGTTTCGTCTGCGGGGTGCTCCCCGGCGGGACGGCGCGTTCTCTTCCTCTTCGAGTCTCGTGGGATTCCGGATGGACGGGGCGGGAGAGGAGGTTCGTGTCGGTGTGTGACGGGGTCGGGTTGCCGCCTCTTTGCTCTTGACCGCCTGAGAGGCGGTCGAGGTGCGCCCCAGTTCTTCGTTCTCGACCGTCTCGGAGGCGGTGGCGGCTGCTCCACTTCTCCTCCACAGGCGCGAGCGAAAACCCCAGTCCACAGGTGCAAACAGACTCCGTCAGCTGACCCCGCCGATGTCGGTGGCCCCGCGTAGATTCACGTCATGGACAGCACACCGGCCGGGTTCTTCTCACGCGGCGACGTCGATCGGCTCAACGCCGAGATCGACGGTGTGCGTGCATCGAATGCGGCGATCGGCCGCGCGCAGGCGGAGCGCATCCGCGCGCTGGCAGCGATCGCCGCGATCGCGGTCGCGCAGACGAGCCGCCTCCCCGCGCGCGCCTCACGCCTGCGCGACATGCCCGTCCGGTCCGTCGCTGCCGAGCTGGGCGCAGCAACCAGACAGCATGACCGCACCATGCAGCGCGAGCTCGACGAGGCCCTCACGCTCACGACCCGTCTCGCGGCGACGGTCGGCGCCCTCGCCGACGGCAGGATCTCCCTGCGACACGTGTCGGCGATCCTCGACGCCGGTATGACGATCGGCGATCCAGACGTGCGCGGCGCGTGGGAGGCGACGGTCCTCGAGTTCGCCGCCGCCCAGAGCCCCGGTCGCACGCGTGCCTACGCGCTGGAGCTGGCCGAGGCAGTCGACCCCGAGACCATGACCGAGAGGTTCACCCGGGCCGCGCTCACGCGCGGCGTCTCCGTGACGCAGCTCGCCGATGGCATGTCGCAGCTCGTCGTCATCCTGCCCACGACCCTTGCGCGCGGCATCGCCGACCGGATCGGACGTATGGCGCGGCGCCTGCGGGAGGTGGCGCTGAGGGAGGCTGATGGTGCGGCCGTGTCGGCATCGGCTGGGGCTGGGGCTGGGGCTGCGGGTGCTGCTGCTGGCAGCGGTGCTCTGCCCTCGGCACCCGACCCGCTGGCGGACGGCTCGCCTGCGGCGGTCGTCGACACCCGCACACTGTCTCAGATCGAAGCTGATCTGATCGCCGACCTGCTGCTGACGTCCGGTCCCGCGACCGATCCGACGCGTGACGACGGCGCCGGCGGCCTGAGTGCCATCCGCGCGTCGGTGCAGATCCTGATCCCCGCGACCGTTCTCACCGGGGCGAGCGACGCCGGTGCGACCCTCGACGGGCGCGCGCCGATCGACGCCGCCACGGCGCGTCGACTGGCCGGCGATGCTCCGGGCTGGGACCGCCTCCTGCTCCACCCGGTCACCGGTACGGTCGTCGAGGTCGACCGGTATGAGCCCACTGCCGCCCAGCGCCGGTTTCTCCGCGCCCGAGACCGGCACTGCCGCGCACCAGGATGCTGGCAACCAGCCCACCGCTGCCAGATCGACCACAACCACGAGCACCACGAGGGCGGTCGCACGATGCTGGGCAATCTCGCGCATCTGTGTGTCCGCCATCACACGCTGAAGTCGGAGACGCCCTGGACTATTCACCAGCGACCTGACGGAACGCTCGAGTTCCACAGTCCTCTCGGCAACACCTACGAGGATCCGCCGCCACCCCGCGTGATGTTCGTGCCGACGGGCGACCCGCCACCGTTCTGAGCCGGCGCGCAGCAAGACGTATGCACGGTGAATGCTCGGCACACGTCGTGCGGGACGGCACGATCAGCGTGCTCACGTTCCGTGTCCGGGACCGCACGCGGAAGGCGCACGACCCACGCCCGGACCGCGCGCGGGAACGTGCCCGACCCGCGTCCAGTACTACGCGAGGGAACGCGCGCGAACACGCACGACCCCAACCGGACCCCCCCACACCGGGACCACGCAAGCCAACGCGCCCGACCGGCATCCAGGACCGCGCAAGCCAACGCGCCCTACCCTCGTCCAGGACCACGCGACGGAAGAGCTCCGACCTACGAGAGGAGCGCCTGGGCATCTCGAAATCACTCCGGCGAGCCGGCCGCCCCTGATGGCCTGGCCGCCGCACCGCTGCCGTCGCCGCTGCCACCGGAAGCGCCGCGCTGATCGCCCTCAGCGCCTCCCAGGTCGGCTGCAACGGCACCAGCACCCGCATCGCCGCCCACTCCCCCACTGGCGCCCACGCCCTCACTTCCACCCACGCCCTCACTTCCGCCCACGCCACCACCCGCGCCACCGGTCGACGCTCGCACGACGAGCTCCGGGCGGAAGCGGACGTGGCGGGCCGGCGCATCCGGATCCGCCAGGGTCTCGAACAGCAGCTCCACGGCCGTCGCACCGATCTGCCGGGCCGGCTGGCGCACGGAGGAGAGCGGCACCACCGTCGCGCGCGCGAAGTCGATGTCGTCGTAGCCGATGAGGGCGATGTCCTCGGGCACGCGCACGTCGCCGAGGATCGACGCCCCCTGCAGCACGCCGACGGCCAGGAGGTCGTTGGCGCAGAAGACCGCGTCGGGGCGTTCCGCCGCCGGTCGCGCCGCGATCGCGGCGCCCGCGTTCTGGCCGTGCTGCACGGTGAGTCCGTCGAGCTCGAGCACCTCGAGCGTGGCATCCGGGGCAGCATCCAAGGCCCGCCGCGCCCCCTCGAGACGATCGGCGACCTGCGGGATCGACAGGGGTCCGCCGACGAAGGCGATGCGGCGACGTCCCCGCGCGAGCAGGTGCGACACCGCCAGCGCGCCGCCCTCGACGTCGTCGACCGCGACGGACGACACCGCACCGGACGGATCGCCGGCGTCCACGAGCACGAGCGGCACGCCGGCGTCGACCACCGCCTCCCCGACGTTGCCCGTCGGCGTCAGCAGCACGCCGTTCACCCGCTGCTCGCGGAAGAGGGCCAGGTACGCGTCCTCGCGCGCGGGATCCTGTCCGCTGTTGCCGGTCAGCACCGAGATGCCGTCCGCAGCGGCACGCTCCTCGGCACCGCGCGCGACCTCGGCGAAGAACGGGTTGGCACTGTCGAGCACGACGAGTCCGATGCTGCGGCTGCGACCCGCACGCAGCTGCCGGGCGGCGTCATTGCGCACGAATCCGAGCTCCGCGATGACGGCGTGCACGCGGGCGACCGTGTCGGGCGACACCTTCTCGGGGCGGTTGAGCACGTTCGAGACGGTTCCGACCGAGACGGATGCCGCGGCCGCGACATCCTTCACACTCACTGCCATCGGAGCCAATCTGACGCGGGGTCCGGTCTTGACGTCGACCGGCTCCCCAGGTTATCGTTTGAAACGATTCAGCGCGTCCGCCACACGAGCTCCGGACGCCGCCGACACGAAGGAGTGCCCGTGACCCGCGTCGCGTTCGAGCTGCAGATCGCTCCCGACCGCGTCGAGGAGTACGTCCGCCGCCACTCCCCCGTCCGCGCCGAGATGCTGGCCGAGATCGCCGCCGCCGGGCGCCGCAACTACTCGCTGTTCCTGGGCGCCGACGGCCGCCTCTTCGGCTACTACGAGACCGACGACGACGACGCGGCACAGGCCTATCTCGCCGCCTCGCCCGTGGCCGCCGCGTGGGAGGCCTCCATGGCCGAGTTCTTCGTCGGCCTCCACGGCCGCCCCGACCAGGCCGCGACCCCCCTCACCGAGGTCTTCCACCTCCACGACCAGCTGACGGCCGCAACCGCCGACAGCACCACTACCGACACCGACACCGACACCGAAGGCACCGCATCATGACGACGCTGACCCCCGACATCCGTTCCGCTCTGGAGCAGCAGGCCATCGAGCTGCCCTCGTGGGCGTTCGGCAACTCCGGCACGCGCTTCAAGGTGTTCGCGACCCCCGGCACCCCCCGCGACCCCTACGAGAAGATCGCCGACGCGGCCGAGGTCAACCGCGTCACCGCGCTCGCGCCGTCGGTCGCGCTGCACATCCCGTGGGACAAGGTCGACGACTACGCCGACCTCCGCCGCCACGCCAACGACCTCGGCGTCGAGCTCGGCACCATCAACTCGAACACGTTCCAGGACGACGACTACAAGTTCGGCGCCCTCACCCACGAAGACCCCGCCGTGCGCCGCAAGGCGATCGCGCATCACCTCGAGTGCATCGACATCATGGATGCCACGGGCTCCCGCGACCTGAAGATCTGGCTCGCCGAGGGGTCGAACTACCCCGGACAGGCCGATCTGCGCGGCCGCCAGGACCGCCTGCAGGAGTCGCTGCAGGAGATCTACGCGCGCCTCGGCGACGACCAGCGCCTGGTGCTCGAGTACAAGTTCTTCGAGCCCGCGTTCTACCACACCGACGTGCCCGACTGGGGGACGTCGTACGCGCAGGTGGCGGCGCTCGGCGACAAGGCGATGGTCTGCCTCGATACCGGCCACCACGCTCCCGGCACCAACATCGAGTTCATCGTGATGCAGCTCCAGCGCCTCGGCAAGCTGGGCTCGTTCGACTTCAACTCGCGCTTCTACGCCGACGACGACCTCATCGTGGGAGCCGCCGACCCGTTCCAGCTGTTCCGCATCATCTTCGAGGTCATCCGCGGCGGCGGCCTCAACAACCCCGACGTGGCGTTCATGCTCGACCAGTGCCACAACGTCGAGAAGAAGATCCCCGGACAGATCCGCTCGGTGCTCAACGTCCAGGAGATGACGGCGCGGGCCCTGCTCGTCGACGGCGACGCCCTCCGCGCCGCGCAGATCTCCGGCGACGTGCTGGCCGCCAACGCCGTCTTCATGGACGCGTTCTACACCGACGTCCGCCCCGCGCTGGCGGAGTGGCGCGAGTCGCGGGGACTCCCCGCCGACCCGATGGCCGCGTACGCGGCATCCGGGTACCAGGAGAAGATCGAGGCCGATCGCGTCGGCGGCGTCCAGGCCGGATGGGGAGCGTAAGCAGATGACGAACGAGACCGCCGCGGCGCTGATCGCCCGCTCCCACCGCCTCGGCGCCGACCCTGCCAACACGAACTACGCCGGCGGCAACACGTCCGCCAAGGGCACCGAGACCGACCCCGTCACGGGCGAGCCCGTCGAGCTGCTCTGGGTCAAGGGCTCCGGCGGCGACCTGGGCACCCTCACCGAGTCGGGCCTGGCCGTCCTGCGCCTCGACCGCTTCCGGTCGCTGGTGAACGTCTACCCCGGCGTCGACCGCGAGGACGAGATGGTCGCGGCCTTCGACTACTGCCTGCACGGCAAGGGCGGCGCCGCCCCCTCGATCGACACGGCCATGCACGGCCTCGTCGATGCGGCGCACGTCGACCACCTGCACCCCGACTCCGGCATCGCGATCGCGACCGCCGCGGACGGCGAGCGCCTCACGGGTGAGATCTTCGGCGACCGGGTCGTCTGGGTGCCGTGGCGTCGTCCGGGCTTCCAGCTCGGACTCGACATCGCCGAGATCAAGCGGCAGAATCCGCAGGCGATCGGCACGATCCTCGGCGGCCACGGCATCACCGCCTGGGGCGACACGTCGGAGGAAGCCGAGCGCAACTCCCTGTGGATCATCGAGACCGCTCAGCGCCACCTCGACGAGCACGGCTCCGCCGCCCCGTTCGGCGCGTCCCGCGAGGGGTTCGCCGCTCTGCCCGAGGCCGAACGCCGGACGAAGGCCGCCGCGCTCGCGGCGACGATCCGCGGACTCGCCTCGAGAGACAAGCCGATGGTCGGGCACTACACCGACTCCGACGTCGTGCTCGACTTCCTCGCGTCGGAGCGCGCGCCGGAGCTCGCCGAGCTGGGCACGAGCTGCCCGGATCACTTCCTGCGCACCAAGGTCAAGCCGATGCTGCTGGACCTTCCGGCCGACGCCTCGATCGAGGCATCCGTCGCCCGCCTGACGGAGCTGCACGAGCAGTACCGCGCGGACTACCAGGCGTACTACGACGCGCACGCGACGGCCGACAGCCCCGCCATCCGCGGCGCCGACCCGCTCATCGTGCTCGTGCCGGGTGTCGGCATGTTCAGCTACGGCGCGAACAAGCAGACGGCCCGCGTGGCCGGCGAGTTCTACGTCAACGCGATCAACGTCATGCGCGGCGCCGAGTCGATCTCCACCTATGCGCCGATCTCCGATGCGGAGAAGTTCCGCATCGAGTACTGGGCGCTGGAGGAGGCGAAGCTGCAGCGCATGCCGAAGCCGAAGACCCACCAGGGCCGCATCGCGTTCGTCACGGGCGCGGCTTCCGGCATAGGCAAGGCCATCGCGACCCGCCTGGCCGCCGAGGGCGCGTGCGTCGTCGTGGCCGACCTCGACCTGGAGAAGGCGCAGGCCGCTGCGGCGGAGCTCGGGAACGCGGACGTCGCGATCGGCGTCGCCGCGAACGTCGCCGACGCCGACGGGGTGCAGGCCGCGATCGATGCGACGCTGCTCGCGTTCGGCGGCATCGACCTGGTCGTCAACAACGCCGGCCTGTCGCTGAGCAAGCCGCTGCTGGAGACGACCGAGAAGGACTGGGACCTCCAGCACGACGTCATGGCGAAGGGGTCCTTCCTCGTCGCGAAGGCGGCGGCGAAGGCGCTCATCGAGCAGGGCATGGGCGGCGACGTCATCTACATCTCGTCGAAGAACTCCGTCTTCGCCGGGCCGAACAACATCGCCTACTCCGCGACGAAGGCCGACCAGGCCCACCAGGTGCGCCTGCTCGCGGTGGAGCTCGGCGAGCACGGCATCCGCGTGAACGGGATCAACCCCGACGGCGTCGTGCGCGGCTCCGGCATCTTCGCGTCCGGCTGGGGCGCCAACCGCGCCGCCACCTACGGCGTCGACGAGAAGGACCTCGGACAGTTCTACGCGAACCGCACGATCCTCAAGCGCGAGGTCGTGCCCGAGAACGTCGCCGACGCGGTCTACGTGCTGACCGGCCCCGAGCTGAGCCGCACCACGGGACTGCACATCCCCGTCGACTCCGGCGTGGCCGCAGCCTTCCTCCGATGACGGCCAGCGCGGTCCGCGCGGTCGCGGCGGTCGACCTCGGGGCCACCAGCGGCCGCGTGATGATCGGCCGATTCGACGGGGGGATGCTGCGGCTCGAGCCGGTCGCGCGGTTCCCGAACGGACCCGTGGCGGGCCAGGACGGCCTCCACTGGGACTTCTCAGCGCTGTACGGGCACATCCTCGACGGCCTCCGGCTCGCGCTCGAGCGCGAGCCGGCGCTGGAGAGCGTCGGGATCGACTCGTGGGCCGTCGACTACGGCCTGATCCGCGACGGCGCCCTCGTCGCCGAGCCGTTCCACTACCGCGACGACCGCACCGCCCGCGGCGTCGAGGCGGTGCACGCGGTCGCACCGTTCGACGAGCTCTACCCCCGGAACGGTCTGCAGTTCCTGCCGTTCAACACGCTCTACCAGTTCGCCGCGGACGACCGGCTGACAGGCTCCGACGTCGCGCTCCTCATCCCCGACCTCGTCGCCTTCCTGCTGACGGGCCGTCGCGGGGCCGAGCGCACGAACGCCTCGACGACCGGGCTGCTCGACGTCCGCACCGGTGCGTGGGACCTCGGCCTCGCCGCGCGGCTGGGCATCCCCGCATCCGTCCTCCCGGCGATCGTCGATCCCGGCACGCACATCGGCGACGTCTCCGGCGTCGCGGCGACGCACGTCGGCGCGGTACTGCCGGTGATCGCCGTGGGCTCGCACGACACCGCCTCGGCGGTGGCCGCCGTCCCCCTGAGCTCTCCGGATGCCGCATACATCTCCTGCGGCACGTGGGGCCTCGTCGGCCTCGAACTGGACGCGCCGGTGCTCAGCGACGCCGCCCGCGCGGCGAACTTCACGAACGAGGGCGGCGTCGACGGGCGCGTGCGCTTCCTCCACAACGTCACGGGCCTGTGGCTGCTCAGCGAGACCGTCCGCGCGTGGGAGGACGAGGACGGCTCCCCTGTCGCGCTTCCGGAGCTGCTGGATGCCGCGGCCGCCGTCACCGGCGACGTGCCGCTCTTCGACGCCGACGACCCGCGCCTCGCCGCCCCCGGCGACATGCCGGCGCGCATCGGTGCGGTGCTGGCGGAGGCGGGGTCACCCATTCCCGCTACCCGCCCCGGGCTCGCCCGCACGATCGTCGAGAGCATCGCGCAGGCCTTCGCCGACGCACTGGCGACCGCGGCGCTCCTGACCGGGCGCGAGCTCGACGCGGTGCACCTGGTCGGCGGCGGATCGCTGAACCGGCTGCTCTGCCAGGCGACCGCCGACCGCTCCGGGCTGCCGGTGCTCGCCGGGCCCGTCGAGGCCACCGCGCTGGGCAACGTCCTGGTGCAGGGGCGGGCGCAGGGCTGGTTCGGCCCCGATGCGACGCTGGAGGACCTCCGTGCGGTGGTCACGGCATCCGTCTCGCTCGTCCGCTACGAGCCGCGCGGCTGAGAGCCGCCCTCAGGCGAGCGGAGGTGAGCCGCGCACGCGAAGAGCCCGGCCGGATCGTGATCCGGCCGGGCTCTCGTGCGTCAGCGACTCAGAAGTCGAACTCGCCGATGTTGTCGGCGTCGAAGACGAACGGGTCTCCGAGGAGCACCGATCCGCCCTCGCCGACGGTGAAGCTGCCGAGCTTGCCGGCCTCGAAGGTGTCGCCCTCCGCGCCGGTGATCTCGCCGGTGATGAGCGCCTGCGTCGCGAAGGCGGCCAGGTAGCCGAGGTCGGCGGGGTTCCACAGCGCGAACGCGGTGACGGTGCCGTCCTCGACGTACTCGCGCATCTGGTTCGGGGTGCCGAGGCCGGTCAACGCGACCTTGCCCTTGTACTCCGACGTCGACAGGTAGCGGCCGGCGGCGGCGATGCCGACCGTGGTCGGCGAGACGATGCCCTTGAGCTGCGGGTAGGTCTGCAGCAGCGCCGCCGTCTTGTCGAACGAGGTCTGGTCGTCATCGTCGCCGTAGACGACCTCGACGAGCTCGATGTCCGGGTGGCTGTCGGCCAGCTCGGTCTTCATGAGCTCGATCCACGCGTTCTGGTTGGTCGCGTTGGCCGAGGCCGACAGCACGGCGATCTGACCGGCGTCGCCGATCTGCTCGGCGATCAGGTCGACCTGCACCTTCGCGATGCCCTCGCTGGTGGCCTGGTTGATGAACAGGTCACGGCAGTCGGGGTTCGTGTCGGAGTCGAACGTGACGACCTTGACGTCGGCCGAGCGCGCCTCGTCGAGAGCGTCGCACAGTGCTTCGGGGTCGTTGGCCGACACGATGAGTCCGCCGGTGCCCTGCTGGGCCGCGGTCTGGATGT
This sequence comes from Microbacterium lemovicicum, assembly GCF_003991875.1. Lineage (NCBI taxonomy): Bacteria > Bacillati > Actinomycetota > Actinomycetes > Micrococcales > Microbacteriaceae > Microbacterium > Microbacterium lemovicicum. The sequence goes on from NZ_CP031423.1 coordinate 3,121,932, forward strand.
ACTGCACCTGAGACGTCGGCGACGCCTCAGAGGGGCCGACCTCGTCGAACGTGCCGCCGAACTCCTTCGCGGCGTCCTCGGCACCGCCGGTGGAGGTGTCGAAGTAGGGGTTGCCGAGGTTCTTGGGCAGCATCGTGATCGACAGGTTGGCGTCTCCGCCGCCGGCATCGCCGCCGCCGCTGGCGGTGCCGCCTCCGCCACCGGCGCAGCCGGCGGCGACCAGGGTCACGCCCAGGGTGAGGGCTGCGGCGATGCCTGCGCGCCGCGTGCGCTTCATTCCGAACATCATTGTTTCCTTCCTTGGTGCGAGTGGCTCGCGTGTGGGTATTACGGGTTCGTGGATGCCGCGGCTGCGCTGCGACGGCCCTTGCGGCGTCCGACGGCGGCGACGCGTCGTCGGTGCAGCCAGGCCAGCACGCTCGCGGAGACCACGGACACAATCAGCAGGACGCCGGTGATGACGTTGATGATGTCGCTGGTGACGCCGGCCAGTCGGAGGGCGCTGCCGAGCGTCCCGATGAGGAGGACGCCGGCGATCACGCCGTGCAGGGCGCCGCGTCCGCCGAAGATCGACACCCCGCCCAGCAGGACGGCCGCGATGATCTGCAGCTCCATGCCCGTCGCGTTGTCGCCGCGCGCGTTGGAGTAGAGCAGCGTGAAGTAGACGCCCGCGAAGCCGGACATCGCGCCGGACATGACGAACAGCAGGAACTTCGTGCGTCCGACGTCGATGCCGGAGAACTGCGCGGCCTCCTTGTTCAGGCCGATCGCGTATAGCGAGCGGCCGAAGGGGGTGAAGTGCAGCATCACCGCGAACACGATCGCGAGCACCGCGAAGGGCACGATGATGACCGGGATCGGCGTTCCGGGGATGTTGGCCTTCGCGAGGTCGGTCCACTCCTCCGGGAACTCCGTGATGGCCGTGGTGCCCAGGAGGCCGACCGCGATGCCGCGGAACAGCGCCAGCGTGCCGATGGTGACCGCGAGCGAGGGCAGACCGACCACGGTGACGAGGAAGCCGTTGAACGCTCCGGCGACGGTGCCGACGAGGATCGCGACGACGGCCGCGACCGGGAAGGGGAGCCCCGCCTGGGTGAGGAGGCCCGTCATGACGCTCGACAGGCCCACGATCGAGGCGACGGAGAGGTCGATCTCCTCGGTGATGATGATGAGCGTCATCGGCAGGGCGATGAGCAGGATCGGGGCGACGTCGCGCAGCAGGTAGGTGACCGTGAGGGGGCTGTCGAAGTTCCTGACGGAGGCCAGGGCGACGATGACGACGATGAGCAGCAGCGCGATGATCGCCGACTCGCGCGTCAGCAGCACGCGGCGCCATGCCGGACGCGCGTGGGCGCGGTAGTCGCGCGTGGGCAGATTCTCGGTCAGGGTGGTCATCGTCCCTCCTCCCGTTGTGCGATGAGTCGTCGGTGCTGCCGGACCGCGAGGATGCGGTCGAGAACGATCGAGCCGATGATGAGCACGCCCACCACGGCGCGCTGCCAGAAGTCGTCGATGCCGAGGATCGGGAGGGCGCGGTTGATGGTCAGCAGGAGGAAGGCGCCGATGGCGGCCCCCCACACCGTGCCCACTCCGCCGGAGATGGCGACACCGCCGATCACCGCGGCGCCGATGGCCTGCAGCTCCCACCCGGTGCCGGCCGACGAGCTGACCGTTCCGTAGCGCGCGGCGTACAGCACCCCGGCGAGGCCCGACAGCGCACCTGACACCACGAACGCGGTGATGATGCGGCGGGTGACCTTCAGCCCGTAGAGGTGGGCGGCGGCGGGGTCGGAGCCGATCGCGTAGAACTCGCGTCCGCTGCGCATGTTGCGCAGGTACCAGGCGGCGACGATGAGCACGACGACCGCGATCAGCGTGAGGATCGGGATGCCGAGCAGCTGATCGGTGCCGAGCCCGCGGAATTCGCGTGGCAGGTCGGAGGCGTTGATGCGGTCCGAGCCGGTCCAGGCGACGTTGAGGCCCCGGTAGATGTAGAGCGTGCCCAGGGTGATCACGAGGGCCGGGACCTTCGCCCAGGCGACCAGCAGGCCGTTGATCGCGCCGAGCAGGGCGCCGAGGATGACGCCGGCGACGAAGACGAGGATGACCGGGATGCCCTCCAGGTCGATGAACAGCCGACCCGTCAGGTAGGCGGTGAGCCCGACGATCGACCCGACCGAGAGATCGACGTTGCGCGTGATCACCACGATCGCCTGTCCGACGGCGACGAGGAGCAGCAGCGACGGGGTCAGAAGGAGGTCGCGGAAGCCGTCGTTCGAGAACACGAACGAGGAGTTGGCGGCGGTCGCGGCGACCACGACGAGCACGAGGGCGAGCGCGATGCCGGTCTCGCGAGTGGTCGCGATGCCGCGCACCATCCGCGCCGCGCGGCTGGTGCCCGGCCGGACCGGTGTCGTGACGGCGCTCATGCCGCGGCCTCCGCATCGGCGGTCGCGGCGAACATGACGGCCTCGGGGGTGGCCTCGGCGCGCGGGAACTCGCCCGTCAGCCGGCCCTCCCGCATGACCAGGACGCGATCGGCCATGCCGAGGACCTCCGGGAGTTCGGACGAGATCATGAGGATCGCGAGTCCCTGCTGGGCGAGCTCGCTGAGGAGACGGTGCACCTCGGACTTGGTGCCGACGTCGATGCCGCGGGTGGGCTCGTCGACGATCAGGACGGTCGGCTCGGTGGCGAGCCACTTGCCGATGACGACCTTCTGCTGATTGCCGCCCGACAGGGTGCCGGTCTCCGCGTCCAGCGCGGCGGTCTTCACCTCCAGGCGGGAGGCCCACACCTCGGCGGCCTGATTCTCCCGCGCGCCCCAGATGAGACCCCAGGTCGACAGCTTCGAGCGGATGGCGAGCGTCATGTTGCGCGAGACGCCGTCCTCGAGCACGAGCCCCTGCTTGCGACGGTCCTCCGGGACGAGGGCGATCCCCCGCGCGGTGGCCTTGCGCGGATCGCCCTTGGGCAGGAGTGCGCCGTGGAGCGTCACGGAGCCCGACTCGTAGGGGTCGACTCCGAAGATCGCACGGGCGACCTCGCTGCGCCCGGCGCCGACCAGACCCGCCAGACCGACGATCTCACCGGCGCGGAGCGTGAAGGAGATGTCGTTGAAGACGCCGCGGCGGGTGAGTCCGTCCACGGCGAGGACGACATCGCCGATCTCTGCCGAGAGCTTGGGGTACAGCTCGGTCACGTCACGGCCGACCATCTGGCGCACGAGCTCGTCGACGCTCGTGTCGGCGATGGAGGTGGTGTCGACGTAGGAGCCGTCGCGCATCACGGTGACGGTGTCGCACAGGGCGAAGACCTCGTCGAAGCGGTGGGAGATGAACAGCAGCGCACGCCCCTCGTCGCGCAGGCTGCGCGCGACCGCGAACAGCCGCTCGACCTCGACACCCGACAGGGCGGCGGTCGGCTCGTCCATGATGAGCACGCGCGCGTCCAGGGAGATGGCCTTCGCGATCTCGATGATCTGCTGATCGGCGATCGACAGACCCTCGGTGATGCGATCCGGGTCGAGTCCCACGCCGAGGCGCTGGAAGATCTCCGCGGCCTCGGCGCGCATGGCCTTGCGGTCGATGCGGCCCATCCGGTTGGCGGGCTGGCGACCCATGAAGATGTTCTCGGTGACCGACAGATCTGGGAAGAGCGTGGGCTCCTGGTAGATCACGGCGATGCCGGCGGCCTTGGACTGCGCAGTGCTGGTGAAGTCGACGGATGCGCCCTCCAGGAGGAACTCGCCGGCGTCGCGGCGGTAGAGCCCGGCGATGATCTTGACGAGCGTCGACTTGCCGGCGCCGTTCTCGCCGATGAGGGCGTGGATGGATCCGCGGTCGAGCGTGAGGCTGCCGGAGCGGAGCGCGACGACCGCCCCGAAGGACTTCACCACGCGGGACAGCACCAGAGCATGCTGCGCATCCTGGGGATCGGCGTCGAGGGCCACGGCCACTCCTCCTCGTTGAGGTCCGACTCGATCGCTCGAGTGGTTGAAGACATCTGAATCGATTCAGGTCGATTTCAGGCTACTCTATGGATGCCGGAACAGGCGGTCAAGTCGATGAGCGACAGTGATCCAATCGTGATCCAACGACGGATGGGAGGTGCCCGTGGCGGTCAGCATCCGCGATGTCGCACAGCTCGCCGGCGTCTCCGTGGGCACCGTCTCGAACGTCCTCAATCGCCCCGAGGAGGTCTCCGCCGACTCGGTCGAGCGGGTCACGAAAGCCATCGACGAACTCGGCTACGTGCGCAACGAGGCGGCCAGGAAGCTCCGGGCGGGCGTGTCCTCCACCGTCGGATTCGTCGTCCTCAACGGCCAGAACCCGTTCTACAACGACGTCGTGCGCGGAGCGGAGGACGAGGCGACGAAATCGAGCATCGCGATCCTCTACGGCAACACCGACGAGGACGTCGCGCGGGAGAAGCTCTACATCGACCTCTTCCAGGACCAGCAGGTGCGCGGGCTGCTGATCGCGCCCTACGGCGACGTGACCTCCCGTCTGCAGAGCCTGCGCGCTGCGGGGATCGCCACTGTGCTCGTCGACCGCTTCAGCGGCGACGGCCGGTTCTCCTCGGTCTCCGTGGACAGCGTGGCGGGCGGGCGTCTGGCCGTCGAGCACCTCATCGCGACCGGACGCCGACGGATCGCCTTCGTCGGCGGGCCGTTCGACATGCGCCAGGTGACCGATCGACTCGCCGGAGCGCGTGCTGCGGCCGAGAATGCCGGCGATCAGGTCGACCTCGAAGTGGTCGCGACCTCCGCGATGACCGTCGACGAGGGGTCCTCCGCGGGCGCCCGCATCCTCGCCCGTCATCCCCGCGACTGGCCCGACGCGCTCTTCGCGTCGAACGACCTGCTCGCCCTCGGGCTCCTGCAGGCGATCGTCGTCGACGGCCGCGCGCGCGTGCCGGCCGACATCGCCATCATCGGCTTCGACGACATCCCCTTCGCGGGCGCGGCCGCCGTGCCGCTGTCCTCCATCCGCCAGCCCAGCCGGATGATCGGCCGCACCGCGCTGCGCATCCTCATGGAGGAGGCCGCCGATCCCGACAGCATCCCCCGCCAGACGGTGTTCCCGCCGGAGCTCATCGTGCGGGCCTCCACCAGCGGCGCCTGAGGGTCGATGAGACCCCGAGACCCTCAGAGCCCGCCGGCGCGCAGCGACAGCCAGTCGGCGTGACGGGCGCGGAACGCCGCCCGCTCCCCCTCGTCGACGAAGAACACGTCGGCCCCGAGGTCGTACGGCGCGTACAGACGGCGACGCTCGGGGTCGGCCAGCACGAACAGCGCCCGGCCGTCGAGGGCGAGCCCGAGCAGGTCGTCGAGCGTGGTCGCCCCGACCTCGGCGACGAACAGGTCCGCGGCGACGCCGGCGCCGCCCGCGTCTTCGGACTCGATCGGGCGCCACGGCTCCGCCTCGGGCAGATGCACCGCCGTCCACCCGGCGGCGCCGTCGCGCGCCGGCCAGTCCTCGGCGATCACGGTGACCCAGGAGTGCTCGCCGAACAGCTCGGCGATGACGACGCGGTGACGGCGCAGCATCCCGACCCGTCCCTCGCCGTCGCCGAGCTCCGTGCGCATGCGCACCCAGCGATCGCGCGCGCCGGCACGGAGGCGGTCCCCCATCGGGAGCGCCTCGGGCCACGCGGGGCGCCGGCCGCGCTCGAGCTCCGCCGATGTCATCGGCTCGAGTAGCCGCCGTCGATCGGCAGCGAGACACCGGAGATCATCGCGGCGCCGTCGCTCAGGAGGAACACGATCGGCGCGGCGATGTCGTCCTCCGTGGCCCAGCGGTGCAGGGGCATCGCGTCGAGGAAGGGGCCCTCGATCTCGGGGCGCCCCCAGTACCAGGCCGACATGGGCGTCATGACGACGGTCGGGTTCACGCTGTTGACGCGGATGCCGTGACCGCCGAGCTCCAGCGCCGAGACGCGCGTGATGTTGTCCAGCGCCGCCTTCGACGAGCCGTACGAGATGTGGCCGCTCAGGGCGACGAGGCTCGCCTGGCTCGAGACGTTGACGATCGCGCCGCCCGTGCCGAGGCGCACCATCTCGCGCGACGCGTACTTCGTCACGAGGAGCGAGCCGCGCGCGTTGATGCTCATCACCTTGTCGAAGACGGCGATGTCGGTGTCCATGGGCGTGGCGATCTCGCCGCCCCAGCCGCCGCAGTTGACGACGCCGTAGAGGTCGCGGCCCTCGATCGCCGCGCGGATCTCGTCCTCGGACTCGAGATCGAACACGATCGGCTCCGCACCGGTCTCGGCGGCGATCTGCTCGACGCTGTCGGCGGTGCGCCCGGCGGCGAGCACGTCCGCCCCCGCGGCCACGAGATGGCGCACGGTCGCTCCGCCGATCCCGCCCCCCGCGCCGGTGACGAGGATGGTGCGGCCGTGGAATTCGCTCATGGGACGTGCTCTCTTCTCGACGATGAAAGGATGCTGCGCCGTCGGGGATCCGCAGGAGGAGCCGTGGCCGCGCGTTGACATGCTACCCGCAGAAACACGCTCATGTCGCCGGTGTCATGGTGCGGATAACAAGGTGCTTGACACCGGTGACATGCACGGTCTACGTTTCAGGGAGATCTTCCCGGGGGCCAGGCTCCCGCACCCGCTTCACAGACGCAGCGATCGACGTTGTCGTCGGCACCCCAGAGGAAACCATGATCCGCCCCGACGAGACCTCCCGCATCATCGATGCGGACCTGGCCACACTCGTCCAGCGCGCACGGATGATCGCCGCGGCAGGCGGTCGGAAGGTCCTCGGCATCACCGGCACCCCTGGGGCCGGCAAGTCCACCGTGTGCGCGGCACTTCAGGACGCCCTCGGCGATGCGGCCGTGCTCGTCGGCATGGACGGCTTCCACCTCGCCAACGCCGAGCTCATGCGCCTCGGACGGCGCGACCGCAAGGGCGCCCCCGACACCTTCGACGTGCCGGGCTACGTGTCGCTCCTGCGCCGCCTGCGCGCCGCGGACGAGCCCGTCGTCTACGCCCCCTTCTTCGACCGCTCCCTCGAGGAGTCGATCGGCTCCGCGATCGCCGTTCCCGCCCGCGTCCCCCTCGTGATCACGGAGGGCAACTACCTCCTCCACGATGAGGACGGATGGGATGCCGTCGCTCCCCTCCTCGACGAGTCCTGGTTCCTCGACGTCGAGGTCGACGAGCGCCGCCGCCGCCTGGTGGCGCGCCGCGAGTCGTACGGCCACCCCTCGGACGCCGCCGCGGCCTGGGTCGACGACGTCGACGAGCCCAACGCCCGAGTCGTCGAACCCGCGCGCGAGCGCGCCGACCTCGTCGTGCGCGTCACGATCTCCACCCCTTCCCCGCAGCACACCACACAAGGAGTCCGCTCATGAGCACCCCACCCGTCCCCGTCCTCCAGGCGCGGGGTCTGTCTCGTCAGTTCGGGCATGTGCGGGCGTTGAACGAGGTCGACTTCGAGGTCTACCCCGGCGAGGTCACCGCCCTCATCGGCGACAACGGCGCCGGCAAATCCACCCTCGTCAAAGCCCTCTCCGGCAACCTCGCCGTCGACTCCGGCACGATCCTGTTCGACGGACAGGAAGTGGACATGTCCACCCCATCAGCCGTGTCCGCGCTCGGCATCGAGACCGTCTACCAGGACCTCGCCCTCGCCCCCCACCTCGACCCCGTCCAGAACATGTACCTCGGCCGCGAACTGCGCCGCCAGGGCCTGGGCGGCGCACTCGGCTTCATGAAGACCAAAGACATGGCCGCCGCATCCCGCGCCGCGTTCGACGACCTCGGCGCCACCGTCCGCTCCCTCACCTCCCCCGTCGGAGAGATGTCCGGCGGACAACGCCAAGCCATCGCCATCGCCCGCGCCGTGCACTGGGCCTCCCGCGTCGTGTTCCTCGACGAACCCACCGCCGCCCTCGGCGTCCGCCAGACCAAGAACGTCCTGGACACCATCCGCCGCGTCAGCGACAAAGGCATCGCCGTCGTGTTCATCTCCCACTCCATGCCCCACGTCATCGACGTCTCCGACCGCATCCAAGTCCTCCGACTCGGCACCCGCGTCGCCAACATCAACGCCGCAGACACCTCGATGGAAGAACTCGTCGGACTCATGACCGGAGCCGTCACCAAGGAGACCCAGCCGTGAGCACCTCGACCTCCCGTCCCTCCAGCACCACGCCCGCGACGGAGACCGTCGCCATCGGCACCTTCGACGAGCCCAAGACCGGCGTCGTCCGCGGACTGCTGCGCGCCCAGGCCTTCCAGATCTTCCTCGTGCTGCTGGCCATCATCATCGTCTTCAGCGCCCTGGCGCCGGACACGTTCGCCCAGTGGTCGAACTTCCGGCTCATCATCCAGAACGCGTCGATCCTGGCCGTGCTCGCCGTGGGCATGACCTACGTCATCACGACGGCCGGCATCGACCTGTCGATCGGCTCGGTGCTCGTCTTCTCCGGCGTCGTCGCGGCCATCACGATGCGCGCCCTCGGCGGAGAGGGCTGGGGCGTCGCGGCGATCGGCATCGTCGTGTCGATCCTGTCCGGGCTGTTCTGGGGCCTGTTCAACGGCTTCCTCATCGCCAAGGGCAAGATCCCGCCGCTCATCGTCACGCTGGGAACCCTCGGCATCACCCTCGGCCTGGCGCAGATCATCACGGGCGGCATCGACGTCCGTGAGGTTCCCGCAGTGCTCACCGACTCGATCGGCTACGGCAACATCTTCGGCACCGTCCCGATGATCTCCGTGATCGCGCTGGTGGTCATCGTCTTCGGCGCCGTCATGCTGCGGTTCACCCGCTTCGGCCTCTACACGCTGGCGGTGGGCTCGAGCGAGATCGCCGCCCGCCGCGTCGGCGTGAAGGTGGACAGCCAGCTGATCCGCGTCTACATGCTCTCCGGCGGACTGGCCGGCCTCGCCGGCATCCTGTCGCTCTCGCAGTTCTCGACCACGGCGATCGCCGGCCAGTCGCAGACGAACCTCAACGTCATCGCCGGTGTCGTCATCGGCGGCACCTCGCTGTTCGGCGGCGTCGGCACCATCCTGGGCACGGTCGTCGGACTCTTCATCCCGGCCGTCCTGCAGAACGGGTTCGTCATCACGGGCGTGCAGCCCTTCTGGCAGCAGGTCGCCGTCGGCGCCGTGCTCATCACGGCCGTGTACGTCGACCAGGTCCGCCGTTCCAGCGCCATGCGGGGCAACCCGCAGGGCCTGTGGAAGAAGTTCGTCAGCGGCGGTCGCCGCGGCTGACACAGCAGCCCTCCCCACCAAGCCCTACCAACAAGAGAAGTGGAATCACGATGAAGTGGAACAAGAAGGTCCTGGCCGTCGCGGTGCTGGGCGCATCAGCGTCCCTCGCCCTGGCCGGCTGCGCGGGCGGCTCGACGGGCGGCGGTTCCTCCGCCGGTGCCGGCGGGTCCGACGGGTACAAGATCGCGTTCGTGCAGGGCGTCGCGGGAGATGAGTTCTACATCTCCATGCAGTGCGGCATCGAAGCGGCCGCGAAAGACGCCGGCGCCACGGTCACGGTGCAGGGTCCGGAGAAGTTCGACCCGACCCTGCAGAAGCCGATCGTCGACGCGATCGTCGCGTCCAAGCCCGACGCGCTGCTGATCGCCCCCACCGACGTGTCCGCGATGGAAGCACCCATCAAAGCCGCCGCCGACGCGGGCATCAAGGTCGTCCTGGTCGACACCACCCTGGAAGACCCCTCCATGGCCGTGTCGCAGATCTCCTCCGACAACAAGGGCGGCGGAGCGGCCGCGTTCGACGCGATCAAGGAAGCCCACCCCGAAGGCGGCAAGGTCCTCGTCGTGTCCGTGGACCCCGGCATCTCCACCACCGACGCCCGCGCCGAAGGATTCGAAGACGCCGTCAAGGGCGACTCCTCCTTCCAGTCCCTCGGGGTGCAGTACTCCCACAACGAACCCGCCACCGCCGCTGAGATCGTCACCGCCGCCCTCCAGAAAGACCCCGACATCGTCGGCATCTTCGCCGCGAACCTGTTCGCCGCCGAAGGCTCCGCGACCGGCGTCAAGCAGGCCGGGAAAGACGGCGCCGTGACCATCGTCGGCTTCGACGCCGGCCCCGCCCAGGTCCAGGCCCTCAAAGCCGGCACCGTCCAGGCCCTCGTCGCCCAGGAACCCGGCACCATCGGCAGCGACGGCGTCGCCCAAGCCCTCGCCGCACTCAACGGAGAAACCCCCGAAGCCACCATCCAGACCGGCTTCACCATCATCACCAAAGACAACGTCGACGGCGACGCCAAGAACGCCGTCTACCAATCCACCTGCGGATAACACCCCGCACGCACCAGCCGCCCGCGGGCGCCTCTCTCGCCGGAGGCGCCCGCGGGTTCCATATCTTCCAGGAGCACCCATGACCGCGCTGACCGCCGCCGCCCTCGACACCCTCGATGCCGCCGTGGAGGTGCCGGGCTACGACCGCTCCGCGGTCCGCACCCGCATCGTTCACTTCGGCGTCGGCGGCTTCCACCGCGCGCACGAGGCGATGTTCCTCGACCGAGTGCTCTCCGCGGGCTCCACCGATTGGGGCATCTGCGGCGTCGGCGTCATGCCGGCCGACCTCGCGATGCGCGACGTGCTCGCCGCGCAGGACGGCCTCTACACGCTGGTCACCACCGCCCCCGACGCGACGACGCGCGCCCGTGTCATCGGCTCCATCACCGAGTACCTCTACGCCCCGGACGACCCGGAGGCCGTGCTCGCGAAGCTCGCCGACCCCGAGACGCGCATCGTCTCGCTCACCATCACCGAGGGCGGCTACGGCGTCGACGACGCGACGGGTGCCTTCGCCCCGCAGGATGCCGCGACCCTCGCCGACCTCGCCGGCTCCCCCGTGCCCGCCAGCGTGCTGGGCTTCCTCGTCGAGGCGCTGCGGCGTCGCCGCGCCTCAGGCACCGCCCCCTTCACCGTCCTGTCGTGCGACAACATCCAGGGCAACGGGCACGTCGCCCGCACCGCCGTCCTCGGCTTCGCCGAGCGGAAGGATCCGGAGCTGGCGGCCTGGATCTCCGCCGAGGTCTCCTTCCCCAACTCCATGGTCGACCGCATCACCCCCGTGACCACCGACGAGACCCGCGCGGAGGTCAGCGACGACTTCGGCATCGAGGACCGATGGCCGGTGCACTCCGAGTCGTTCGAGCAGTGGGTGCTCGAGGACGCCTTCCCCCTCGGACGCCCTCCCCTCGAGGAGGTCGGGGTGCAGCTGGTGGACGACGTGGAGCCGTACGAGCTGATGAAGCTCCGGCTCCTCAACGCCTCGCACCAGGCGATGAGCTACCTCGGCATCCTCTCCGGGGCCACCTTCGTGCACGAGGTCTGCACCGATCCCCTGTTCACGGGCTTCCTCCTCGGCTACATGCACGAGGAGGCCATCCCCACCCTCCGCCCCGTCCCCGGCATCGACCTCGACGCGTACTGCGCGCAGCTCATCTCGCGCTTCAGCAGCGAGGCCATCCGCGACACCCTCGCGCGCCAGGTCGTCGACGGCTCCGACCGTCTGCCCAAGTTCCTCCTCCCCGTCGTGCGCGAGCAGCTCGTCGGCGGCGGCGACATCCGCCGGTCGGCGCTCGTGCTGGCCGCCTGGGGCGTGTTCCTGGAGGGGCGCACCGAGCAGGGGGATGCCACGCCCGTCGCCGACCGCCGGCTCGACGACCTGCGGGTCGCCGTGGCGGGCGAGGCGCAGCATCCGGGAGCGCTCCTGGACTACGCCCCGGTGTTCGGCGACCTCGGCGCAGACGAGCGCCTGCGCACCGCGTACGTCGAGGCGCGCGCCGCGCTCCGAGCCGACGGTGCGCGCGCGACGATGGCCGCGCTGCGGGACAGCTGAGGTGCCCTGACCGTCAGAGGTCCAGGAAGACCGCCGGGTCGAACTCCTCGATGGGGATGATGCGCAGACGCGGCAGCGGCGCGTCGAACACGCGTGCGTCGTACTCGAGGTCGAACCGCTCGAGGCCCGCGAGCGTGTTGTAGCCCGCGTTGCGGAACTCCGAGAAGGCGGCGACGCCGACCCGTCGCGACGGATCGATCAGTGCGGCCACCTCGGGCAGGAAGTCGCCGTCGTGGCTGACCAGGATGAGGTCCGCGTCGCGGTCGGCGAGGGCCCGGAGCGTCCGCTGGATGGCGATGTCGACGATCTTCTCGTCCTGGCTGCCCGACAGCGGGACGACGACGTAGTCCATCGCCTTCAGCGCCTGCACGAACGGCAGCGGGATGCCGGCGGAGGCGTTCAGGAAGAACATGCCGCGCGCGGCCTGATGCCAGGTGCGCTCGGCGAAGGTGACGAGGCGATCCCAGCGGGGACGCTCGTCGGGCTGCGGGCGCCGGTTGAGGATCGAGGAGCCGAGGGTGGCGTCGATGTTCTCGCCGTCCACCAGCAGCCAGGTCATGCGGTCATCCGAATCCGGCACGGCCGTCCCCCTCCGGTAGGTCACAGCCGAATCCTATGCGCGATCCCGAGGCGGCCGGGACGGCCGGAGCGCCTGCACCATGCTCCGCAACGCGTCGCGGGCGACGGCCTGCTGGTCGGGGTCGAGCTCGGCCAGCATCCGGATCTCCACCGCCCGCACCGCGGCGGTCGCCTTCTCGAGACTCGCGCGCCCGCGGGCCGTGAGGCGAGCGGGCAGCGCCTTGCCGACCGCCGCCTCCTCGGGGCGCGTGACGATGCCGTCGCGCTCGAGGGCCTGCAGGAGGACGTTCATCGACTGCCGGGTCACGAACGCACCGCGGGCCAGCTCGGAGTTGGTGAGCCCCGGTCGCTGCGCGAGCAGCTCGAGGCAGGAGTAGTGGGTGATGCTCATGCCCAGCGGGCGCAGTGCGTCCTCCATGGACGCGCGCAGGGCGCTCGACGCCTCCTTCAGGAGGTAGCCGAGCGACGTGTCCAGCCGGATGCCGGCCGCGTCTTGCGTCATGTCAGTATTCTGACATACACTCGACCGTGTCAGAAGACTGACACACAACCGCAGGAGGCACCATGCCCGTCACCGGACCCGACTTCATCTCCCTGCAGGCGCGCGACCTCGCGGCCTCGCAGGCGTTCTACGAGCAGTACCTCGGGCTCGTCCGCTCGCAGAGCGGACCACCGCACGCCGTCGTGTTCGAGACCTCCCCCATCGCCTTCGCCCTGCGCGACATCGTGCCCGGAACCGATCTGGATGCGGCGCCCGAGCCCGGCATCGGAGCCGCCATCTGGCTGCACGCCACCGACGTGCAGGAGATCCACGACGCCCTCGTCGCGGACGGGCACACCATCGTCTCCGCCCCGATCGACGGACCGTTCGGCCGCACGTTCACCCTCGCCGACCCCGACGGCTACCGGATCACGCTCCACGACCGCGCCTGATCCGCGCCTGCCGACGCCGCCGCGCCTGACCGTCCGTAGGCTGGGTGACATGCCCACCCCGCCTCCGGACCCCCGGGCCTGCCCCACGTGCGGCGACGAGCTGCGGTTCGAGATCCTCGACGACGAGCGCTTCCTCGTGGCGTGGTCGTGCGTGAACTGCGGCCTGATCCGCACGACCGAGCCGGTCTGATCCCGGGCGGGAGCCGTGTGACCCTCAGGGGCGGTCGACGGGGCGTGGCAGCGTGCCGCGGTCGATGAGGCGGTCGAAGACGCGCTCGAAGACGTCGGACAGCTCGGCGGCCTGACGGGGGCTCAGCGCCTCGAGGAACACCGACCGCACGAAGTCGATGTGGGCGGGAGACGCCTGCACCAGCATCGCGCGGCCGTCATCCGTCAGGGCCACATCGGTGATGCGGCGATCATCCGGACGGGGGTGCAGGGTCACCCATCGCCGCGCCGCCATGCGCCGCGTCTGATGGCTGACACGGCTGCGTTCGGCGCCGATCCGGATGGCGAGGTCGGAGAGGGCCATGGTCCCTGTGCTCTCGCTCGTGAGCGCCACCAGCACGTCGTAATCGACGAGGGAGATCCCGCTGTCGCGCCTCAGCTGCGTGTTCATCTCGTAGCGGAGCCGCAGCTGCACCTTCATGAAGGCGTACCAGGCGCGGATCTCGTCGTCGGGCAGGAGCGCGAAGGGCGACTCCGGGGGAACCGCATACCGACTCACCGGACCGACCTCAATCGAACAGGACGGTGAAGACCTTCGACAGCTTCCCGTCGCGCACGAACCCCATGTCCGCCCCCCGGACGACCGGCGCGCCGGCCGGCCCGAAGGTCCAGGCGAGATACCCGAGAGCCTGGGCCTGGCGGACCGGACCGTCCGCCGTGAACACGAATCCGTTCGCGCCCTCCAGCAGCTGTCCCACCTTGACGTGCAGCGCCTCCCTCCCCTGCACCTCCCCGTCCGGGTCGGCGAAGACCACGTCCTCGGTGTACGTGCGCTCGATGGCGTCACGTCGCGCGACCGGGTCGCGCTCGCTGAACACCTCGAACAGCGTGGCGTGCATCAGGCGCTCCAGTGCGGCATCCATGAGCGGCGCTCCTCTCAGGTGAATTTTCACCCAATGTAGCGCTCCCGGTGTCCGCGGTCACGTCGTCGCCGGAGGGATCCTCCGCCGCGCGCAACCCCGGTGCGCCAGACCTCTCCCGATGGTGGACTGTCCCTGGTGCGGCGTCCGGCCGCAACCCGAACGAGGAGGACCCGTGGCTCAGCACGATCAGGACCCGAATCACCCCAGTCAGGCCGAAGGCGAAGACCGGGATCGTCCGGAGGGCGGCGAGGTGCAGGAGCAGGTGGGGCATCCGTCGCAGGCCGAGGGCGAGGATCCGGACGCGCCGGAGGCGTCGAAGGGTCAGGACCCCGAAGAGGCCGACTGACGAGGGCTGGTCGGGGCGCGCGTCAGCCCCCGAGCGAGGCCGACTGACGAGGGCTGATCGGGACGCGTCAGGCGCAGACGCGCATGCGGCGGCCTTCGAAGCCGACGATGTCGCCGAGCTGCAGCTGGCGGCCCCGGCGACGGTCGATCTCGCCGTTCACCGAGACGAAGCCGTCGATGATCGCCTCCTTGACGTCGCCGCCGGAGTCCAGCAGTCCCGCGTACTTCAGGAACTGCCCGAGGCGGATCCCGTCGCCGCCGATCGAGACGTCGTCGATGCGCTCGGGAGTCGTCATGGGGTCGATGGTACGGGCTGCTCGCGGTCCGGCGCGGGCACCCGACTGGACTCGCGCTCCACCAGGGTGACGTCCAGCACCGTCGAGGACTGCAGGTCTTCCGCGTCGCCGCCGGCGAGACGCGCGAAGATGCGCTCCGCTGCGAGCGTGCCCAGTCGTGCGGGGTCCTGGTCGATCACGCTGATCGACGGGGTCAGGGTGTCGGCCATCGGGAAGTCGCCGAAGCCGATGAGGGCCATCGGGTGCTCCCGCAGCACGTGCACGAGCGCCATCGACGATCGGGCGTTGGCGGAGAAGATGGCCGTCGGCGGATCGGAAAGGGCCTTCAGGCGCGCGATGGCCGCGGCCGCGGCATCCCGGTCCGCCACCTCGAGGGCGGCGAGCTCGGGATCGAACGGGATGCCGGACTCGCTCTGCGCGCGCCGCCACCCCTCGAACCGCTTCGTTTCGGTGGAGAGCCGCACGACATCGCCCACGTAGGCGATGCGGCGGTGCCCGTGCTCGATGAGGCGGCTGGTCGCGAGGTGGGCGCCGTGCTCGTCGTCCTCGGTGAAGGTGTCGGTGACGAGGTCGACGGGCCCGCGGTCGACGAAGACGATCGGCGTGTGCTCGCGCCAGCGCTCGAGCCAGGAGTGGTCATCGCCCACCGGGGCGACGACCAGACCGGTCAGCTTGCGTCCGAGCATCGACTCCAGAGAGGGGCGCTCGTCGTCGGGGTCGTCGCCGAGGCTCGTGACCATGGTGGAGATCCCGTGGGCGCGGGCGGCGTCTTCGATCGCGCGGGCGATCGCGGCGAAGAACGGGTCGACGATGTCGGGAACCGCGACGCCGATGACCGACGCGCGACCGGATCGGAAGGTCGTGGCCATCACGTTGGGCACGTAGTTGAGCTCCCGCATGGCCTTCTCGACCTCGGCACGGGTGTGCGGCAGCACGTGCGGATCGTCGTTGAAGACGCGGGACACCGTCTTGGTGCTGACCCCGGCGCGGGCGGCGACATCACGCATGGTGGTCACGGTGGGCTCCTTCCGCGCACGTGCGGTCACTCCGCAGAACCCTATCCCCGGGAGCCGTGCGCGACTCCCGGGGGTCGTGCGTCAGGAGCGGCGGTCGACGGCGGCGGCGAGCTCGTGCAGCCGGGGCAGCGCCCGGCCGGTGAGGCGCTCCTCGCGGAGAGCGGCGTCGAACGACAGGCTGTCCTTCCACAGCGACCGGCCGGCCATCGCGCCGGCGGCGCCATGGGCGACGGCGGTGGCGACCTGCTCGATGAAGGTCTCGTGGTCGACGCCCGCCGACAGCACGGCCCACGGCACGCCCTGGGCGGCCGCGGTCACCGCGTCGCTCGCCTCGGCCGAGCCGGGGTACTGGAGCTTGAGGATCTTCGAGCCGCACGCGACGGCCAGCGCGGCACCGTCGGCGACGAGATCGGGGAACGCCGCGGCGTACTCCTCGTCGCTCTCGCCCTCGAGCTGGTAGGTCAGCAGCTCGACGATGAGCAGCACGCCCTCCGCCTCGCAGGCGGCGACGAGGTCGCGGATCTCCTGGGCCACGCGGGAGTCGGCGTCCTGCTTGTCGGGGCGCGTGTAGTACAGCATCTTGGCGACGCTGCCGCCGAGGTCGCGCACGGTGCGGGGGGTCACGCCCGGCACGAAGCGCGTGTACTTGAGGCCGTCGACGGTCTCGAAGCCGGAGGCGTCCAGGCCCACGACGAGGGCGGTGTCGCGGTCGAGCACGCCGTCGTCGACGATGGCGGGCAGCGCGACCTCGGGATCGAGCAGGATGGCCGGCGCGTGGTTGGCGAGGTGGCGGACGAGGTCGGCCTTCACCTCGGCGAGCTGCTCGCGGGTGATCGCGTCGGAGCCCTCCGGGGCGTCCTTGATGGCGGCCTTCATGCCGTTGCGCTGGTCGGCGGCGACGATGAGCATGTTGCCGGCGGGCGTCGAGATCGACCGCAGGGCGCGGCGCTCGAGCGTGTTCAGTTCGTTCATGGTCTTCTCTCTCGGTGGGGTCTGCGTGGGTTCTGCGTGGAGGTCTGCGCGGGTCTGCGGGGAGGTCGGCGGCCGTCAGGCGGCGGGCGCGGGCTCGCGCCGGCGTACGAGCTGCGCGGCGATGAGCGCGGCGCCGTAGGCCGTCTCCTGCTCGCGGGTGGAAGCGGTGAGGTCGGGCAGCACCGCGGCGCGGGCGCGGACGACCGAGGCCATGCCCGCCCAGCCGCCGGTGAGCGTCGCGTGCGTCGCGGGAGCGACCTCGCGGTCCATGGCGCGGATGAGGGCGGCGATCTCCTCGTTGCTGTGGCGCAGCACGGCGGCGAAGACCTCCGCGGGGGTCACTCCGTCGGCGTGCATCGTGACGCGCAGCACACCGTCGTCGTTGCGCGCACCGGAGACCTCCACGGCGCCGGCGGGCAGCGCGCCCTCCAGCGGGAGCGCCAGCACCGCGGCATCCATCTCGTCGCGCCCGGCGCGGTCGGAGACGCCGGATGCGAGCAGGGCCCGCCGCAGCAGCAGTCCGGTCTTCACGCCGGCGACGAGCACGTGCTTGCCCGGCACGATGTGGCGCACCTCGTTGATGAGCGCGGCGGCGAGCCGGCCGCGCGCCTCGAAGCCGAGCGGCTCGTCGAGCACCCGCAGCAGCACCTCGGCGGTGCCGAGCGACACGTGGTAGCCGTCGGCCGCGAGCGTGCCCGCCGCCTCAGCGGCCACGAGATGATCGTGTCCGGCGACGGTGAGCTCCGCGCCCGCGAGGCGGGGTCCGTGTGCATCGGAGATCC
Organism: Microbacterium lemovicicum; assembly: GCF_003991875.1. Lineage (NCBI taxonomy): Bacteria > Bacillati > Actinomycetota > Actinomycetes > Micrococcales > Microbacteriaceae > Microbacterium > Microbacterium lemovicicum. Next base: position 3,139,784 of record NZ_CP031423.1, read on the forward strand.
GGCCCCACGGCAGGCCGCCCCCGCGCAGCTCGGGGAGGATGTCGGCGGTCACGCCGAGCGCGTCGAGCATCGGCGGCCAGGCGAGGCCGGAGTCCTGATCGAGCAGGCCGGTGCGCGAGGTCAGGGAGTACTCGTCGGCGATGTCGCCGCCGAGCGCCGCCGCGACGAACTCCGGGAGGTTCAGCCAGCGCAGTCCGGCGAGGTCGAGACCCGCATCGCGGAGATGGGCGAGCTTGGCGACGGTGACCTGCGCACCGAGCGGCAGTCCGGTGCGGCCGGCGAACTCGTCGTGGATCTCTGCGGGGAACGCCGCGACCTGCTCGAGACCCCGCGGGTCGAACCAGGCGAAGCCCGGCGCGACGGCGGTGCCCGCGGCATCCACGAGCATCCCGGTCTCCCCCATGCCGGCGATCCCGACCGCCTGGATGGGTGCGTCGGTGACCTCGGCGAGGGCCGTGTCGACGCCGGCGAAGAGCTCGGCCAAGGCTTCGAGGAGCGTCGCGGCGTCGAGCTCGGTGGTGCCTCCGGGGCCGACGCGCCACGGGGTCGCGACCTGCCCGCCGACGATCTCGCGCCCCGTCTCGTCGATGACGAGCATCTTGACGCCGGTGCTGCCGAGGTCGATGCCCGCGGACAGGGCGCCCGCGGGGGCGGGGCGGGGATCGTGTGCGCCGATGGACACGGGGTTCCTTCCTGGACCGAACGTCGAATGCCGGAAAATCAAGCATGACACCGGTGACTTGGTACGTCTACTGTGGACCTATGCACCCTCCCTGTCAAATGGACCGGTCGATCGTGATCGCCGTCGCGGGCGTCGCGGGGTCGGGGAAGACGACTCTCGGACGCGCGCTGGCGAGAGAGCTGCGGATGCCGCTGCTCGACCTCGATGCGGTGACCACGCCGCTCCTCGAGTCCCTGCCGACCGTCGCGCTCGGCGGCCATTGGCTGGCGTCGGAGCACGGCCCCGCGATCCGCGACGGGCGCTATGCGGCGCTGCGGGCGGTGACCGCCGACGTCATCGACTCGGCGGGGGGCGCGGTGCTCGTCGCGCCCTTCACGGCGGAGCTCCGCGGGGGCGAGGCGTGGCACGAGCTCGTGCGCGCCGTGGCCCCCGCCGACCTGCGGATGGTGCACCTCGACGGCGATGCCCAGCTGCTCGCCGCCCGCCGCGCGGTCCGCGGCGAGGAGCGCGACCGTCACCGCTCCGACGTCGCGCCCGATCCCCCGGCGGTGCCCGTGATCAGGGTCGACGCGGAGCTCACCACCGCCCAGCAGCTGTCGCGCCTCCTGCCGCTCCTCGGCGTGCGCCTGCCCGTGGACGAGCACGCCGCCCTCTTCGATCGCACCTTCGACGCGGTGCTGTTCGACCTCGACGGCACCCTCATCGACTCGACCGCCTCGGTCACCCGGTCGTGGCGGCGGTTCGCCGAGCACTACGGGGTCTCGATGCAGGCGCTCCACGAGAACCACGGGCAGCCGGCGCGCGTGCTCATCACCCGGCTCCTCCCCGAGCACCTCCGCGTCGAAGGCCTGACGCGCATCACCGACCTCGAGATCGCCGACGCCGTCGGCCTGCAGCCGGTGCGCGGTGCGCGCGCGTTCTACGACAGCGTGCCCGCCGACCGCCGGGCGATCGTCACGTCGGGGTCGGTCCCGATCGCGACGGCGCGACTGGATGCCGCGGGCTTCCTCCGCCCCGACGTGTTCGTCACGGTCGACGACGTGACCCGCGGCAAGCCCGACCCCGAGCCGTTCCTCATCGCGGCGGCACGGCTCGGCGTTGCTCCGGCGCGCTGCCTCGTCGTGGAGGATGCCGTCGCCGGCATCACCGCCGCGCGGGCCGCCGGCTGCGCCGTGCTCGGCATCGCCGGCACGACCGACGCGGACGCCCTCGACGCCGACCTCGTGGTCGACGGACTCGACCGCGTGGAGCTCGTGCGCGACGGCGGGATGCTGCGGCTGCGGGTCCCGGCGCGGGTGCGGACCTGACGGGGCTCCGCCTGACGCGGGCTCCGCGCACCGCCGCCTAGCGCAGCGCCGGCTCCGACAGCGGGGTGGCGGGGTCGGGGTCGCGGGTGACCACGGCCGGCGGCATCCCCTCGAGTCCGGGGAGGATCGTCGACGCCTGGGCGACGGCGTGCGCGCCGAAGGAGGCCGCGGAGGATGCCGCGTCCGCGACGGCGTCGGCATCGTCGAAGCCGCGATCGCCGAGGCCGACGAGGAAGCCCGCGAGCGAGGCATCCCCCGCTCCGGCGGTGTTGGCGATGCGCGGGGGCCGGGCGAGGGCGCGCACCGCCGTGGACGCGGTGACGACGAGCACGCCGTCGCCGCCGAGGCTCGCGTAGACCGCCTCGATACCGCCGGCGACGACCTCCCGCGCCGCGGCTGCCACGTCGCCGAGCGTGCGCAGCGATCGGTCCGTCAGCTCGGCGAGCTCGTCGGCGTTCGGCTTGATCAGCCGCACGCCGTCGGGCCGTGCCGCCACCCGCGCCAGGGCGGCACCGCTGGTGTCGACGGCCACGCGTGCGCCGTGCGTTCGCGCTCCGGCGAGGAGGTCGGCGAGATCGGCCGTGCCGCCGCCGGCCAGGGCGGGCAGCGTTCCGGAGATGACGAGCCAGTCGGCGTGCAGCGCGTCGAGGGCGTCCAGCGTCTCGACGACGAGCGTTCGCCACGTCGCATCGTCCAGAGGGGGCGTGGGGGCGTTCACCTTCGTCGTCGCGCCGGCGTCGTCGATCACGGAGGTGTTGACGCGGGTCGCGCCCGGGACGGACACCGGCCGCAGCAGCCGGGCGTGCGGCCCGCGGCCGGCGAAGTCGAGGTCGTCCGCGCCGACCGTGACCACCGCCGCCGTCGCGACGCCGGCCAGCGACAGCGCCGCCGACACGTTGACGCCCTTGCCGCTCATCTCCCGCTCGTAGACCGATGCCCGCACGAACTCCCCGGTGCGCAGCGACCCCACGCGGTAGGTCGCATCGATCGCGCCCGCCGCGGTCACCGTGACGATCCCGCGCGCCACGATCTCCCGCGTCATGCGGGCTCCCCCGCGTCGGGCCGGCCGTGCACGATCAGCGCGAGGAGACGTGCGACCTCGGCGGCCACCGCATCGCGCGCCGGCCGCACGTAGAGGCGCGGATCGACGACATCGGGATGGGCGAGGAGCTCGGCGCGGACCACCCCGGTGAACACCACGTTCAGATGGGTGCCGATGTTGATCTTCCGCATGCCGGCCGCGATGGCGCGGTCGATTCCCGCGTCCGAGACGCCGCTCGACCCGTGCAGCACGAGCGGCACACCGGCCCGCTCCGCCAGCCGGGCGATGAGGTCCTCGTCGAGGGCGGCGGTGCGCTCGAGCATCGCGTGCTCGCTGCCCACCGCGACCGCGAGGGCGTCGACGCCCGTCGCGGCGACGAAGGCCGCAGCATCCTCCACGTCCGTCCGGACGCCCGGCGCGTGCGCGCCCTTGCCGCCGACCTCGCCGAGCTCGGCCTCGATCCAGACGCCGGCGGCGTGCGCGCGCCCGGCGACGGCCGCGGTGCGGGCGACGTTCTCATCGTCGCTGAGATGCGCCCCGTCGAACATGACCGACGGCAGCCCGAGCGCGATGGCCTCGTCGACGAGGGCCTCGTCCGTGGCGTGGTCGAGGTGCACGACCACCGGGACGTCGGATGCCGCGGCCAGCCGCAGCGCCGCCGTCGCGGCCGGCGCCATCCCTCCGTGGAAGGCCACGGCGTTCTGCGACAGCTGGAGGATCACCCCGGTGCCGGCCCGTTCGGCGCCGGCGACGATCGCTTCGGCGACCTCCAGCTGGATGAAGTTGAAGGCCCCGACTGCGCGGGAGCCGGCGAGGAGGTCGGGCATGGAGACGAGCGGCATCGGATGTCCTGTCCTTCACAGCAGGCCGGTGGCCGGAACCGCGCGGTTCCGGCCACCGGGAATGCGGATGGGTGTTATCCGCAGGTGGATTGGTAGACGGCGTTCTTGGCGTCGCCGTCGACGTTGTCTTTGGTGATGATGGTGAAGCCGGTCTGGATGGTGGCTTCGGGGGTTTCTCCGTTGAGTGCGGCGAGGGCTTGGGCGACGCCGTCGCTGCCGATGGTGCCGGGTTCCTGGGCGACGAGGGCCTGGACGGTGCCGGCTTTGAGGGCCTGGACCTGGGCGGGGCCGGCGTCGAAGCCGACGATGGTCACGGCGCCGTCTTTCCCGGCCTGCTTGACGCCGGTCGCGGAGCCTTCGGCGGCGAACAGGTTCGCGGCGAAGATGCCGACGATGTCGGGGTCTTTCTGGAGGGCGGCGGTGACGATCTCAGCGGCGGTGGCGGGTTCGTTGTGGGAGTACTGCACCCCGAGGGACTGGAAGGAGGAGTCGCCCTTGACGGCGTCTTCGAATCCTTCGGCGCGGGCGTCGGTGGTGGAGATGCCGGGGTCCACGGACACGACGAGGACCTTGCCGCCTTCGGGGTGGGCTTCCTTGATCGCGTCGAACGCGGCCGCTCCGCCGCCCTTGTTGTCGGAGGAGATCTGCGACACGGCCATGGAGGGGTCTTCCAGGGTGGTGTCGACCAGGACGACCTTGATGCCCGCGTCGGCGGCGGCTTTGATGGGTGCTTCCATCGCGGACACGTCGGTGGGGGCGATCAGCAGCGCGTCGGGCTTGGACGCGACGATCGCGTCGACGATCGGCTTCTGCAGGGTCGGGTCGAACTTCTCCGGACCCTGCACCGTGACCGTGGCGCCGGCGTCTTTCGCGGCCGCTTCGATGCCGCACTGCATGGAGATGTAGAACTCATCTCCCGCGACGCCCTGCACGAACGCGATCTTGTACCCGTCGGACCCGCCGGCACCGGCGGAGGAACCGCCGCCCGTCGAGCCGCCCGCGCAGCCGGCCAGGGCGAGGGACGCTGATGCGCCCAGCACCGCGACGGCCAGGACCTTCTTGTTCCACTTCATCGTGATTCCACTTCTCTTGGATCTCTCTTGGATCGAACAGGTGTCGTGCTGTGGGCCGGCAGCGGGTGGACTACCCGCGGCGGCCCCCGCTGACGAATTTGCGCCAGAGGCCTTGTGAGTTGCCGCGCATCGCGCTGGAGCGGCGGACCTGGTCGACGTAGACCGCCGTGATGAGCACGGCGCCGACGGCGACCTGCTGCCAGAAGGGCTGCACGCCCGTGATGACGAACCCGTTCTGCAGCACCGCGGGGATGAACAGACCCACCACGGTGCCGAAGATCGTGCCGACGCCGCCGAACAGGGAGGTGCCGCCGATGACCACAGCCGCGATGACGTTCAGGTTGGTCTGGGACTGACCCGCGATCGCGGTCGTGGAGAACTGCGAGAGCGACAGGATGCCGGCGAGCCCCGCCAGCCCGCCCGACAGCGTGTAGACGGCGATGAGGTGCCGGTCGACCTTCACACCCACCCTCCGGGCCGCGATCTCGCTCGACCCGACCGCGAAGGTGTGGAGACCGAACCGCGTGAAGTGCAGCACGATGCCGCCGATGATCACCACGACCAGTGCGATGACCGAGATCATCGGGATGGTGCCGAAGATGTTGCCGTAGCCGATCGAGTCGGTGAGCACGGAGGGCACCTGGCGGATGTCGACGCCGCCGGTGATGATCTGGGCGAAGCCGAGCCCCATGCCGAGCGAGCCGAGCGTGACGATGAGCGGCGGGATCTTGCCCTTGGCGATGAGGAAGCCGTTGAACAGCCCCCACACGACGCCGGAGGCGATCGACACCAGGATGCCGACGGTGGCGACGCCCCAGCCCTCGCCACCGAGCGCGCGCATGGTCAGCGCGGACACGACGCCCGAGAACACCAGCACGGAGCCGATCGACAGATCGATGCCCGAGGTGATGATGATGTACGTCATCCCGACGCCGAGGACCGCGAGGATCGACGCGTTCTGGATGATGAGCCGGAAGTTCGACCACTGCGCGAACGTGTCCGGCGCCAGGGCGCTGAAGATGATGATGATCACCAGCAGCACGAGCAGGATCTGGAACGCCTGCGCCTTCAGCAGGCCGCGGAGGAATCCCGTCCGGGGCTCCTCGAGCGTGCCGATGGCGACCGTCTCGGTGGCGGGCTTGGTGGTGCTCATCGTCCGGTCTCCTTCGGCGTCTCGGTCTCCACGACGTCGCCCGCGGGGCTGAGGTCGGCCGGCGGCGTCGCGTCGGCGTCTCGGGTGACGGCTCCGGTCATGAGTCCGACGAGTTCTTCCATCGAGGTGTCTGCGGCGTTGATGTTGGCGACGCGGGTGCCGAGTCGGAGGACTTGGATGCGGTCGGAGACGTCGATGACGTGGGGCATGGAGTGGGAGATGAACACGACGGCGATGCCTTTGTCGCTGACGCGGCGGATGGTGTCCAGGACGTTCTTGGTCTGGCGGACGCCGAGGGCGGCGGTGGGTTCGTCGAGGAACACGACGCGGGAGGCCCAGTGCACGGCGCGGGCGATGGCGATGGCTTGGCGTTGTCCGCCGGACATCTCTCCGACGGGGGAGGTGAGGGAGCGGACGGTGGCGCCGAGGTCGTCGAACGCGGCGCGGGATGCGGCGGCCATGTCTTTGGTCTTCATGAAGCCGAGTGCGCCGCCCAGGCCCTGGCGGCGCAGTTCGCGGCCGAGGTACATGTTCTGGACGGGGTCGAGGTGGGGGGCGAGGGCGAGGTCCTGGTAGACGGTCTCGATGCCGAGCGCGGACACGGCTGATGGGGTGGACATGTCCACTTCCTGTCCGTCGAACAGGATCGTGCCGGAGTCGACGGCGAGGTTGCCGGAGAGGGCTTTGACGAGGGTGGATTTGCCGGCGCCGTTGTCGCCGATGAGGGCGGTGACCTCGCCGGGGTAGACCTCGAAGTCGACCTCGTTCAACGCCCGCACATGCCCGAACTGACGAGACAGACCCCGCGCCTGGAGCACTGGAACAGCCATCTCAGCCTCTTCTCTCAAGAGATGCGGCGGCACCGGAGTGGCCCGCCAGGAACGTCGACGCGATCGCGTCGAAGTCGTGCGATGCGTCCGGCCGGACGCTGTAGGCGGCGAACAGCGCCGCCCCGTAGGCGGTGCCCTCGTCGTGGGTCGACACCGTCACCGCGGGCAGCACCAGTTCCCGTGCGCGCACGACGCCGGCCATGCTCGACCAGCCGCCGGTGAGCAGGGTCGAGGTGGGGGCGGCGACCTCGCGGTCCATGACCGCCATCAGCTCGGCGCACACGTCGTTGCCGTGCAGCAGCGCCGCCGTGAACAGCTCCGCGGGCGAGAGCCCGTCGCTGTCGGCGACGATCTTCAGCACGCCGTCGTCGTTGCGGGCGCCGTCGACCGACACCCCGCCGTGGGCGAGCGAGCCGCCGACGGGCGCCCGCATGACCTCGGCGTCGAGGGCGGCGCGGCCGCTCTCCTCGCCGATCCCGAGCAGCTGCAGCACGCGGCGCATCAGCAGCCCCGACTTCGTGCCCGCGAGGAGCACGTGCTTGCCGGGCAGCACGTGGCGCACCGTGTTGATGCCGGCGAGCGCGAGCCGCTCGCGCGCGGCGAACGGCAGCGTCTCGTCGAGCACCCGCACGAGAGCCTCGGCGGTGCCCATCGAGTCGTAGATCTGGCCGCTGTCCGTGGCACCGGCCGCGACGGCGGAGACGAGGTGGTCGTGGCCCGCGACCGTGAGCGCCGCACCGCGGAAGGCCGCAGGCATCCCCTCGTCGGTCAGCGGCCCGAGGGCGGTCCCCGCCCCCACCCGCTCGCCCAGGATGCCGTCGCCGACGCCGAGCACCTCGAGCGCGGCATCCCACGGCGAACTGTCGTCCTGATCGATGAGGCCGGTGCGCGAGACGAGGGAGAACTCCGCGACGCGGGGCCCGCCGAGGCCGCGCACGATCGACTCGGGCACGTTGAGGAAGGTGCGGCCGGCGAGCGCGATGCCCTGCCCGCGGAGGTGCAGGAGCTTCGAGATCGAGGCGAGCGGACCGACGGGAAGGCCGGTGCGGCCCGGGAACTCCTCGCGGAACGCGGCGGGCGCGGCGAGGATCTCCTCGGCGCCGCGCGGATCGAACCAGGCCATGATCGGCGCGGCGGGACGGTCGGCGGCGTCCAGCAGGGCGCCCGCCTCGGCCATGCCCGAGATGCCGAGCGCGAGGATGCGGTAGGTCCGTCCGTCGGCGGTGAGGCGTCGGTCGGCCTCCGCGGCCAGCTCCCGCACCACATCGAGCGCCCGGTCGAGCGACATCTCGGCCCGACCGCCCTCGAGATTGGTCCACGGCGAGCGCCGGCTGACCACGAGGACCTCCTCGCCCGTCAGGGTGGCCACGAGCATCTTGATGCTCGTGGAGCCCATGTCCAGACCAGCGACGTACTCGTTCACCGGATGCCGCTCCCGTCCTGCGCGGCCGGGGTGCCGAGGGTCGCGGGCCAGCCTGCGCCGGGCTCGCCCAGCAGCACGGTCGCCTCGCCCTCGACGTGCCAGTCGCCGAAGGCGTGCGGGACGGCCAGCACCTGGCCTCGTGCGACGTCGATGCGCTCGTGCGCCCCGACCAGAGCGCCCTCACCGTCGGTGACCAGCACCACGCCGAAGCCCGCGGGGCGCTGCTCGGTCGCGCCGCCGGAGGCCGCGGCATCCGTCAGCCGGAAGTACGGGTCGGCGGATGCCGGCAGCAGGGCGCGGAAGGACCGATCGGCGGGGCGCGTCCCCGCGTCGCTGATGAGGGCGGAGAGCTCCGCCTCGGCCAGGCGCTCGGTCGAGACGGCCGGCATGACCGCGTCGAAGCCGAGGTCGAGATGCGACTCCTCGCGGGTGGAGGTCGTCACCGACCACTCCAGCAGGATCGAGAAGTCGGTCGGCTCCTGCACCTCGGCGACGAAGATGCCGCCGTCGATGGCGTGCGCGGTGCCGGCGGGCACGAGCACGCCCATGCCCTCCCGCACGACGACGCGGTTCATGTGCGCGAGCATCCACTCGCTGTCCTGGTCGTCGCGGCGGCGGTCGAGCTCGTCGCGGTCGACCCGCTGGTTCCAGCCGACGTGCACGGCGCAGTCCTGCTCGGCGTCGAGCACGAACCACGCCTCGGTCTTGCCGTACGGGCAGTCGAGGTGGCGGGTGGCGAAGCCACGGTCGGGGTGCACGTGGACGGGAAGCCGCTGACGCGCATCGAGCAGCTTGACGAGGATGCCGACGTCCGCGGCATCCCGCCCCCGGCCCTCGCCGATCCAGGCGGCGGGCTCGGCGGCGACGAGATCGCGCAGGAGCGCGCCGTCGCCGGTGACGGCCAGGCCCGTGACGGGGTCGCCGAAGCGGGAGACGGTCGCCGCCAGCCACTCCTCCGGCTGATGGTCGGTCTCGGGCACGATGCCGCGCAGGGCCGCGATGCGGTCGCCGCCGCGGTAGAAGTGCTGCACGGGATTCGGCGGCAGGACGACGGGGATCATGAAGCTGCTCCGGTCGGGGCGCACGCCGGGGCGTGCGGGTCAGCGGTGGTCTGCGCCATCGATCGGTACCTCGACATCGTTGTCATCGCCGTGAATCCGGACCTTCTGCCCGGTGCGGATCATCCTGCGCGCTACGGGACAACGTTGTCAAGCGCCGTTATCGAAACGCGACCGATACATCCCTGGTCAGTGCGCGGCGCCCTCCACCGCGATGTCCACGCCCAGCGCCCGCTCCTCGCCGGGCGCCAGCGGATGCAGCAGTCCCCGCTCCCGCGCGTCGGCGCGACCGAGGATCGTCGGCGTGGTGGTGGGCTCGATTCCGAGCACGTAGTGGCCGTGCTCGGCCACCCGCCACTGGAAGAGACCCGGCAGAGCGGCGGTGTCGAAGCGCACCCGCACCGTCAGCCCGGAGGGGGCGATGACCGCGACCTCCACCGGCTCCCGCGGCGGGAGGAGGTGCGAGAACACCTGCTCCGGGTAGTCCTCCGCGGGTGCGGGGAAGACGTCCCAGCTGTCGGCGCCGCGCGCGGCCGCGGCGTCGCGGGGCACGACCTCGGTCGCGGGACTCGTCACCCGCGTGCCTTCGTCCACCAGCGGCCAGCCGAGGTTGAGGTGGTAGAGCACCATCGGCTCGACCGGCCGGCTGCCGCGGTTCACCAGCACGTCGCGCACCCGCAGCACCGGCTCGCCGACGGTCATGCTGATGCGCCGGCGCAGCTCGATGTCGTCGCCGAAGACGGCCGCCTCGCGGGTCACGGCCTCCACGACGACCTCCTCGGCCGTGGCCTCGGCGCGCACCACCCACGCCGGCAGCGAGACGTACCGGCCGTGCATCGGATGCCGCTCCCCGCCGTCGTCGCTCGCTGGCCCGACGTTGCGCAGACCGCAGGTCGCCAGCATCCCTCCCCCGAAGGCGCGGAGCCAGCCGCGGCCGTCGGCGTCGTCGACGGATGCCGCGGGGAAGCCGGTCGGCGAGATCCACGCCAGCGGCACGCCGTGCGCGCGCACCTGGCCGATGTCGAGTCCGCGATCGGGCAGGAGCTCGACCGAGAGCGGACCGTTGACCATCCGGATGCGGCGGCTCCCGGCATCCGCTCCGTCTGTCCGCGTGAAGGACTCGACCGACAGGGCCTGCGCCGGCGACCCCATCCGCCGGAGGGCGTCCGGCACCGCCCTGCCGTACAGCTCCGCCGTCATGGCGTCACGGTAGCAGGCGGGCCGACCGCAACGAACCGGCACGCGACCCCTCGTTGACAACGTTGTCTCGGAGTCTGCATACTGTCCCCGGATGCATCGGCGCATCCACGCCCCACGATCAGGAAGCGCACATCGATGTCGACCTACCGCCTCAACCGGCTCTTCAACGCGCGGTCCGGCCGCGCCCTGGACGTCGCCGTCGACCACGGCGCCTTCCACGAGCACTCGTTCATCACCGGCATCGAGGACATGGCCGCCACCGTGTCCACCCTCGTCGCGGCAGGTCCCGACGCCATCCAGCTCACCCTGGGACAGGCGCCGTTGCTGCAGTCGATCCCCGGCAAGCAGAAGCCCGGGCTGGTCATGCGCACCGACATCGCCAACGTCTACGGAGACCCGCTCGAGTCGCCGCTGCACAGCATCCACGTGCCCGACGCGATCGAGGTCGCCGTCCGCCTCGACGCCGTGGCGGTGTGCGTGAACCTGCTCGACCTGCCGGGGCACCCGGAGGTGCGGGAGCAGTGCATCCGCTCGATCCTCGCCCTGCGCACCGACGCGCAGCGCTGGGGCATGCCGCTCATGATCGAGCCGCTCGTCATGCAGACCAGGCCCGGGTCGGGCGGCTACGGCGTCGACGGCGACACGGCCAAGATCGTTACGCTCGTCCGCCAGGCGCGCGAGCTCGGGGCCGACCTCATCAAGGCCGATCCGACCGACGACATCTCCGACTACCACCGCGTGATCCAGGCCGCCGGCGACACCCCCGTGCTCGTGCGCGGCGGCGGGCGCGTCGACGACCGCACGCTGCTCGAGCGCACCACCGCCGTCCTCGCGCAGGGCGCGCGCGGCATCGTCTACGGGCGCAACGTCATCCAGCACCCCGACCCCGCCGGCATCACCGCTGCCCTCATGGCCGTCGTCCACGACGACGCCTCGGTCGATCAGGCCCTCAGCCTCATCGGTGGCGCCGCATGAGCGCCCGTCGCCTCAACATCGGCATCATCGGCGGAGGCCTCATGGGCCGCGAGATCGCCGCCGCCCTCCGTCGCTGGCCCGCGCTCATCGACCACCCCGTCGACCCGCGCCTCGTCGCCGTCTGCGACATCAACCCCGCCGCCATGGAGTGGTTCGACGGCATCGAGTCGGTGCGCATGAAGACCACCGACTACACCGAGCTGCTGGCCGACCCCGACATCGACGTCGTCTACATCGCGGTGCGTCACGACCTCCACGAGAAGCTGTACGTCGACACCGTCCGCGCGGGCAAGGCGCTGCTGGCCGAGAAGCCGTTCGGGATCGACCGCGCGGCGGCCGACGCCGTGATGGCCGCCATCGGCGAGACGCCCGGCGCCTTCGTCCGGGTCTCCAGCGAGATGCCGTTCTTCCCCGGCGCCCAGTGGGCGGTCGACTACATCCGCTCCGGCGCGCTCGGGCGCATCGTCGAGGCATCCTGCTCGTTCCTGCACTCCAGCGACATCGATGTGGACAAACCCCTCAACTGGAAGCGGCAGAAGCAGTTCTGCGGCGACGCGGGGGTCATGAACGACCTCGGGATGCACACGTGGCACGTGCCGCTGCGCCTGGGCTGGGCACCCGAGCGCCTGCACGGCGTGCTGCAGGACATCGTCACCGAGCGGCCCGGTCCCGACGGCGAGCCCGCTCCGTGCGACACCTGGGACAACGCGGTCATCCACAGCTGGGCGACCCACGACGGCGCGCCGTTCCCCCTCACGACCGGGACCAAGCGCATCGCCCCTGGACAGAAGAACACGTGGGAGTTCGAGGCCGTCGGCATGTCGGGCGGCGTGCGCTTCAGCACGAAGAACCCGAAGGCCGTCGAGGTGTTCGCGATCGTCGACGTGCCCGGCATCGGACGCGAGCAGTCGTGGCAGAGCATCGACGCGGGCAGCCAGTCGGTGTGGCCGACGGTCACGGGCGCGAACTTCGAGTCGGGATTCTCCGATGCGATCCTGCAGATGTGGGCCGCGTTCCTGGCGGAGCTGACCGGCGACCTCGGCGACCGCTTCGGCACGGTGCGCCCCGAGGAGGCCGCCCTCACCCACCGCATCTTCGATGCCGCCGCCCTCTCGCACGAGGAGGGGCGGCTGGTCGCTCCGGCGTCCTGACGCGATCCGGGACAATGGATGCCGCGGCTCGCCCTCCACGCGGTCCCGCGGGGAGGAGCACCATGCGCAAGAGCGGTCGCCCGACGATGGTCGATGTCGCCGCCGATGCGGGGGTGAGCCTGAAGACCGTCTCACGCGTCGTCAACGGGCAGCCGCACGTGGATCCGGCCCTCGCCGCGCGCGTGACCGCCTCGGCGGAGAAGCTCGGCTTCCACCGCAACGCGCTGGCCGCGTCGCTCCGGTCCGGCAGCCGTGACACCCTCGGCTTCGTCTCGGCCGACCTCACCAACACCTTCTACATGACGATCGCCGCCGCGGCCTCGGCGGTCGCCGTGGGCCGCGGCATGCAGCTGATCATCGCCTCGAGCGAGGAGGATGCCGCGACCGAGCGCACGCTCACGCTCGACCTCTGCCAGCGCCGGGTGGGCGGACTGATCGTCGTGCCGACGGCGGCCGACCACACCTACCTGCAGGCGGAGGTGCAGCGGGGCACGCCGGTGGTGTTCCTCGACCGCCCGGCCCGCGGCATCCAGGCCGACGAGCTTCTCCTCGACAACCGCGGCGGCGCCCGTGCGGCCCTGGCCGAGCTGCTCGCCGCCGGCCACCGCCGGATCGCGGTGCTGCTGGACAAGCCCGACATTTTCACGATGGTCGAGCGCCGCGCGGGCGTGGAGGAGGCGTTCGCCGCTGCGGGCCTGACCGTCGACGAGCGCGTGGTCGTGGCCGACATGCACACCCCGCAGGCGGCCCGCGAGGCGATGACCCGGCTGCTGGCCTCGGCCGAGCCCCCCACCGCCGTCTTCTGCGCCAACAACCGCTCGACCATCGGCGCCCTGGAGGCGATCGTGGCCGCCGACGCCGACATCGCCCTGTCGGGGTTCGACGACTTCGAGCTGTCGCGCCTCGTGCCACGGCGCATCCGCATCGTCGACTACGACGCGGGCGAGCTCGGCCGCCGGGCCGCGGAGCTGCTGCTGCAGCGCATGGTCGACCCCGACGGCGTCGAGCCGACCACCGTGCTGCTGCCGACGCGGCTGGTGGACCGCGGCCGCGAGGTCAGGCCTCGCGGGTGATCGTGACCTTGACGTTCAGATTGCTCTTGAACGGGCCGGCGTACACGCCCCGCAGCGGCGGCACGTCGCCGTAGTCGCGACCGCGGCCGACCAGCACGTGGCGGTCGCCGATCTCGATGTTGTTCGTGGGGTCGAAGCCCTGCCACTCCCCCGCGAACCACTCGACCCACGCGTGCGACTCGCCGGTCACGGCGACGCCGACCTCGGCCGTCGGGCGCGGGTGCAGGTAGCCCGACACGTACCGCGCCGGGATGCCCACCTCACGCAGGGCGCCGATCGCGATGTGCGCGATGTCCTGGCAGACGCCCTTGCGCGCCTCCCATGCCTCGCTCGCCGTCGAGTGCACGCCCGTGATGCCGTGCATGTACTCCACGGCGTCGCCGACCGCCTCCGCGATCGCGTGCGCCGCGCGCCCGGGCTGCTCGTGCTGCGCCGCGATCGAGCGCGCGAGCTCCACCACCTCGGGGTGCGGGCGCGTGCGGCCGGTCTGGCTGGTCTGCTCCACCGTCTCGAGCGAGCGCTCCGCCTCGCGGGCGAGTCCGTCCCACGTGATGTCGAGATGCTCGAGCGGACGCGGACGCACCTCGACCAGGCTCTTGGCCGTGATCTGCAGCGCGGCGTGCGGCGACAGCACGTCGAAGGCGGCGACGCGCGTGCCGAAGTAGTCCACGTACTGGTTCACCGACGTCGACGGCTCGATGTCGAGCGAGGAGTTCAGCACGAACTGGCTGTCGGTGGAGACCGGGAGCATGCGCGCCTCGTTGTAGGAGGCCGTGACGTCGCCCTTGTAGCTGAAGCCGGTGGAGTGCTCGATCCGGAGGCGCTTCATGAGATCTCCCCGATCCAGCTGGGCTCGGCCTGCGTCGGGAAGAAGCGGCCGCGGATGGCTTCGGATGCCTCGCGCGTGACGGTCTGCACCCGCTGCATGTGCTGCGGCAGCTCGCCGAGGATCTCGCCGATGGGCCGGTACTCCAGGTCGTTGCGGATCTGACCGAGCGCGCGCAGCACCGTGTTGGAGTGGCCCACGCGGTCGGCGCGGGGATCGATGGCGCTCATGCAGTCCTCCGCGCGCGAGATCGAGTAGATGATCGAGCGCGGGAACAGCCGGTCCAGCAGCAGGAACTCGGCCGCGTTGCGGGCGCTGGGCATGCCGCGATACGTGCGCAGGTACGGCTCGTACGCGCCGCACGACCGGAGGATCGTCGTCCACGACGGCCCCGATGCCTCGGTCAGCGACCGCGTGGCCAGGAGGCGGGCGGTCATATCGGTGCGCTCGATGCTGCGTCCAAGGGTGAAGAACTGCCACGCCTCGTCGCGGCTCGTGGAGGAGTCCACGATGCCCACGGCGAGTGCGGCGCGCTCGCGCACCCACTGGAAGAACTCGTGCACCTTGTCGGTCTGCAGACGCCGCGGCATCCGGGCGCTCGTCGTATTCAGCGTCTCCCAGAGCTCGGTCGACACGATCTCG
Organism: Microbacterium lemovicicum; assembly: GCF_003991875.1. Classification (NCBI taxonomy): domain Bacteria; kingdom Bacillati; phylum Actinomycetota; class Actinomycetes; order Micrococcales; family Microbacteriaceae; genus Microbacterium; species Microbacterium lemovicicum. Next base: position 3,155,061 of record NZ_CP031423.1, read on the forward strand.
CGCGCGCGGCGGGCGTTCTCACGGGCGGCGGTGACGGCGTAGGCGATGCTCGACGGGTTCATGCGGTCCACGGCGAGGCGGGCGAGCACGTCCTCGCGGCGCACGGGCGCGGTGAGGTCGGTCGGGAACGAGCCCATGACGCTCAGCAGCGAGCGGCAGGCGGTGTCCTCGTCGATCCAGGGGTCTTCGAGGAGGAGCTGGAGGTGCACGTCGAGGATGCGCGCGGTGCCGTCGCTGCGCTCGATGTAGCGGCCGATCCAGAAGAGGCTCTCGGCGATCCGGCTCAGCATGACGTCCCCTCCTCGGCCGCCTGCTGCTGCTGTTCGGACTGCGCCGTGTGCGGCATCGAGCGCGCGTGCTCCTGCTGCTGCTGCTCGTGCTGCTCGCGATCGCCGCGGGCGGGGTCGCGCGGCGAGTGCGCCGGCGGCGGCTGGCCGTCGTAGATGATGGGGATCGCCTCGGTGACGGTGGCCGCCTGGTCGGCGACGAGCCCGGCGAGACCGGAGCCCTGGCCGTACTCGACGTGGCCGGGGGCCGCGCCGCCGACGATCCAGGTGTCCTTCGAGCCGCCGCCCTGGCTGGAGTTGACGACGAGCTCGCCCTCCGGCAGAGCGACGCGCGTGAGGCCGCCGGGGAGCACCCAGATGTCCTCGCCGTCGTTGACCGCGAACGGACGGAGGTCGGCATGGCGCGGGCGCATGCCGTCCGCGACGAGCGTGGGGATGGTCGACAGCATCACGACGGGCTGCGCGATCCATCCGCGCGGATCGCGCCTGAGGGTGGTGCGCAGCTTGTCGAGCTCGGCGGGCGAGGCGTCCGGCCCCACCACGAGTCCCTTGCCGCCCGAGCCGTCCACCGGCTTCACGACGAGCTCGGCCAGGCGGTCGAGCACCTCCTCGAGCGAGCCCGGATCCTCGAGCCGCCACGTGTCGACGTTCTTGAGGATCGGCTCCTCCGACAGGTAATAGCGGATGAGGTCGGGCACGTACGTGTAGAGCAGCTTGTCATCGGCCACGCCGTTGCCCACGGCGTTGGCGATCGTGACGTTGCCCAGCCGCGCGGCGAGCATGAGCCCCGGAGCGCCCAGCATCGAGTCGGCGCGGAACTGCAGCGGGTCGAGGAACTCGTCGTCGACGCGGCGGTAGATCACGTCCACCCGGCGCGGGCCGGTCGTGGTGCGCATGAACACCTTGCCGCCCGCGCACAGCAGGTCGCGGCCCTCGACGAGCTCGACGCCCATGAGACGCGCGAGCAGGGTGTGCTCGAAGTACGCGGAGTTGTAGACGCCGGGCGTGAGCACGACGACGTTGGGCTCCTCCACCCCGGGCGGGGCGGACGCGCGCAGCGCCGCGAGGAGCTTGTTCGGGTAGTCGCCGACGGGCCGCACGCGCATCGAGACGAACAGCTCGGGCAGCGTCTGGGCCATGACCCGGCGGTTGGAGATGACGTAGCTGACGCCGCTGGGCACGCGGACGTTGTCCTCCAGCACCCGCATCTCGCCGTTCTCGTCGCGGATGAGGTCGATGCCCGACACCTGGATGCGCACGCCGTTGGCGGAGTGGATGCCGGCGGCCTGCCGGTAGAAGTACTGCGACGAGGCGATGAGCTTGGCGGGCAGCACGCCGTCGCGCACGCAGTGCTGGCGGCCGTACGCGTCGTCGAGGAACGCCTCGAGCGCGCGTACCCGCTGCTTGACGCCCGACTCGACGCGCGCCCACTCGTCGTACGTGATCACGCGCGGCACCGCATCGAGCGGGAACGGCCGCTCCTCGCCGGCGAAGTCGAATGTCACGCCCTGCGCCAGGTAGGAGCTCGCGAGCGACTCGGTGCGCCCGCGCAGCTCCTCCTGCGTCATCTGCGCGAGAGCCTGGTAGAGCTCGCGGTACGCCTCACGGGACCGGGCGGGAGCTCCGGGATGCTCCGGAACTGCGAACATCTCGTCGAACGCGGGGACGCCGGAGGCGGTCTTGCGAGGGGACAGCGTGGAGCCGTAGCCGTCGAACAGATCGCCCATGGACGAGAGCCTATCTCCGGCCGTGTTGCCGAGGTGTTTCGCGTGCGGCCGTCTGCAGGCCACGTGCAGCGTGGCGGACGTAGGCTTCGCGTGTGGTGACATCCAGACCGGCCGGAGGGCGCGCCGCGGGGCCGATCGCCGGCGTCGCGGCGGTGGTGCTGGGCTCCGGCGCGGGCGAGCTCTCCGCAGCCCTCCTCGCCCCCGGCTCGAGCCCCTTCGCCGCGATCGGCGGCGCCCTCATCGACGCGGCGCCGTCGTGGGCGAAGGATGCCGCGATCGGCCTCTTCGGAACGGGCGACAAGGCGGCGCTGCTCGTGGGCATCGCCCTCGTGCTGCTCGTCGTGGCCGCCGCCGCCGGCGTGCTGGAGGCCCGCCGTCCCCCGTGGGGCCGCGTCGTGTTCGCCGCGCTCGGAATCGCCGGCGCCGTCGCCGCGCTCTCGCGCGCCGACGCCGGCCTGCTCTCGTGGCTGCCGTCGGTGATCGCCGGCGGCCTGGGCGCGGCCGCGCTCCTGGTGCTGCTGCGTCGTCGGGTCGCGCCGGCCCGGAGCGACGAAAAGGCCTCCGCCGCGGCATCCTCCGATCCCCGCATGGCTCCCGCGGACCCCGCCGCCCTCGATCGACGCCGCTTCCTCGTGTGGAGCGGTGGAGCGGCCGTCCTCGGCCTCCTCGCGGTGGCCGGCGGATCGGCGTTGCGGGCGGGATCGCGCTCGGTCGAGGCGGTGCGCGGGATGCTGCGGCTCCCGTCGGCGGCCACGACCGCGGCATCCGTCCCCGCCGGCGCGGAGCTCGACCTCACCGGTCTCGCGAAGGTCGTGACCCCCAACGACGCGTTCTACCGCATCGACACCGCGCTCATCGTGCCGCAGGTCGACCCCGCCGACTGGAGTCTGCGCATCCACGGGATGGTCGAGAAGGAGGTCACCCTCCGCTGGGACGAGCTGCTCGCCCTGCCCCTCGAGGAGAGCTACACGACCCTGTCGTGCGTCTCCAACACCGTCGGCGGCGACCTCATCGGTAACGCGCTCTGGCTCGGCTACCCGATCCGCGAGCTCCTGGCCCGCGCCGTGCCGAGCGCCGACGCCGACATGGTGCTGTCGCACTCGATCGACGGCTTCACCGCCAGCACCCCGCTCGACGTGCTGCAGGATCGCGACCGGGCGTCGATCCTGGCGGTCGGGATGAACGGCGAGCCGCTGCCCGTCGAGCACGGCTTCCCCGTGCGCATGGTCGTGCCGGGCCTGTACGGCTACGTCTCGGCGACGAAGTGGGTGACGGAGCTCGAGGTCACGCGCTTCGACAAGGTGACGGCGTACTGGACCACGCGCGGCTGGTCGGACCGCGGCCCGATCAAGCTGCAATCGCGCATCGACGTCCCGCGGCGCAATCAGGGCCTCAGCCCCGGCGACACCGTCATCGCGGGTGTCGCCTGGCAGCCGCACGTCGGCGTGTCCAAGGTCGAGGTGCAGATCGACGGCGGCGCGTGGCGCGAGGCCACGCTCGCCACCGCGATCTCCGACGACACCTGGGTGCAGTGGAGCATCCCGTGGACGGCCGAGGCCGGCGACCACGCGATCCGCTGTCGCGCAACGAACGCGGGCGGCGAGACGCAGACTGAGACGGACGCCTGGCCCGCCCCCGACGGCGCGACCGGCTGGCAGCAGCTGAACATCACCGTCGCCTGAGATGAGCTGAACCTCACCGTCGCCTGAGCTGAGCTGAGCTGAACATCACCGTCGCCTGAGCCGGTTTCGTCCGGGGGCGGGACCGGAGACGTCAGCCCCAAGCCGTGCGAAGACCCTCTTTTCTCGCGCGCATTCGAGTGCACGCATTGCGTTCAGTTGCACGCATTGCGTACGGTGGAAGAGTTCGACTCCGAAGGGACCGGTCGCCGATGCCCGCACTCCGCAGCAACTTCTCGCCCACCTCCGCCCTGGGGATCGCCCGCCGCGCGCAGTGGCGCGCCCTCGGCATCCCCGCCGAGGACCTCGTGAAGCCCAAGGTCGCGATCGTCAACACGTCCTCCGACCTGGCAGCGTGCTACGCGCACCTCGACGACATCGTGACGGTCCTGAAGAAGGAGCTGCGCGGCCACGGTCTGCTGCCCTTGGAGATCCGGACGGTCGCGCCGTCCGACTTCGTCACGAGCGCCGGTCGCGCGGGCCGCTACATCCTCCCCAGCCGCGACCTCATCGTCAACGACATCGAGGCGGCCGTGGAGGGCGCGCAGCTGGACGCCATGATCTGCCTCAGCTCGTGCGACAAGACGACGCCCGCGCATCTGATGGCGGCAGGCCGGCTCAACGTGCCGACCGTGGTGGTGCCCTGCGGATACCAGAACTCCGGCCTGGCGGAGGGTCGGGAGGCCGATGTCGAGGAGGTGTTCCTCCTCGCCGCGCAGGCGGCGGTGACGGGTGCGCCGACCGACGAGCTGGCCGACCTCGCAGACGACGCCATCCTCGGTCCCGGCGTCTGCTCGGGCATGGCCACCGCCAACTCGATGCACCTGGTCGCGGAGGCGCTCGGGATGGCGGTGTCCGGCGCCGCCCCGGTGCGCGCCAACAGCGAGCGCATGTGGGACGGCGTGGGGCGTGCCGCTGCCGCGATCGCCGATCTCATCGGGCGCGACGTCCGTCCCCGCGACATCATCACCGCGGGCTCCATCGCCAACGCCGTGCGCACCATGCTCGCCGTCGGCGGCTCCATGAACACGATCAAGCACCTGCAGGCCATCGCGGTGGAGTCCGGCGTCGAGGTGGACGTCTGGGAGCTCTTCCGCACGCTCGGGCGCGAGACGCCGCTGCTCGCCGCGGTGCGCCCGAACGGCCCCTGGCTGATCGAGCGGTTCGAGGATGCCGGTGGCGGTGCCACGGTGCTGCGCGAGCTCCTCCCGCTGCTGGACGGAGAGCAGATCACCGTGACCGGCGAGACGGTCGCGCAGTCCGCGGACCGGGCCAGACCCGCCGACGGCGAGGTCATCCGGTCGATCGCCGACCCCTTCGGAACCGACCCCGCGATCTCCGTGCTGCGCGGCACGCTCGCGCCCGGTGGGGCCGTCGCCAAGCGCCCGGTGCCCGATCCCGGGCCGCACCGCTTCACCGGGCCGGCGCGCGTGTTCGGCACGCGCGAAGAGGCCATCGCCGCCATCGGCAGCGGTCGGCTCCGCCGCGGTGACGTCGCCGTCATCCGCGGCATCGGCGTGTCCGGCGCCCCGGGAATGGGGCTGACCTCCGCCTTCATCTTCGCCCTGCACGCCCGGGGGCTGGCGCACGAGGTCGCGCTCGTCACCGACGGGCAGTTCAGTGGACTGGTCAATCAGGGCATCTCCATCGGCGAGGTCTCGCCGGAGGCGGCCGCCGACGGGCCGCTCGGGCGGGTCCGCGACGACGACGTCATCGACATCGACCTCGCGCAGGGGCGCGTCGATCTGCTCGTGGACGAGGAGATCCTCTCCGCTCGCGAGCCCTACCGGCCGCCGGCCGACCGCGACACCGGCGGCGGGATGCTCGACCAGTACGAGCAGCTCGTGCAGCCTCTCAGCTGCGGTGCCGTGCTCTGTTCGCGGCCTGCGGCGTCGGTGTGCGGCGCGGGGGCCGCTGCATCCACTCCCCCGCCCACCTCCGAGGGGTCGTCCCCTCGCCCGGCCACCGCCACCGCCACAGCCCCCGCCCCCGCCCCCGCGAAGGAGCATGCATGAGCACCGCCACGATCCTGATGCCGGCCACCGAGATCCCCGTCATGGGCGAGTACGACGTCGTCGTGATCGGCGGCGGACCCGCGGGCCTCTTCGCGGCGACGGCGGCGGCGCGGGCCGGACGCAGCACGCTCCTCGTGGAGCGCTACGGCTTCCTCGGCGGCGCCGGCACCATGGGCGGTCTCTCGACCTTCTGCGGACTGCACGCGCGCGTCGACGGCGAGGACGTCCGCGTCATCAAGGGTCTCGCCGATGAGCTGCTCGACCGTCTGGAACACCTCGACGGTCTCAGCAGGCCGCACCTCAGCGTCGCCGACCGCATCATGGCGCAGGCGTTCGACATCTCGGCGTACAAGATCGCCGCGGACGAGCTCGTCGTCGACGCGGGCGTGCACCTCCTCTTCCATGCGACGGCCGTGTCCGCCGTCATGGACGGTGACCGCATCGACGCGGTCGTGCTCGAGTCGAAGTCGGGTCGCACCGCGGTGCGCGGACGCGTCTTCATCGACGGCTCCGGCGACGCCGACCTCGCCGTCTGGGCCGGCGCGCCGGTGGAGCGCTCCGAGCACCTCCTCTATCCCTCCCTCATGTTCCGCATCAACGGCGTGGACGCCGAGGCGGCAGGACCGGCATGGAAGACCATCCGCGAGATCATGGAGCAGGCCGAGGCCGACGGCACCCACCGCTTCCCGCGGAAGAAGCCCATCGTGCGCCCCCAGCGCAACCCGCTGGAATGGCGGTCGAACCTCACCCAGCTCAGCAACCCCGACGGCTCCGCCGTCGACGGCACGGACGTGCGGCAGCTCACGCACGGCGAGCTGCAGGGTCGCCAGCAGGTCAAGGACACCTTCGCCTTCATCCGCGACCGCACCCCCGGCTTCGAGGACTCCTATGTCGTCGACATCGCCCCGCAGATCGGCATCCGTGAGACGCGGCGCATCCTGGGCGCGTACAGCCTCACCGAGGACGACATCCTGCACTGCGCGGACTTCGACGACACGATCGGGGTCAACGGCTGGCCCGTGGAGGCGCACGTGGCCGGCGATGTCGAGTTCCGGTTCGCCGACCCGGGCAGTCGCGGCTACAACCAGATGCCCTACCGGATGCTGGTCCCCCGCGGGGTCCCGAACCTCCTGGTCGCCGGGCGCTGCGCGTCGATGACGCAGCGCGGCCAGTCCTCCGGGCGGGTGACCGGGCCGTGCTTCGTCATGGGCCAGGCGGCCGGCACCGCAGCGGATCTCGCACTGGAGAGCGGAACGGACGTCGGCGGCATCGACATCCCGACCCTGCAGCGACGCCTCACGGAGGCCGGCGCCTACCTCGGCACCGAGCCGCCGTCGGCCGAGATGTCGGTGGCCGCGGAGAACGCCGCCCTCCGATAGATCTGAGGGTTCGCCGATCGGTAGTCCGCCGCGATCCTCGCCGCGGCCTCCAACAGCACCGGGACGACACGCTCTTCGAGCACAGCGGCATCCGCGCGCACCGTTGTGGAGGAGACCGTCAGGGCGCCCACCGCTGAGGAATCGACGCTGATCGGGACGGCGGCGGCGACCATCCCGGGATGCAGCTCCTCGACCGAGAGGTCGTAGCCGCGCGCACGCGCCTCGTCGAGACGGTGACGGAGCGCGTCGGCCTCGACGATGGTGTGCGCGGTGTAGCGCTCGCGCGCCGTCGAGGTCAGATACTCCTCCAGCGCGGCCGAGGGCAGAGCGGCCAGCAGCACACGTCCCACGGCCGTCGCATGAGCGGGCAGCCTCGTGCCGACCCGCACCGCGTCGGGGAGGGGTCGCCGCTCCTCGACGCGCGCGACGTGGATGACCTCGCCGTCGTCGAGGACTCCGAGGCTGCACGTCTCGCCGGTCGCGGCGACCACGTCTCCCATCACCGGATACGCGATCTCGGGGAGGGAGGAGGCGGTGAAGTAGCCCGCTCCCAGCTCGAGGATCCGCGGCGTCAGGGTCCACAGACCGCCGTCGGAGCGCACGTACCCGAGGTGTTCGAACGTCAGGAGGATGCGCCGCACGACCGGTCGCGGCAGCTTCACCCGCGCCGCGAGTGCGCTCACGCCGAGCGGGGCGTCATGCCCGTCGAAGGCCCGCAGCACCTCGACCGCACGCTCGACGCTCTGGATGCGATCGCGCGATCGTTCTCCGTCCACCGTTCCGCCTGTCCGCCCGTCGGCACACGAGACGCGCACCGCGCTCCCATCCTAGGGAGGGCGGTGCGCCTGCTCGTCGCGTCAGATCACGTCTCGGCGCGCAGTCCGTAGACCGACTCGTGCCAGGGGATGAAGAACCGCTTCGCCTCGTTGACGATCAGATAGAGAACCAGTCCGATCAGCGAGAGCAGCAGGATCAGCGCGAAGGTGCGCGAGGCGTCGAGGGAGTTCATCGCCCGCACGACCATGGCGCCCAGTCCCTCGCTGCCGCCCAGGTACTCTCCGACGATGGCGCCGATCGTGGCCAGGACGATGGCGACCTCCATGCCGGCGAAGAGGTAGGGCTGGAGGCTGCGCAGTTCGAGCTGCGTGAAGGTCTGGAACCGGGACGCGTTGAGACTGCTCATCACCTCTCGCTGCCCGCGTTCCACCGAGCGCACGCCCAGCAGCACGTTCAGCATCACCGGGAAGAACGCCAGCAGTGCGGCGAGCACGATCTTCGAGGTCATCCCGAATCCGAACCAGATCACGAAGAGCGGGATGAAGGCCACCTTCGGCGCCACCTGCGAGATGACGATCAGCGGCCGGATGCTCAGTTCGAGCCACGGCAGCTTGCCCAGCAGCACTCCGACCAGGACGCCCAGCACGACGGCGATCGCGAAGCCGGCGAGGATCTCCGTCACCGTGATCCCGACTTCCGACCAGGTGGCCGGGTCGGCCAGCAGCACGACGAACGCCTCGCCGACCGCGGCAGGTGGCGGGAAGACGAACGGGTTGACCTTCGCGATCGTCACGTAGAGGTGCCAGGCCGCGACGATGACGATGACCAGCGCGGGTGTGACGATCCACGGCAGGATCTTCATGAAGCGCCCCTGCGGCGTGCGCCGGGCGACGGCGACCGGCGCCGTGGGGGCGTCGTCGACCGGCCCGCGGGTGCGGGGCTGATCGGGCGCCTGTGTGGAGGTGGACATCTCAGTGCTCCTCGTCGAGGTCGTGCCGCAGGGCGCGGACGATGTCGTTGAACTCGGGCGTCGTCTGGAGGTCGACGCTGCGTGGCTTGGCCGAATCGACCGGGAGGATCTGCCTGATGCGCCCGGGCCGCGGGGTCATGTGCACGACGCGGTCGGCGAGGAAGACCGCCTCGGGGATGTCGTGCGTGACGAACACGACGGTCGACGTCGTCTCCATGACGATCCGCTGGAGCTCGAGGTTCATGCGCTCGCGTGTCAGCGCATCCAGCGCGCCGAACGGCTCGTCCATCAGCAGCAGGTCGGGCTTCGTGCTCAGCGCCCGGGCGATGGCCGCACGCTGACGCATGCCTCCGGACAGCTCCCGCGGGTAGGACTTCTCGAATCCCGAGAGTCCCACCAGCGCGGCAAGCTCGCGGGCACGATCGCGCCGCTCGGTCTTGCCCACTCCGCGCATCTTCAACGGCAGGGCGATGTTGTCCAGCACCGAGAACCACGGGAAGAGGTTGCTCTCCTGGAAGACGAAGCCGAGCTTCGTGATGGCGGAGGGATCGACGCGCGATCCGTTCCACAGCTCCTTCCCATCCACCTGGATCGACCCGGCACTGGGCGCGAGGAGGCCTCCGATCATGCGCAGGAGAGTCGTCTTCCCGCATCCCGACCGACCGATCACGGCGACGAACTCGCCGCGCCGGATGTCGAGGTCCACCCCGGAGACGGCATGGGTCACACCCGCCTTGGTGTGGAAGTCGCGGCCCACCCCCTGGATACGCAGCCGTGGACGCTCCGCCTCTGCGGCCTCGGTCGTTCGTGCTTCGAGTGTGTCGTCGATCATCGTCGGCCTCCTCGTGCTCCGGGCGTCCGCGGTCATCCGCCGGGGACGTAGTCGTTCGTGATCCACTGCAGCGGGTCCTGGCCTCCCGCGAGCAGTCCCGCTGCGGCGTAAGTGTCGTACGTGGACTTCCATGCGTCCAGGTCGTTCTCGAGGAGTCGGACGTCGCCGCTCTTCTCCACCCAGGTCTCGGTGGTGTAGATCTCCAGCGCGGCGCGGGAGACGTCGTCATCGGCCAGCGCCGGGAAGGACCAGTCGCCGCTGTCGCGGAGTGTCTTCAGCACGTTGTCGAAGCCGTTGGGCGCGTCGTCGATGACCGCCTGCACGGCCTCGTCCATCGCGGCGAGGAATGCCTTCAGCTCCTCCACACGCTCCGGGTTCTCGAGGTTGTCCGCGGTGGTGATCCAGGTCTGGATGTCGGGGGAATCGGTGAGTCCGGCCGGGTCGACGACCGCATCGTCGGCCTGCTGCTCGATGGCCAGTGAGGTGTCGAGGCTCACGATGTAGCCGTCGAGCGATCCCTGCCGCACGACCTCGAGCGTCGCGGCGGTCACCGGGACGGCCTGACGCGTGACGGAGTCCGCCGGGATACCGTCGGCGTCGAGCGCGAGATCGAGCATCTTCTCACTCGTGCCGCCGACCGACCCCATTCCGATCGTCTTGCCCTCCATGTCCGCAGTGGAGGTGATGGGCTCGGATTCCACGGACACCATCCGAAGGTTGGACTTGTAGGCCATCGTGCCGATCGAGCGGATCTCCTGCCCCTGCTCCATCGCGGGGAACACGTCCACGGTGCTCGCCCGGGTGATCGGCGTCGCTCCGCCGAGGAGTGCTTGGATGGCCGCGGCCGTGCCCTGCACCGGCTGCAGCTGCACGTCCAGACCGTGCTTCTCGAAGTAGCCGCCCGAGTAGGCATACATCTCCGGCGTGAAGCTGAAGGACTCCAACGGCAGGAAGGTGACCACGAGCATCTTCTTCAGCTCCCCGCCATCCGTCCCCGTCGAACCGGACGAGGCCGGCGAGGAGCAGCCGGCGAGCGCGAGGGCTCCGGCGACGCCGAACACGGCGGCCGTCCGGGCGACGCGCGCGAAGAGGCCCGATCGAGGCTGGGGGGAGGAACGCACTGCACGGATCATCTCTGACTCCTCTGTCCGAATGAAACGCCCACGCCGTTGCGGGCGAACATGTCGAGTCTGCGATCACCTCACCTCCGATCAGAAGAGGTCTTCCACTGCGTGAAAGACCCGTCGTCGTCTCCGGAGGACCGCAGCGTCCTCGCATCGTCGCAACGCACCTGGATGAGACCCGACGTGCCGTCCACGCGCACCACGTCGCCCGTCCGCACCACATCGAGCGCTGAGGGGACCGCCTGCACGACCGTCGGCACGCGGGTGACGATGGCGCCCAGCACCGCTTTCGTGGTGAGGACGTCGAACACCATCGCCGCCGGCGCCGTGCCCATCAAGCGCGTGCTCTGGAAGAAGCCCGACCACCCCGACGAGCCCTTGGCGCCGGGGAAGACGAGCACGCGTCCGGTGAAGCAGACGCCGAAGAGCTCGTGCCGCGGCTCGATGATCGTCCCCGTCGCGACATCGATGCCGCCGAAGCCGGAGATGGGCTCGTGCGTCACGAGCGCGGGCGCCTCGGCGACGCCCGGCACGATCCCGCGTCCGCGAAGCTCGATCACGCGAGGCCTCCGCTCCAGCGGCCGGTGACGGCCGCGTCGACGCACTCCGCCAGCGTGCCGAACCACGCCTCGATCCCGAGGATGGCCGGGAGGTAGTGCGCCTGCTTGGCCGAATCCGTCGCGAACACGCGGGTGCCGGGCGGCGCGGCCTTCGACATCGCCGGACAGGAGTCGGTGAGCACCCGCCCGCCGGCCGCCGTGATCGTGCGCGTGTAGCCGTTGCGGAGCGCCATGCTCGCCAGTGCTCGCGGCATCATGACCCACAGCTCCGTGCTCGAGCTGAGGCGCCGCCCCTCCAGACGCGCGGCGAGCTCGGCGACCTGGTCGAGGCTGGCGTGCGGGCAGCCGAGCAGCACGAAGTCGACGTCGCGGCTGCTCCCCTGGCCGTTGAGCGCCTCGTACACGGCCTCCCGTTCCCGTCGGCCGTAGACGACGGGCTCCGGGACGCGCCTCGTGCCGAAAGCCGCCTCGACGGTGGGCGCCTCGGGCGTCACGCCCGGCATGTGGAAGAGCTCCACTCCGCCCGACGTGGCCGTGGCCGCGCCGAAGTGCTTGAGATCCGCGAGGTCCGGCTGCGCCAGCAGGCCGGTGACGGCGGGACACGCCTCCAGCACCTGCTCGCCGACGAAGTAGCCGAACATGCCCCACTCCTGGAAGGAGTCGACGTCCACATCAGCCCGGATGAGGTGGGTCGCGTGCCGGTTCTCGGCGAGGTGGTTGCCCCACAGGGGGATCTTTCCGGTGAGCGCGGCGGCCCCGGTCGAGGCGGCGCCCTCGCAGTTGGTGCGGGCACCGAGGACCGAGTTGCAGTAGACGACGGCGGAGGACTCCATCCATGCGCAGTGCTCACCGCGCACCGGGAGGTTCCCGACCTGGTACGGCGTGCACGTCGCGAGGATGTTGACGCCGCGCTCGCTGAAGAAGGACTCGGCGTCGTCCTGCAGGCGGATCGAAGACTCGGGATACAGGGTCAGCCCGTTCGCATCGTCGGCGAAGCCGTGCTGCAGCTGACAGGTCGGCACCTTCATCCGCGGCACCTCGATCTCGCGGTCGCAGTCGAGGTTGATCACGGCGTACGCGCGCGCCCAGCCCCCTTCCTCGAACAGCTTCGCCTTCGCGGGGGACGGCTGGGTCATGGTGCCGGCGACGTTGCGGGTGTCCACGAGACGTTCCGCGCCGAGCGCGTCGCCGTAGCGGATCAAGAGGTCCATCGCCGCCGCGACGGCGTCGCCCTCGACGCCGTCGCGCATGCGTGTCTCGTCATCGGTGAGGCGCATCGTCATCACCCGTGGGCGGCCTCGCTCGGCAGCACGACGTGGTCGACGCTGTACGGCGTCTCCGCGAGCGCCTGCGTCATGATCGCCTGCATCACGGGCGCCGGAACCAGGCAGTCGGCGCAGGCCTCCGGCGTCGCGTCGATGCGCACGACGATGCTCTCGGCCTCCGCCGGCGTCCAGCTCAGCACGTACCCGTCGGCGGCCATCATGTCGCTGAACGACGACAGTGCCTGATCGATGACAGGACCGTCGGTCGCGGCGCTCACGATGCCGCTCCGATCGCCTGGTCGGAATACGGCTCCGGACGCGGGGGGTTGAGCGTGAAGATCTCCACCACCGCCGACACGCCGGCGTTGTCGGCCCCGGCCACCATGATCTGCACCGAGGTCGGATCGCTGAGGAGCCGGACCGTCTCCGGCGTGCTCGTCCCGCTCGCGGTGTCGGGCATCGAGTCGGGGTGGGCCGTCGCCAGGCGCCACCGCGTCTTGTGCGACAACGCGTCCTTCCCCACCGACGCCAGGTCCTCGCGCGGCCGGACGGCGTTGTCGAAGATGAAGGCGCGGAGCTCGCCCTTGCCCCATCCCGCGGAGGCGAACACCTGGGCGTGCTCGGGAGTGAGCACGAGGAGCGCGCTGGTGTACTCGTGGATGAGCGCCCCCGTGCGCACGATCGTGTCGATGAAGTCGCGCGCGAGCTGCTCGGGATCCTGCGTGTGGCGGGCCTCGATGTGGATGACGGACCGGATGACGAAAGCCGTGACGACGTCCTCCTCGCCGCCGTATCCGTGCTCGACGTGGAGGGCGGGCCACGGGCTCTGCTCCTCGTTCTCCGCGATGCACGCCGAGTACTTCGCCGGGGTGGCCTGCGTCGCCTGATCGAGCTTGTGCGGGTGCAGTCCGAACACATTGATGCAGCCCAGGCGGATGGCCCGCCCGATGGTGGCGTTGGCGCGGAAGCCCGATCCGAAGATGTTGCCGCGGCTGTTCAGGCCGATGCGCTCGCGCACGGGTCCGTTGACCACGAGCATCGGCGCCGTCCCGGTGGTCGACTGCCAGATGCCCCGCGCGGGGTGCGGTTCCTTCGCGATGGCCTCCCAGCCGGCGATGACGACGGGGAGGTACTCGGGGCGGCAGCCCGCGAGCGCGGCGTTGAGGGCCGCGAGGCGGACGGTGAGCCGACGGTTGAGGTGCGGGATGACGAACAGCACCTCCTCGGGATCCCGATCGGTCGTGGCGAGGAACTCCTCCAGGATCGAGGCGGTGACCGGCACGACAGGCAACCCGTCCGTCCAGCCCATGTCCTGGTAGTGCTCCAGGAGGTTCCGCACCTCCGCGGCGTCCAGGGTCGCGTTCTCGGTCGACAGCATCGTCGTGCTCATGGTCATCCTTCCTCCACGCCGAGGATCCGCAGGACCTCCGGCATCGCCGTCAGCGCGCGCTCGCGCACCTCGTCTGCCGTCAGGCTCGCCATCGGATGCCTCACCGCGTGGAAGGCGAACCCGGGGAATCCCTGCACAGTCGCCATCGCCTGGCCGGACATCAGGAAGGAATCCGAGGTGATGCTCACGGCCGGCATCCCTGCCCGCTCGAACTTGATGCCGTCGGCGACGGTGGCGGCGCTGCAGGACCCGCAGTCCCCCACCGCGGTCACGACGACATCGCACTCCTGCACGATCGTCGCGAACAGATCGTCGTGCACGGGCGTTCCGAAGTAGTCCTTCGTGTACAGACGCGTGTCGGCCGCGCCGTGGTCGGCGACCAGACGGGCGCCGATCTCCTCGAGGAGCATCGTGGCGTTGGGCTTGGTGTTGTCGAGCAGGCCGATCGTCAGGCCGCGCAGCGACACGGGGCGCGGTGAGAGGGTCGCGTCCGCCGCGCCCTCCTCCATACCGGTGGGGTCCAGCAGCGGTTCCAGCAGCGTCATCACGGTCTCCTTCTCCACGTCGTCGTCGGCGTGGCGCCAGGATCGCATCGCACCCCGGCCTGCCTCCATCGCCGTTTCCGCTACGTGGAAGGGTGCGTGCCTCCTGGCCGGTCGCTCACCAGGATGGGTCGAGACCGATGCCGCCCGAGGAGATGACGTGACCCACCCCGTGCCCGCGACGATGCGGGCGGCCATCCTGGCCGATGACCGCCTCGAGATCGCACGCATCCGCACGCCGTCGCCCCAGCGCGGCGAGGCGCTGCTGGAGGTCATCGCGTGCGGCGTCTGTCATACCGACCTCCACGTCATGCGTGGCGAGGTCGCCTTCCCCCGTCCCGCGGTCCTCGGCCACGAGGTCAGCGGCCGCATCGTCGCCCTCGGCGACGGCGACGGCGGTGCGGGCGACGGCGCCGGTCTCGCCGTCGGCGACGTCGTCGTCGCGGGCTTCATCATGCCGTGCGCCTCCTGCCGGCAGTGTCTGCGCGGCCGCGATGACCTCTGCATCGAGTTCTTCCGCCGGAACCGTCTGGAGGGCACTCTGTTCGACGGCACGAGCCGCCTCGCGATGCCCGACGGCTCCTTCCTGGCCATGTACTCGATGGGGGGTCTCGCCGAGTACTGCGTCGCTCCGCTGACCGCGTTGACCGCGCTGCCCGAAGGACTCGACCACGAGGCCTCGTGCATCCTCGGCTGCTCGGGTCTCACGTCCTACGGCGCGGTCTTCCGAGCGGGCGCCGTCGAGACCGGTGCCAGCGTGGCCATCGTGGGTGTGGGGGGAATCGGCTCCAGCCTCATCACCATGGCCCGTGCGGCGGGCGCTGCGGAGATCATCGCCGTCGACATCTCGGTGGCGAAACTGACCCGTGCTCTCGAACTGGGCGCGACAGCCGTCGTGGACGCATCGACGGAGGACCCGGTCGAGAAGGTGCGCGCACTCACCGGCGGCGTGGACGTGGCCTTCGAGGCTCTGGGCAACCCCACCACCTTCGCGCAGGCGGTGGGCATGCTCGCGGACGGCGGAGGCATGGTGGCGATCGGCATCGCCGCCGGCGCGAGCACCGCGGCGGTGCCGATCACTCCGCTGGTGCGACGCGGGCAGCAGATCGTCGGCTCGTTCGGCGGGCGCACCCGCACGGATCTGCCCGCCGTGACGGCGCTCGCCGCCTCGGGTCTCTTCGACCCGACCGCCCTGATCACCCGGCGGTACCGGCTGGACGAGGCCGAAGCGGCCTACCAGGCACTGGCGCGCGGTGAGATCACCGGTCGCGCGATCATCACGATGGGCGACGCCCTCGTGCGAGAGGAGCAGCGATGACATCCGACACCCTGACAATGGACGATCTCCCCGGCCTCGCCGGGCGCGAGCTCGGCCCGTCCTCCTGGCAGCGGATCACGCAGGACGACATCGACGTGTACGCCGACCTGACCGGCGACGACAATCCGATCCATGTCGATGAGGCCGCCGCCGCCTCCTCGCCGTTCGGTGAGCGCATCGCCCACGGCATGCTGACCCTCAGCATGGTCGTGCTCCCGCTCCGCGAGATCTACCGCGTCTCCGACGCCCGCATGGGCATCGTCTACGGCTACAACCGCATCCGGTTCCCGCGGCCGGTCCCTTCCGGCGGACGGGTGCGCCTCCGCGCCACCGTGGCCGAGGTGACGGCGATCTCCGAGGGCTTCCAGGTCACCCTCGCCCTGACCTTCGAGCTCGAGGGTGCGGGCGACAAGCCGGCGGTCGCCGCCGAGCTCGTCCTGAGGCACTACCGGTGAGCGCCGTGAGCCTGGACGGACGGGTCGCGATCGTCACCGGCGCCGGACGGAGCCTCGGCCGGGCCTACGCCCTCGCGCTGGCCGACGCCGGTGCCGCGGTCGTCGTCAACGACGTCGACGAGGATGCCGCCGCCGCCGCGGTCGCCGAGATCACCGACCGCGGCGGCCGGGCCGTCGCCAGCGTCGGCGCGGTCGGCCCGACCGAGACGGCGGAACAGCTCGTGGAGGCAGCCCGACGCTCCTTCGGACGGCTGGACGTGCTCGTCGCCAACGCGGGCGTGCTGCGCGATCGCGTGCTCTGGAAGATGGGCGACGCCGATTTCGACCTCGTCGTCGACACGCATCTGCGCGGGTCGTTCACGTGCGGCCGCGCGGCGGCGACCTTCATGAGGGAGCAGGGCGACGGCGGCCGCATCATCCTCATCGGGTCTCCCGCCGGCCAGTTCGGGAGCTTCGGGCAGACGAACTACGCCGCCGTCAAGGCGGGCCTGGTCGCCATGGCGCGCACGTGGTCGCTGGAACTGGCCCGCGCCGGGATCACCGTGAACACGGTCGTCCCCACGGCCCTGTCGCCCATGACCGCGACGATCCCCGCCTACACCCAGGTGTACGAGGACTACCTGGCGGGGCAGCCGATCCCGACGGACATCCGACGGGACAATGCCCTCGGCACGCCTGAGGACGTCGCCCCGCTGGTCGTGTGGCTCGCCTCCGCCGACGCCGCCGATGTGACGGGGCAGGCGATCGGCATCGGCGGCGACCGCCTCACGCTGTACGCGCACCCTGCTGCTCTGGAGACCTCGTACAGCGACGGCGGATGGGATGCTGCGGGCATCGGTGATGCCTGGCGCTCGCAGTTCGCCGGCCACGCGCAGCCCAGCGGACCCCCTTCGCGTCAGGCGAGCGCGTGACCGCGGTGCACTACAGCGACCTGTGGCAGGGGATCGCGCGAGCCGATCCGGAGCGGCCGGCGATCGTGACGGCCGACGAGACCCTCACCTACGGGCGGTTCGCCGCCGAGGCCGGGGCCCTGTCCAGCCACCTCACGGCGCGCGGGCTCCGTCCGGGCGATGCGGCGGCCATGCTGCTGTACAACCGCCCGGAGTACCTCACCTTCCTGTGGGCCTGCCTGTCGATCGGCGTCGCCCCCGTCGCGATCAACTACCGATACCGCGCCGGCGAGGTCCGAGCCCTGCTGGACGACTGCGATGCGCGCGCTCTGATCGTCGCGACGAGCTTCGGCGGCGTCGCCGCCGAAGCGATCATCGGCCTCGATGCGCCGCTGGAGCTCATCTCGGTCGATGACGGCGGCGCCCCCGTCGACGGCGCCACGCCGTACGCCCGTGTCGTCGACGCCGGTGGCGCGATGCCCTCTCGTGCACCCGCGGGGGCCGATATGCGCCTCTACACCGGCGGCACCACCGGCACTCCCCGGGCGGTCGTGTGGGACATGGACACCCTCCTGCACGCCCGGCGCCAGTCGACCTGGGGCATCATCGACGTCGAGCCGCCGAGCGACCTCGCTGAGGCGGTCGCGATCGCCGTGGACCCGTCCACCCCTCGCGTGGTGACCCTCCCCCTCCCGCCGCTCCTGCACGGCACGGCGCAGTCCACGACCATGGGAACGCTGGCACTCGGCGGCACGATCGTGCTCCAGGCGTCAGCGCACCTCGATGTGGAGGAGGCGGTGCGGCTCGCCCGCACCCACGACGTGACCCGGGTGATCGTGGCGGGCGATGCCGTCGCACTCCCCTTCGTGGAAGCGCTCGAGCGCGACGGCGTCGTCCTGCCGCGGCTGAACTCGGTCATGAGCTCGGGCATGCGCTTCAGCGACGAGGTGAAGGCCCGCCTCCACCGGCAGGGTGACATCATGATCGTCGACCTGCTCGCCTCCAGCGAGGGCGGCCCGTTCGCATTCGGCATCACCCGAGGGGAGCACGATCTCCCCACCTCCCTGGTGACGACGCCGGACACCGTCCTGCTCGATCCGGATCTCCGCGAGGTGGCTCCCGAGAGCGGCGCCGTCGGCATCCTCGCCTTCCGCGGCATCCTCCCCGTCGGCTACTACCGCGACCCGGTCAAGACCGCCGCGACCTTCCCTGTGATCGACGGACATCGCTACGTCATGCCCGGCGACTGGGCCCGGGCGCGCGGTGACGGATCGATCGAACTTCTCGGCAGGCTGAGCGCAGTCGTCAACACCGGCGGGGAGAAGGTCTTCCCCGCCGAGGTGGAGGAGGCGCTCCTGTCTCATCCCGCGGTCGCGGACGCCATCGTCTTCGGCCTCCCCGACCCTCGTTTCGGTGAGGTCGTGAGCGCGATGGTCGTGCCCGCGCCGAGTGCGACGATCGATCTCACCCGACTCACCGGGCATGTCGACGGGAAGCTCGCGGGGTACAAGAAGCCTCGGCACTGGTTCGTCCGCACGTCGCTCGGCCGGTCGCAGACCGGCAAGGTGGAGCTCGCACGGGTGAGGGCCGACGCCGCCCAGGAGCTCGCCGACCGCCACACGAAGGAATCCTCACCATGAACGCACCGACAGGCATCGACCTCTCCGCTGTGACGGCCGTCGACGTGCACGTGCACGTGCAGATCGACGACAGCGGGCGCACCGCGTCCCCACCCGCACTCACCGAGGCGATGGCGGCGTACTTCGGCAGCAGCGAGAAGCCGCGCACGGTCGATGAGACCGCGGACTACTACCGCGAGCGCCGGATGGCCGCCGTCGTCTTCACGGTGGACGCCACCACGAATCTCGGCCACGCGCCCAACAGCATCGACGATCTGGCGGCCGGCGCCCGGCGCAATGCCGACGTGCTCATCGCCTTCGGCAGCGTCGACCCGCTGCAGGGCGAGGCTGCGGTCGAGGAGGCCCGGCGGCAGGTGCTCGAACTCGGCGTCCGGGGATTCAAGTTCCACCCCTCCGTGCAGGCGTTCGACCCGTCCGCCGAGCAGTTCGACCCGCTGTGGACGCAGATCGAGGAGCTCGGCGTCCCGATCATCGTCCACACGGGACAGACCGGCGCCGGCGCAGGGACGCCGGGCGGATGGGGGTTCCAGCTGTCGCTGTCGAACCCGATGCTGCTGGACGACGTCGCGGCGCGGCATCCCCGGCTGCAGGTCATCATGGCCCATCCCAGCGTGCCGTGGCAGGACGAGGCGATCTCGATCGCCACGCATAAGTCCAACACGTGGATCGACCTGTCGGGCTGGTCGCCGAAGTACTTCTCGCCCGCGCTCGTGCGCGCGGCGCGCACCTACCTCACCCAGAAGATGCTCTTCGGCTCCGACCTGCCCGCTCTGACGCCCGACCGGTGGCTGAAGGACTTCGCCCTGCTCGAGTTCCCGGAGGACAAGACCCGGATGATCCTGAAGGACAACGCCGCGAGGCTGCTGGGGCTGACGGGGTGACGGAGCCGACGGATCTGTTCGGCTTCGCCGGCTCGCTCACTCCGGCCGAGACCGACAAGCTCGCCGAGCTGCGCGCGCTCCTCGAGGAGCGTGCGCGTCCCCACCTCGCGCGATGGTGGGAGGACGCGACCTGCCCCGAACATCTGCGCGCCGAGATGGCCGCACTGAGGCTGGAGGACGACCCCTCGCTGCTCGCGGCCGACGGCGCTCCCCGGCCCGTGTACATCGGGTTCCGCCACTTCGAACTCGCCCGCTTCGACATGTCGATCGGCACCCTCTACGGCGGCCAGGTCGGCATGTTCCGGACTCTGATCCGGAAGGGCGGGTCCCCGGAGCAGATCGCGCGCTGGGACCCCCGCATCCCCTCCTTCGACCTGACCGGATGCTTCGCCCTCACCGAACCGGCGCACGGATCGGACATCGCCGGGGGCCTGGAGACCACGGCGGTCCGCATCGGCGACTCGTGGCGCATCTCCGGTCGCAAGCGGTGGATCGGCAATGCCGCCATCTCCGACGTGCTGGTCATCGTGGCCCGCGATGAGGCGGACGGGAGCGCGAAGGCGTTCGTCGTGCCGCGCGCCGCCGACGGAGTGACCGTCACCGACATCACCGGGAAGATCGCCCTTCGCATGGTGCGCAACGGCGACATCGTCCTGGACGACGTCGCCGTGCCCGAGCACGACCGCCTGCAGCGGATCGACTCGTTCCGCGACCTCTCGCGCATCCTCGCCGACCTGCGCTTCGTCGTGGCCTGGAACGCCGCCGGGCTCCAGGCCGGAGCTTATGAAGCAGCGCTCCGCTACACGCTCGCTCGGGAGCAGTTCGGCAGACCCGTCGCAGGCTTCCAGCTCGTCCAGGAGAAGCTCACGCGCATGCTCGGCAACGCCACGGCGACGCTCGCCATGGCGATGCGGCTGACCGAGCTGCGTGCCGCGGGATCCGCCGAGGACGCTCACGCCGCACTGGTGAAGACATGGGCCGCCGATCGGGCGCGGGAGACGGTCGCCCTCGCCCGCGAGGTCTGCGGCGCTGAGGGCATCCGCGTCGACACCGATGTCGCGCGCTTCTTCGCCGATGCCGAAGCGCTGTACACCTTCGAGGGCACGCACGAGATCAACTCGCTGATCGTGGGCCGTGCCATCACCGGGCTGAGCGCGTTCACACGCTGAGCGTTTCGTCGTCCTCGCTCCCGCCGCCGAGGAGCGCGGGCCCGTCAGCTCTCGACGCGACCGAAACCCGCGGCGTCGAGCGTGCGCGAGATGGACGCAGCGGTGAGACGCACGAGATGGATCATGTTCTTGCCGTCCACGTCCTTCTCCGTGAGTGCGAGGGAGACCGCGGCGACGACGGAGTCGTCCGAGGCGCGGACGGGAGCCGCCACGCTGATGTGGACCTTGTCCACCTGACGGTCGCTCACGGCATAGCCGGTGCGGCGGATGTCATCAAGAACGCGCTCGAGCACGGCAGGGTCCGTGTAGGTCCGAGGGGTGAACGCCTCCAACTCGCCGGCCAGCACCTCCGCCCGGACGTCCGCCGGGGCGTTGGCGAGGAGGACGAGGCCGATCGCGGTCGCGTGCATGGGGTAGCGCACGCCGATCTGCGGTCGACGCACCTGGCGGCGCGGGCTCTGGAACCGGTCGATCGACACGAGCTCCAACCCCTCGCGGATGGCCAGATGGGATGCGTACCCGGTGGTCTCGTAGAGGTCCTGCATGTGGGGCCGCGCCAGGCGCTGGAGACCGACGGATCGCGGGGCCAGCGACGCCACCTCCCACAGCCGCAGACCGATGTTGTAGCGGCCTTCGGCGTCACGCTCCAGGGCGCCCCACTCCGTCAGGCGTCCGACGATGCGGTGGCATGTGGCGATCGGCAGGTCCGTGCGTCGGCTGATGTCGGACAGGGACTGCCGCACCCGGCCGCCCTGGAACGTGCCCAGGATGGCGAAGGCCCGATCGATCAGCGAACGCGCGCCGTCCTCAGACGCCTCGCCGCCCTTCGCCCCGTGGTCGGTCACGCCGCGAGCACCACCCGCAGCTGCTCGAGTGCCCAGTCGAGCTCCGTCGAGCGGATCACGAGCGGAGGTGCGACGCGGATCGTCTGGCCGTGGGTGTCCTTCACCAGCACGCCGCGGGCGAGCAGCTTCTCGGCGACCTCCCGGCCGGTGCCGACCGCGGGGTCGATGTCGATGCCGGCCCAGAGCCCCGCCACGCGCACGGCGGTGACGCCGTTGCCGAGGAAGGACTGCAGCTTCTCCTCGAGGTGCTCGCCCAGCGCCGCGGCGCGGCGCTGGAACTCGCCGGTCGCGAGCATCTCGACGACGCGGAGTCCGACGGCGCACGCGAGCGGGTTGCCGCCGAACGTCGACCCGTGCTCACCCGGCTGGATGACGCCGAGCACGGCACGGTCGCCCACGACGGCAGAGAGCGGGAGGATGCCGCCGCCCAGCGCCTTGCCGAGCAGGTAGAGGTCGGGCACGACCTCCTCGCGGTCGCAGGCGAAGGTGGTGCCCACGCGGCCGAGTCCCGACTGGATCTCGTCGGCGATGAACAGCACGTTCTCGCGGGTCGTGATCTCGCGGACCGCGCGCAGGTATCCCGTGGGCGGCACGACGACGCCGGCCTCGCCCTGGATCGGCTCGATCAGCACCGCCGCGGTGTGCGGAGTGATCGCGGCCTCGATCGCCGCGGCATCCCCGTAGGGCACGTGGACGAACCCGGGGGCGTACGGACCGAAGTCGTCGCGCGCCGACGGGTCGTCGCTGAAGCCGACGATCGTGGTGGTGCGGCCGTGGAAGTTGCCGTCGGCGACGATGATGCTCGCCTGGCCGTCGGGGATGCCCTTCGTGCGGTAGCCCCACGCCCGCGCGACCTTGATGCCGGTCTCGACGGCCTCCGCGCCCGTGTTCATGGGCAGCACGACGTCCTTGCGGCACAGCGTCGCGAGCGCCCCGGCGAAGGCGCCGAGCTGGTCGTTGTGGTAGGCGCGGCTCGTCAGCGTGAGCCGATCGAGCTGCTCGCGGGCGGCGGCGAGGATCGCGGGATGCCCGTGGCCGAAGTTCAGCGCCGAGTAGGCGGCGAGCAGGTCGAGGTAGCGCTTGCCCTGCACGTCCGTCACCCACGAGCCCTCGCCGCGGGAGATCACGACGGGGAGCGGGTGGTAGTTGTGCGCGACGTGCTGGGCCTCGTCGAGGATGACCCGGGAGCTGGCCTCGTCGAGCGCGGGGGCGTGGGAGGTGCTCATGACCGGGCGTCCCGCAGCTCCAGGGTGCAGCACTTGATGCCGCCGCCTCCGAGCAGCAGCTCGGACAGGTCGACCATGATCGGGTTGTAGCCGCGCTCGCGCAGCTGCGCCTCGAAGCCCTTCGCACGCGGCGAGATGATCACGTTGTAGCCGTCGCTGGAGGAGTTCAGGCCGAAGACGGAGCCGTCCTCGTCCGAGACCAGGATCGCGTCGGGGTAGCGCTCGGTGAGGATCTGCCGGCTGCGCTCATCGAACGCCGACGGCAGATAGGCGATGTTCGCGGCCTCCACTCCCCCCTCGCCCTGCACGGGGTCGAGCACGGCGATCGCGGTGTCGAGGTGGTAGAAACGCGGGTCGGTGAGGGTGAGCGAGACGACCTCGCGGCCGAAGACCTCGCCGATCTCGCGGTGGCTGTCGCCGGTGGAGCGGAAGCCCGTGCCGGCGAGGATCGTGTCGCCGACGAGCAGGAAGTCACCTTCGCCCTCGTTGACCTCGACGGGCTGGCGCACGTCGTAGCCCCGGTCGCGGAACCAGTCCATGAACGCCGGGCCCTCGGGCCCGCGCTCGCGGAAGCGGAACTTGGCGCCGTACGCGACGCCGTCGATGAGGAAGCCGCCGTTGGCGGTGTAGACCATGTCGGGCAGCCCGATGATCGGCTCGATGAGCTCGACCTCGTGCCCGAGGGCGACGTACGCGTCGTAGAGGTCCTGCCACTGGGCGACGGCCTTCGCCGTGTCGGTCGGCTTGGCCGGCTCCATCCAGGGGTTGATGGTGTAGCTGACGGTGAAGTGCTCCGGCCGGCACATGAGGTACCGGCGGTGCTGGGCGACGCGTCCCGTGGCGGTGGCGGTCTCGGTGGTCTCCTGCGTGGACATACTGCTCCTCGAGCGGAAGGTGCGGCGGACGCTGTCCAGGGGCCCGGCGGAGCTGAGAGAAGCCGTCGACTCGGGCACGCCGCCCTCATTGTCGCACGACCGCCCGCGGGAGGTGAGGAGCGGGAGTACGATGGTTGACCTGCGACAACCACCGGTGACGGCGGGCCGCAGCATCCCGATTTCCTCCTCCGGAACGAGGCCTCGCATGTCCGCCACCGTCGCCACCGATTCGCGCTCCTCCGCGCCGATCATGACGCACCGCATGATCCTGTTCGTCATCTTCGGCCTCATGGCCGGGATGTTCCTCTCCGCGCTCGACCAGACCGTCGTCGGCACGGCCATCCGCACCATCGGCGACGACCTCCAGGGCCTCAGCCTGCAGGCGTGGGTGACGACCGCCTACCTCATCGTCTCGACGATCTCGACGCCGATCTACGGCAAGCTGTCCGACATCTTCGGCCGTCGCCTCCTCTTCCTCATCGCGATCGTCATCTTCATCATCGGCTCCGTGCTGGCGAGCTTCTCGACCTCGATGATCGAGCTCGCCGCCTTCCGCGCCATCCAGGGCCTCGGCGCCGGTGGACTGATGTCGATGCCGCTCGCCATCATGGGCGACATCCTCGCCCCCCGCGAGCGCGCCAAGTACCAGGGCTACTTCCTCGCCGTCTTCGGCATCTCCAGCGTCATCGGCCCCCTCGTCGGCGGGCTGTTCGCCGGCTCCGGCGAGATCCTCTTCATCACCGGCTGGCGCTGGGTGTTCCTCATCAACGTGCCCATCGGCATCGTCGCGCTGGCGATCGTCTGGCGCTTCCTGCACATCCCGAAGCAGCCGCGGCACTCCGTGCGCATCGACTGGTGGGGCGCCACCACGGTCATCGTCGCCCTCGTCCCCCTGCTGCTGGTCGCCGAGCAGGGCCGCGAGTGGGGCTGGGGTTCCGGCATCGCCATCGCCTGCTACGTCATCGGCGCGATCGGCATCCTCTCCTTCGTCATCGCCGAGACGCTGATGAAGGACGACGCCCTCATCCCGCTGAAGCTCTTCCGCTCCCCCACGTTCTCGATGGCCACCGTCATCGGCGTGCTCGTCGGCTTCGGCATGTTCGGCGCGATGCTGACGCTGCCGCTCTACCTGCAGCTGGTGCTGGGCGCCTCGCCCACCGAGAGCGGCTTCCAGATGCTGCCGATGATCCTGGGCCTGATGATCGCCTCCATCGCCAGCGGTCAGATCATCGCGCGCACGGGGCAGTACCGGATCTTCCCGATCCTGGGCACCCTGCTCATGTCGGTGGGCTTCTTCCTGCTCACCTTCCTGAAGTTCGACACGACGTACTGGTACGTCGCCGGTGCGATGCTCGTGATCGGCCTGGGCCTCGGTCAGCTCATGCAGACCCTGACGATCGCGAGCCAGAACTCCGTCGGGCTGCGCGACATGGGCGTCGCCACCAGCTCGTCCACGTTCTTCCGCCAGATCGGCGGCACGCTGGGCACCGCCGTGCTCCTGTCGCTGCTGTTCACACTGATGCCGTCGAACATCATCGGCTCCTTCTCCGACGACTCGACCCTCACCGGCGCGCTGGACGCCGCCTTCGACCCGGCCGTGGCCACGGCTCCGCAGAACGAGCAGATCATGGCGTCGATCTACACCCCGATCGTCTCGCAGGTCACCGAGGAGACGACCGCCCAGGTGCAGGACGGCGTCGATCAGGCGACGGATGCTGCGACCCAGGCCGTCGCGGCACAGGTCGCCGCGGGCCAGATCCCCGCCGCGGCCCAGGAGGCGGCGACCACCGCCGCCGTCACCCAGGCACGGCAGACCGCCGCGCAGCAGATCCAGCAGCAGGTGCCGGTCGCCCGCGTCGCGGACGACGGGACGGTGAGCCTCGACTTCAGCGATGCCGCCGCCCGCTCCGCGTTCGTCACGACGCTGGCGACCACGCTGCAGGACCAGTTCACCTCCGGAGACGGGAACACCTCCATCGGCGACTCGACCCTCAACGACACGTCGTTCCTGGTCTCGGCCGACCCGCGCCTCACCAAGCCGTTCCTCGTCGGGTTCAACTCCTCCGCGGTCAGCGTCTACTGGGTCGCGATGAGCGTGGTCCTGCTCGCCTTCGTTCTGTCGCTGTTCTTCAAGACGCCCCCTCTGCGCGCGAAGTCGGCGCTGCAGGAGGCAGCGGACGAGCGCGACGAGAAGCAGGCGGCCGAGGACGACGAAGGCCAGGGCCGCGGATGCCGCGACCAAGACCGGCTCTCTCGTCCTCCCCTGACGATCCCTCAGATCACCGTCTCGCTCCACCGGTCGGCATTGCCGAACCGGTGGGCGGTGATGGCGATGGCCTGCTCGTGGAGGAACGGCAGGAGTTCGACCCTCCCGGCCGTGGTGACCTCGTTCGCGTAGACGGCGAGGTCGGGGTCGCCCGCGACGGCCTCGGCGAGGTCGCCGTGCAGCGCCGCCACCGATGCCGCAGGCCCGACGAGCCGCACCCGTGGAGCGCGCGCCGAGTCGTCGCCCCCGCGCGTCGACATGCGTCCGAGCCACTCCTGGTCGCTCTCCACGAACACCGGCACGTCCGCGTCGCCGAGGGCGCGTCGCACCTCGGCGGGCAGTCCGGTCGGCAGGCTCAGCGCGAAGGTCGATCCCGAGCGGACGCCGGCCAGCACCACCCGAAGGACGCTCTGCCACGGTGCGTCCGCCGTCGCCCGCACGGCCACGTCCACCGGGCGGTAGCGGAAGAGGTTCCGCTCGACGCCCAGTCGCGACACGTCGCGCACCTGGCCGAACTCGCGGCTCCATAAGATCGCGTCCGACAGCGCGCCGCGCCGCAGCCACTCGAAGGCCTCGTAGTCCAGTGACGGCTGAGCGGCCTCGATGACCGACGTGATGCGTGAGTCCAGCCCGCGCAGGTGCAGAGTCGCCGATGACGGACCGCCGCTCGACGGGCGCCAGGAGCCCAGGCCGACGAGGTAGTTGGGGCCGCCGGCCTTGGTGCCCGCGCCCACGGACGAGCGCTTCCACCCGCCGAACGGCTGCCGCTGCACGATCGCCCCGGTGATGCCGCGGTTGACGTAGAGGTTGCCCGCCTGCACGCGGTCGAGCCAGACCGCGAGATCCTCGGGGTTCTGCGTGTACAGCCCGGCCGTCAGCCCGTAGGCGACGGCGTTCTGCAGTTCGATGGCCGCGGCGAGCGTCGGAGCGTGCATGACGCCCAGCACCGGACCGAAGAACTCCTCGAGGTGGAAGCGCGATCCCGGCTGCACGCCGGTGCGGATGCCGGGCGTCCAGAACCGCCCCGCATACTCCTCGCCGTGGTCGACGGGCCGTGGCTTGACCAGCCACTTCTCCTCGCCCTCGAGCTCGGTCAGCGCCCAGGCGAGCTTGCCCTGGGGCGGCTCGATCACGGGTCCGACCTCGGCCAGCGGATCGCTGGGCGGGCCGACGCGCAGCGAGGTCGCGGCATCCACCAGCTGACGGGCGAACCGCTGCGACCGGGCGACCGGGCCCACCAGGATCGCCAGCGACGCAGCGGAGCACTTCTGCCCGGCGTGCCCGAAGGCGCTCTTGATGAGATCGGATGCCGCGAGGTCGAGGTCCGCGGACGGCATGACGATCATCGCGTTCTTGCCGCTGGTCTCCGCGAGCAGCGGCAGGTCGGGACGCCACGACCGGAAGAGCGCGGCCGTCTCCCACGAGCCGGTGAGGATCACCCGGTCGACGTCGGGGTGCGAGATGAGCCGCCGGCCGAGGTCGCCCTCGTCGATGTCGACGAGCGCCAGCACCTCGCGCGGCACGCCCGCGTCCCACAGGGCCTCGGCGATGACAGCCGCACAGCGCCGGGCCTGGGGCGCGGGCTTGAAGACCACACCGGATCCCGCCGCGAGCGCCGCCAGCACGCCGCCCGCGGGGATCGCGAGCGGGAAGTTCCAGGGCGGCGTGACGACCGTGAGACGCGCGGGCACGAACACCGCGCCGCTGACCCGGTCGAGCTCGCGTGCCGTGGCCCCGTAGTAGTTGGCGAAGTCGACGGCCTCGCTGACCTCGACGTCGGCCTCCGCGAGCACCTTGCCGGTCTCCGAGGCGGCCACCTCGATGAGCTCGCCGCGGCGCGACTCGAGCACGCGCGCGGCGCTCTGCAGCACGGCCGCGCGGTCCGCGGCCGGACGGGAGCCCCACGCGACGGCGGCATCCCGCACGCCCGCGACGATCTCCTCCAGACGCCCGGCGTCGTCGACCCGCGCGGCGTCGATGGTCGCCTGGCCCTGCGTCGATCCCGCCACCCGCGCCACGATCCGTCGCGCCCACTCGCGATTGGCGGGCAGCGACGGGTCGGAGTCCGCGGCATTGACGAAGCCGGGGGCGCCGAGCGCCCGCTCGGTCGACTCGCGCGGCGCGAACACGGCGGTGTCGACGAACGCCTGACCGCCGAAGCCGACCGCGTTGCCCTCCGGCGCGAGCGGCACCGTGTCGCCGGGCTCGGCGGAGGCCGACCGCGCGATGCCCAGCACGACCTGTGTGGCGTGGTCGTCCTCGGCGTCGCGCGTGATCACGTCACCGGTGCTGGATGTCGCGGGGCCGGCCTCCGCCGAACGGTCCTGGGAACGGTGCGATCCGATGGTCAGGGTGGGATCGGCCGCCCGGCGCAGCGACGCCGCGAAGCGGTCGCGCTCCCGCGCGAACATCGACGCGTCCTCGGCGATGTCGAAGGCGGCCGAGAGGAAGTTGTCGCTCGAGGCGTTCTCCTCGAGGCGGCGCACCAGGTAGCTGATCGCGACGTCGAACTCGTCGGGACGCACCACCGGCACGTAGAGCAGAACGTGCCCGACCTCGCGGGCGACGGCCTCGACCTGCCCCTGCGCCATGCCCAGCAGCATCTCGAACTCCATGTCGTCGCGGACGCCGCGCTCCCCGGCGAGCAGCCACGCGTACGCGATGTCGAAGAGGTTGTGCCCGGCGACGCCGATGCGCACCGCCGCGGTGCTCTCGGGACGCAGCGCCTCGTCGAGGCAGCGGAGATAGTTGGCGTCGGAGTCGACCTTCGCGTCGTACGTGGCGAGCGGCCAGTCGTGCATGACGGCGTCGACGTGCTCCATCGCCAGGTTCGCGCCCTTCACCAGGCGGACCTTGATGCGCGCACCGCCGGACGCGACGCGCTCCTGCGCCCACGCGGTGAGGCGGCGGAGGGCCGGGAGCGCGTCGGGAAGATAGGCCTGCAGCACGATGCCGGCCTCGAGCCCACGCAGGCGGGGGTCCTCGAGGATGCGCGTGAAGACCGCGATCGTGAGGTCGAGGTCGCGGTACTCCTCCATGTCGAGGTTGATGAAGGTCGGCCCCTGGGGCGCCTCCGACGTCGAGGCGGCCGTCGCGTACAGCGGCAGGAGCCGACCCACGACCTTGTCGACGACGTCGTCGAAGGCCCACATGGAGATGTGGCTCGCGATGGCCGACACCTTCACGGAGACGTAGTCCACGTCGTCGCGGCGGATCAGCTCGTGGATGCCCTCGAGGCGGCGCAGCGCCTCCTGCTCACCCAGCACCGCCTCGCCGAGGAGGTTCAGGTTGAGGCGCGCACCGGATGCGCGCAGCGTCGCGATCGCCGGCCCGAGCTTGTCGGGGCGTGCGTCCACGACGAGGTGGCCGACCATCTCGCGCAGCACGCGCCGCGCGACGGGCACGACCGGTGTCGGCAGGACGGGCGCCATGATGCCGCCGAGCCGCACGGCTCCGCGGAGATACCAGGGGAGGAATCCCGGCACGAGGGGCGCGACGCGCTGCAGATTGGATGCCGCGGCCGACAGGCTCTCGGGACGCATGACGCCGTCGACGAAGCCGATCGTGAATGGCAGGCCGTTCGGGTCCTTCAGCACGCCGGCGAGTCGCCCGGCCGCCGGGTCCGCGGCGACCGCCGCGCTCTCCGTCGTCCAGCGCTGCGCCAGCTCGACGGCGCGCTCCGTCAGATCATCCCTCGCAGCACTGGTCGTCGACGCCATCCCCTGCGCTCCCCTCGTCGTGTTTCCAGAGTGCACCTCGGCGTTCGTCATGCCCTCAGCCTGCGGCATCCGAAGCGTCGAGAAAAGCGAACATCTACGATGGGTACTCATCGAGGAAATCGAGGAACACGGTGTTCGAACTACGCCGGCTGCGTCTTCTCCACGAGCTGTCGCTCCGCGGCACGCTTGCGGCAGTCGCGGAGGCCCTCTCCTACAGTCCGTCGACGGTGTCGCAGCAGCTGACGCAGCTGGAGAAGGAGGCGGGGGTTCCGCTCTTCGCGGCGGACGGGCGCGGTGTGCGGCTGACCGATCACGGCGAGCTCCTGGCCGCGCATGCCGCCCGCGCTCTGCAGCTCGACGAACAGGCACGGGGCGAGCTCGACGCTCTGCGACCGCAGAGCGCGCCGGTGCGGATCGCGGTCATGCAGTCGGCCGCGCAGTCGCTCGTGCCGCCGGCCCTCGCGCTCCTGGCGGCCAGGGAGCCGGACCTCGCGGTCTACGTTTCGCAGGTTCCACCCGAGGAGGGGCTCTTCGAGCTGTCCACGCGCCGCTACGACCTCGTGGTCGCCGAGCAGTATCCCGGGCACACGCGGGAGCAGCGCCCGGGACTCACCCGGGTCTCACTCGGCCGCGATCCGATCCGGCTGGCGGTTCCCCGCGGTGGGCGTCGCAGCCACCTCGAGCAGCTTGCCGATCGCGCGTGGGTCATGGAGCCGGTCGGCACCGCCGCCCGGCAATGGGCGACGCAGCAGTGCCGCGCGGCCGGCTTCGAGCCCGACGTGCGCTTCGAGATCGCCGACCTCACCGCGCACGTCGGGCTCATCGCCGACGGAGTGGCCGTCGGCATGCTCCCCGAGCTGGTCAGGATGCCGACGCCGGGAGCTGTCGAACTTCACGACCTGCCGGGTGCGCCGTCGCGCGAGATCTTCGTCGCCATGCGGGAATTCTCGACACGACCGGCGATCCTCGCCGTGCGGGATGCGCTCCGCGATGCCTTCTCGCGTCGGCATGCCTGAAACGACGGTTAACGAAGAATAGCCACCCGTCATCGGGTGGCTATTCTTCGTTGTGAAGAGGTTGTTCGGCGGTGTCCTACTCTCCCACAGGGTCCCCCCTGCAGTACCATCGGCGCTGAGAGGCTTAGCTTCCGGGTTCGGAATGTGACCGGGCGTTTCCCTCTCGCTATGGCCGCCGAAACACTTGTGATGTTTCAAATCGTGCACACAACAAAGAATGTTGGTGCGGTTCTCGACCGTACATCGAGAACCACTCAGTGGACGCAAGCACCATGAACGGTGTGTTATCAAGTCATCGGCTTATTAGTACCGGTCAGCTTCACGTGTTGCCACGCTTCCACATCCGGCCTATCAACCCAGTAGTCTGGCTGGGAGCCTCTCACCATAAATGGTATGGAAGTCTCATCTTGAGGCCGGCTTCCCGCTTAGATGCTTTCAGCGGTTATCCATCCCGAACGTAGCTAATCAGCGGTGCTCCTGGCGGAACAACTGACACACCAGAGGTTCGTCCAACCCGGTCCTCTCGTACTAGGGTCAGATCCTCTCAAACTTCCTGCGCGCGCAGCGGATAGGGACCGAACTGTCTCACGACGTTCTAAACCCAGCTCGCGTACCGCTTTAATGGGCGAACAGCCCAACCCTTGGGACCTACTCCAGCCCCAGGATGCGACGAGCCGACATCGAGGTGCCAAACCATGCCGTCGATATGGACTCTTGGGCAAGATCAGCCTGTTATCCCCGAGGTACCTTTTATCCGTTGAGCGACAGCGCTTCCACAAGCCACTGCCGGATCACTAGTCCCGACTTTCGTCCCTGCTCGACCTGTCAGTCTCACAGTCAAGCTCCCTTGTGCACTTACACTCGCCACCTGATTACCAACCAGGTTGAGGGAACCTTTGGGCGCCTCCGTTACTTTTTGGGAGGCAACCGCCCCAGTTAAACTACCCACCATGCACTGTCCCTGAACCGGATCACGGTTCGAAGTTAGATATCCAGAGTGACCAGAGTGGTATTTCAACAATGACTCCACATGAACTGGCGTCCACGCTTCAAAGTCTCCCACCTATCCTACACAAGCCACACCGAACACCAATACAAAGCTATAGTAAAGGTCACGGGGTCTTTCCGTCCTGCTGCGCGTAACGAGCATCTTTACTCGTAATGCAATTTCGCCGAGTTCGCGGTTGAGACAGTTGGGAAGTCGTTACGCCATTCGTGCAGGTCGGAACTTACCCGACAAGGAATTTCGCTACCTTAGGATGGTTATAGTTACCACCGCCGTTTACTGGGGCTTAAATTCTCAGCTTCGCCTTGCGGCTAACCGGTCCTCTTAACCTTCCAGCACCGGGCAGGCGTCAGTCCGTATACATCGTCTTGCGACTTGGCACGGACCTGTGTTTTTAGTAAACAGTCGCTACCCACTAGTCTCTGCGGCCACCACACCCTTTTCCAGGCAAGCTGGTATAAGTGGATGGCCCCCCTTCTCCCGAAGTTACGGGGGCATTTTGCCGAGTTCCTTAACCACGATTCTCTCGATCTCCTTAGTATTCTCTACCTGACCACCTGAGTCGGTTTGGGGTACGGGCGGCTTGAACCTCGCGTCGATGCTTTTCTTGGCAGCATAGGATCACCCACTTTTTATCCGCATCGTGTCTCAGCCTCAATGAGTGACGGATTTGCCTATCACTCGGCCTACGCACTTGCCCCGGGACAACCATCGCCCGGGATGGGCTACCTTCCTGCGTCACACCTGTTAATACGCTAACCGCACCAGCATGGGGTCGTGCGCTAGGCCCAACGCTCTCACCCCGAAGGGATCGATACACTGGGATTCAGGCACTTAGCACCACTGGATTAGCTTGGGCGGTTCTTCGCCGGTACGGGAATATCAACCCGTTGTCCATCGACTACGCCTGTCGGCCTCGCCTTAGGTCCCGACTTACCCAGGGAAGATTAGCTTGACCCTGGAACCCTTGGTCTTTCGGAGGACGTGTTTCTCACACGTCATTCGCTACTCATGCCTGCATTCTCACTCGTGTAGCCTCCACGGCTGGTTCACACCGCCGCTTCGCTGGCCACACGACGCTCTCCTACCCATCAACACGGCTGGACCACGAAGGCCTACCAAAAATGTCAATGCCACAACTTCGGTGACGTGCTTGAGCCCCGTTACATTGTCGGCGCGGAATCACTTGACCAGTGAGCTATTACGCACTCTTTCAAGGGTGGCTGCTTCTAAGCCAACCTCCTGGTTGTCTAAGCAACTCCACATCCTTTCCCACTTAGCACGCGCTTAGGGACCTTAGTTGGTGGTCTGGGTTGTTTCCCTCTCGACTATGAAGCTTATCCCCCACAGTCTCACTGCTGCGCTCTCACTTACCGGCATTCGGAGTTTGGCTGACGTCAGTAACCTTTTAGGGCCCATCGGCCATCCAGTAGCTCTACCTCCGGCAAGAAACACGCAACGCTGCACCTAAATGCATTTCGGAGAGAACCAGCTATCACGAAGTTTGATTGGCCTTTCACCCCTATCCACAGCTCATCCCCTCAGTTTTCAACCTAAGTGGGTTCGGTCCTCCACGACGTCTTACCGTCGCTTCAACCTGGCCATGGATAGATCACTTCGCTTCGGGTCTAGGACATGCGACTGAATCGCCCTATTCAGACTCGCTTTCGCTACGGCTACCCCACACGGGTTAACCTCGCCACATATCGCTAACTCGCAGGCTCATTCTTCAAAAGGCACGCTGTCACCCCTACTAGGGAGGCTCCAACGGTTTGTAAGCAAACGGTTTCAGGTACTATTTCACTCCCCTCCCGGGGTACTTTTCACCTTTCCCTCACGGTACTTGTCCGCTATCGGTCATCTGGGAGTATTTAGGCTTATCAGGTGGTCCTGACAGATTCACACGGGATTTCTCGGGCCCCGTGCTACTTGGGATACTCTTCACGCCAAGACAAGGCATTTCGACTACGGGGTTCACACCCTCTATGACCAGGCTTTCAATCCTGTTCGTCTATACCTTCTTGTCACGCCGGCTGCTCGGCAGAGCAGCCCAAAAAGTCCCACAACCCCGAATACGCAACTCCTGCCGGATATCACACGTACTCGGTTTAGCCTGTTCCGGTTTCGCTCGCCACTACTAACGGAATCGCGGTTGCTTTCTCTTCCTGTGGGTACTGAGATGTTTCACTTCCCCACGTTCCCTCTACCCGCCCTATATATTCAGGCGGGAGTCACTAGGTCGGCACGCCGCCCAGCGGGGTTTCCCCATTCGGACACCCTCGGATCACAGTGTGCTTATCCACTCCCCGAGGCTTATCGCAGATTGCTACGTCCTTCTTCGGCTCCAGATGCCAAGGCATTCACCGTTTGCTCTTAAAGACTTGAAATCACATGAGTTCATCAAAGAATCGGACCAGACCCGAAGGCCTGACTCGAAATTGACTAATGATCTTTAAGATCATCAAAACAAGACAACCCCGAAAGGTCATCTTGAAGATGCTCGCGTCCACTGTGTAGTTCTCAAAGTACGGGCGGTACCCCACCCCCACCACCGACCCGGTGACAGAAGGCAAGGCCCAGAGGAAAGAAGCAACCACCCCACAGGGCGATCACGACCGGTCCCTCAGGACCCAACAGCGTGCATGTGCCACCCCGACCACCCCGAACCTTTCCCACCGCAAGCGGCGTACTCAGCCCGGAACAACCCGAACAGCACCTCGTCATATGTTCCACCCATGAGCTACCAGCGAGAACATTCGTCTCGATCTGGCGCCTGGACAACCACACGACCCCCGAAGAGGACGCCGGCTGCCAGAAGCTCCTTAGAAAGGAGGTGATCCAGCCGCACCTTCCGGTACGGCTACCTTGTTACGACTTAGTCCTAATTACCGATCCCACCTTCGACGGCTCCCTCCACAAGGGTTGGGCCACCGGCTTCAGGTGTTACCGACTTTCATGACTTGACGGGCGGTGTGTACAAGACCCGGGAACGTATTCACCGCAGCGTTGCTGATCTGCGATTACTAGCGACTCCGACTTCATGAGGTCGAGTTGCAGACCTCAATCCGAACTGGGACCGGCTTTTTGGGATTCGCTCCACCTCACGGTATTGCAGCCCTTTGTACCGGCCATTGTAGCATGCGTGAAGCCCAAGACATAAGGGGCATGATGATTTGACGTCATCCCCACCTTCCTCCGAGTTGACCCCGGCAGTATCCCATGAGTTCCCACCATTACGTGCTGGCAACATAGAACGAGGGTTGCGCTCGTTGCGGGACTTAACCCAACATCTCACGACACGAGCTGACGACAACCATGCACCACCTGTTTACGAGTGTCCAAAGAGTTGACCATTTCTGGCCCGTTCTCGTATATGTCAAGCCTTGGTAAGGTTCTTCGCGTTGCATCGAATTAATCCGCATGCTCCGCCGCTTGTGCGGGTCCCCGTCAATTCCTTTGAGTTTTAGCCTTGCGGCCGTACTCCCCAGGCGGGGAACTTAATGCGTTAGCTGCGTCACGGAGACCGTGGAATGGCCCCCACAACTAGTTCCCAACGTTTACGGGGTGGACTACCAGGGTATCTAAGCCTGTTTGCTCCCCACCCTTTCGCTCCTCAGCGTCAGTTACGGCCCAGAGATCTGCCTTCGCCATCGGTGTTCCTCCTGATATCTGCGCATTCCACCGCTACACCAGGAATTCCAATCTCCCCTACCGCACTCTAGTCTGCCCGTACCCACTGCAGGCTGGAGGTTGAGCCTCCAGTTTTCACAGCAGACGCGACAAACCGCCTACGAGCTCTTTACGCCCAATAATTCCGGATAACGCTTGCGCCCTACGTATTACCGCGGCTGCTGGCACGTAGTTAGCCGGCGCTTTTTCTGCAAGTACCGTCACTTTCGCTTCTTCCTTGCTAAAAGAGGTTTACAACCCGAAGGCCGTCATCCCTCACGCGGCGTTGCTGCATCAGGCTTCCGCCCATTGTGCAATATTCCCCACTGCTGCCTCCCGTAGGAGTCTGGGCCGTGTCTCAGTCCCAGTGTGGCCGGTCACCCTCTCAGGCCGGCTACCCGTCGACGCCTTGGTGAGCCATTACCTCACCAACAAGCTGATAGGCCGCGAGCCCATCCCGAACCAAAAAATCTTTCCAACCACCAACCATGCGGCTGTGGTTCATATCCGGTATTAGACGCCGTTTCCAGCGCTTATCCCAGAGTCCGGGGCAGGTTGCTCACGTGTTACTCACCCGTTCGCCACTGATCCACCAAGCAAGCTTGGCTTCACCGTTCGACTTGCATGTGTTAAGCACGCCGCCAGCGTTCATCCTGAGCCAGGATCAAACTCTCCATAAAAAAATGATGCACGATCCCCCACCGGAAAAAGGTGAAAAGAAACCGCACGAGTTCAACCTGACCAAAAGAATGCCATCACTGACAATTCAATTAATCTCAAAGAAATCTCACCAACCAACCCAAAGGCTGATTGCGAGGTTCATTGGCATATGACAAGTGCACGCTGTTGAGTTCTCAAGGAACGGACGCACCCACGATCCACCGCAAAGCTTCACGTGGGGCAGTTTCCTATCCCCGATCGCATCCGACTCGGACACGACCCGACACAGTTCAGCCGAAGCCGTTCTGCATGTGGGGGTTTCGTTCTCCGCTTGAGGGGGTGAGGCTCTCGGCCTCCCGCATCCCTGTGGGGCGAACTCGATATAACTTACGCAGGTCGGCGGGAGTCGGCAAATCGGGCGTGCATCCCGGGCGTGTCGCGGCGCAGAACCCGCGGAAACACGGTCATTCCCAGGTGCTGGGGGCCGCGCTCCGCGTGGACGGCAGAGCGGAGCCCACCGCCCACGCCGTGACCCACGGGGCCAGCGGAGGAAGGGTGTCGGGACGGTGCAGCGCGGCGAACAGCTCCTCGTGCGGGACGATCCCTCCCGACGTGCGCAAGAAGCGCGCCCGCACCACCATCTCCGCGTAGACCTCCCCCTTCACCACGGCCCGGTGCATCAGGTACACCGACTTGTCGTCGTGCGACATGAGGCGGGACTCCACGGTGAACCGCTGCCACAGCTGCAGCGACTTCCGGAAGGTCACCGACTCACTGGCCACGACGGCGTACCAGCCCTGCGCGCGCAGCACGTCCCACACCCCCGTGCGGATGAGCAGGTCGAATCGTCCGAGGTCGAACAGCGAGGCATACCGGCCGTTGTTCATGTGCCCGAGGAGGTCGATGTCGGTGGGGAGCGTGCGCAGCCGGATGCGCCCGACCGCCGTCGGATCGGCCGGCCCGCGGCGACGCAGCATCGCCTTGGCATGCCAGATGGTCAGCAGGGTGCGCCAGATCACGTTCACGAGGTGCGATGGTAGCCACGCTCGGGCCGGAGTGGTCCGTTCGGCGCGGATTTCCGCCCACGGCGGGCCCCGCGTAGAGTCTGGCCATGGAGCCCGAACTGCAGACCGACATCGTCGTCCGTCCCGTCCGCGACGTGGATGCCGAGGCACTCGGCCGGGTCCATGCGAGCTGCTGGCACGAGACCTACGACCACCTCATCAGCAAGGCCGCGCTCGAGAAGATCTCGCCGCGCCGCATGGCCGAGCTGTGGACCCACTGGGCCTCTCAGGGGCCCGAGTTCCGGATGAGCGCGGCGCTGGTCGACGGCGAGATCGTCGGCTTCGTCGGCTCGGGTCCGGCACGCGACAAGGACGCCCCCGCGCTCCGCGAGCTGTACTTCATCTACCTGCTCGACGCCTTCCACGGCACGGGCATCGGCCAGCGCCTCTTCGACGCCGCCGTCGACGAGGGCGAGCCCCTGTACCTCTGGGTCGCCGAGGACAACCCCCGCGCCCACCGCTTCTACGCGCGGAATGGGTTCGCCCTGGACGGCGCGTCGCACACGGAGCCCTTCCTCGGCGAGACGCTCACCGAGGTGCGGTTCGTCCGCTGACGTGCTGCAGGTCTGGGCGCTGCCGGGGATCGGCGAGATCTCGCCCGGCGATGATCTCGTCTCGGTGATCGCGGATGCCGCGGCATCCACTCGCCCGGAGGAGCAGCTCCGCGACGGCGACATCCTGATCGTCACGTCGAAGATCGTCTCCAAGGCCGAAGGACGCATCATCCTCGCCGACGATCGCGAGGATGCGATCACGGCGGAGACCGTGCGGCTCGTGGCGTCCCGCACGAGTCCCACCGGGCATGTCACGCGCATCGTGGAGAGCCGGCTGGGGATCGTGGCAGCCGCCGCCGGCGTGGATGCCTCGAACACCCCGGCGGGGACGGTGCTGCTGCTGCCCGAGGATCCGGACGCGTCGGCGCGCGCGCTGGCGGGCGGTCTGCGCCACCGCCTCGGCGTGGCGGTGGGCGTGATCGTCTCCGACACGCTCGGCCGCGCCTGGCGCGAGGGGCAGACGGATTCCGCCATCGGCGCCGCCGGAGTGCACGTGTTCGAGGACCTCCGCGGGGGCACGGACGCCGAGGGGCGGCCTCTCATCGTGACGATGCCGTGCGTGGCGGACGAGCTCGCCTCGGCGGGCGATCTCGTCAAGGGCAAGGCCGCGCGGCTGCCCGTCGCCGTCGTGCGCGGACGTGACGACCTCGTGGGGCCGCTCGACCTCCCGGGTGCCCGGTCGATCGTGCGTCCGGCCGAGCGCGACATGTTCTCGCTCGGCTCGGACGAGGCCTGGGCCGCCGGATTCGCCGCGGGAGCGGCATCCCGCGGTCAGGACGACGCGGACGCCTTCTCGTCGGGTCCCTGATCCGTCGCGCCTGGCGTCAGGCCGATCGCCAGACGCTCTCCGGGGTGAAGGGCACCACCGACGGTCGATCCGGGCGCGTGGTGAGCTCGACCCGGACGCCGTCGCGCGCGGAGGTGCCGAGTGCGGTCATCACCTCGAGCACGTGGAGCGCGATCGCGCCGTCGGTGGGCGCGCCCGAGCCCGTGGCGATCCGGTCGAGGATGCCGATGCCACGGCCAGCGTTCTCGTAGCCCGCACGATCCGCCACGGGCTCGGCGTCGCCGCCGCGCTCCCGGCGCACGTGCACGACGCCCTCGAAGAGGTTCGGGTCGGGGACCACCAGGGTGCCCGACTCCCCGTGCACCTCGATGGGCGCCGCCTGCGTCGTGATCGCGTCGAAGCTGAAGGTGACGGTGGAGACCGCCCCGCCGACGTGCTCGAGGATGCCGGTGACGTGGGTGTCGATCTCGACGGGGATCTCCTCGCCCGCGCGCGGTCCCGAGGCGATGGTGCGGGTCGACCGCGGCCGCGAGGAGGCGCCGGTCACCCGGGCGACCGGGCCGAGGAGGTGGAACAGCGTGGTCAGGTAATACGGACCCATGTCGAGGAGGGGTCCGCCGCCCTCCCGGTAGTAGAAGTCGGGATTCGGATGCCACGCCTCGTGCCCCGACGACACCCAGGTGGCGACGGCGGAGAGCGGGCGGCCGATCGCGCCGGCATCGACCGCGGCACGCGCCGTCTGCACGCCGGTGCCCAGCACGGTGTCGGGCGCGCAGCCGACCCAGGAGTCTCCGGCCCGCGCCATGACGGCCGTCGCATCCTCCCAGGTCGCGGCCAGCGGCTTCTCGCCGAACACGTCGCGGCCCGCGGCGAGCGCCCGGAGGGCGACGTCGGCATGGGCGGAGGGGATCGTCAGGTTCAGGACGGTCTGCACCGCGGAATCCCCCACGAGCTCGTCGACGGAGAGGGCGCGGCATCCGGGATAGCGGTCGGCGACGGCCCGCGCGCGCTCGCTGTCGAGATCGGCGGTCGCCGCGATGCGGACGGCGGGGTGGGAGCCGAGGGTCTCGAGGTACTGCGCCGAGATGACCCCGAGCCCGATGATGCCTATCGCGTGCGGCTCGCCCACAGCAGTCCCCTTTCGACGATGGTGCGCACGCTCGGGTCCTCGAGCACGTCGGGACTGTGTCCGGGGGTGGCCACGAACACCCGTCCGCTGCCCCAGCCGCGGGTCCAGACGGCCGGCGACACGACGGGCCGGTGCCACGGGTGGTACGGCTGCACCGGGTGGGTCGTGGTCGCCAGCACGTCGTTGAGGTCGTCGGTGAGCACCCAGTACTGCTCGGTGCGCAGGGCGATCTGCTCGATGCCGGCCATGATCTCGTGCGTGCGCCCGAGATCGGTCACGTCGATGGTGTGCGGCAGGAAGTTGTCGGCCTCGCCGCCCGCCCGCTCCTCGGGGCTCGCAGCGGGGTGCGTGGCGAACTGTCCGCCCACGAGCTGGAGGTAGTCGGAGCTCCCGCGGTACGAGTCGGCGATGCCGCCGTGCCACCCCGCCAGGCCGGTGCCGCGCTCGACGGCGTCACGGAGTCCGCCGAGGGCCTCGCGCGAGATCTCGGACATGGTCACCGACTGCAGGATGAGATCGGTCTCGTCCATGACGGCGCGGTCGGCGTAGACCTCGTTGGACTCCTCGATGCGCACCTCGAAGCCGGAGCCCTCGAGGAACGGCACGAACAGGTCGGTCGTCTCGACGGGGCGGTGTCCGTCCCATCCGCCCCGGACGACCAGCGCCCGGCGCGTGTCGTGTGCCGTCATCTTCGACTCCATCCCTCTGCTCCGACGGGTGCGTACGGGTTGACACGATGCCACCGATGGCGCGCACTCGCGATGGACATTGCGCAAAATAGCGGGATGACGTCGACACGGATGACCCTGGCCGCCGTGGCGGAGCACGCCGGCGTGAGCGTCGCGACCGCCTCCCGCGGACTGCGCGGGCGCGGCGAGATGTCCGCCGCCACGCGCGCCCGCATCGTACGCAGCGCGGCGGAGCTCGGCTATCGCGCCGGGCAGGAGAGCCGCGGGCGCCCCCGGTCGGGCACCGCGCGGACGTTCGACCTCGTGCTCGGACGCTTCCACGACCCGTACACCGCCGAGATCACCGCCGGCGCGCGGGCCGCAGCCGCCGCGCACGGCTACGACCTGACGCTGACGGCGGATCGCGAGGATCCGGACGACGACTGGATGCCGCGCATCCTGTCGCGAGGGTCGGCCGGCGTCATCGTCGGCCTCCGCATCCCCACGGCCTCGCAGATCGAGGCGCTGCGGCGGGCGGACATCCCGCTCGTGCTCATGGAGCCGCCGTCCGAGTCGCCGCAGGGCCTGCCCAGCGTGCGCACGACCGATCGGGAGGGCGGGGCGGCGGCCGCCGCGCATCTCGTGGAGCGCGGCGCGGAGCGCTTCGTGTCGATCGGCGGGACGCCGTCGTACCGCTTCGGCCGCGCGCGGATCGACGGCTTCCGGGAGGTGCTCGCGCGCGCCGCGCCGGAGGCGTCGCGGGTGCACGTCAGCGCGGACTGGACGGCCTGGGGCGCGCGTCGCGCCTGCTCCCGCGGGCTCGAGGAGGTCGCCGCGCAGGGCGGGTCGGGACTCATCGGCGTCTTCGCGTGCAACGACGAGATGGCCGCGGGCGCCTACCGGGCCGTCGCAGACGCCGGGCTCAGCATCCCCCGGCACGTGCTCGTCGTGGGCTTCGACGACGTGCGCGGCGCGCGGTGGCTGCACCCTCCGCTGACGACCCTGCGTCAGCCCATCGGCGAGATGGCCGCCGCGGCGGTCGGGATCCTGGTTCGCGCCGTCGGCGGCGAGGCCGTCGAGGACGAATCGGTCGTGATGCCGACGGAGCTGGTGGCGCGCGGGTCGACGGCGGCCGCCGGCATCGCGAAGGGCGCCGCGACGGGTGCCGTCAGCGGCCGCTGACCTTGCCCGACAGCCGGGCGATCGGCGCGAGCACCATCGGGCGGGCGGCGATCCACCCGGCGATGAGGAGCGCCATCGATCCGACGAAGATCCAGAAGCCGGTCCAGTTGACGGCGTCCTGGCCGCCGTACATGTGGTTCAGGTTGCGCAGTGCTCCGGTGGCGAACACGAGCGCGACGTGCACGACGATGAACCCGACGAAGTACAGCATCACGGGGAAGTGCACCGCGCGCGCCCACTCGATCGGGTAGGCCTTGTTGAGCCGCTCGGCCTTCTTCGGCCAGAAGCCCGACATGCGCACACCGGTGAGGGCGGCCAGCGGCGCGGCGATGAAGATCGTCACGAAGTAGGCCAGCACCTGGAGGCTGTTGTAGTTCACCCAGCCGTTCTCGGTCGGCCAATCGAGCGAGACGTACTGGAGCGCGGCGGACAGCGCGTTGGGGAACACGTCCCAGCTCGTGGGGACGACCCGCATCCACTGACCGGTGGTGAACAGCAGTGCGATGAAGATCAGGCCGTTGACGAACCACAGCACGTCGAGCGACTGGTGGAACCAGAGCGCGAGGCTGATCTTGCCGCGCCCCTTCTTCGACCAGCGCGGGGTCCAGAAGACGGCCGGCCGCTTCTCGGTGCGCACCTGCCAGCCGGTGCGGATGATCAGAACGATGAAGAACGTGTTGAAGAAGTGCTGCCAGGCGAGCCACGCCGGGAAGCCGACGGGCGCCCCGTCGGGCAGGTGCGTCTCGCCCGGGTAGGTCGTGAGGAAGAACTGCACGCCGGGGAGCGAGACGAACCACCGCGCGGCGAACACCAGCATGGCCGCCGCGAACAGCAGGGCGATGCCTCCGCCGACGGCGGCGCCGGCCCACTGCGCCTTGGTGAAGCCGCGGATGCGCTCGGGCGCCGGCCGCGGAACGGGTGTCGCCTGTGCGGCGCGTCCGGCCCAGACCGTGCGGGTGAACGGCAGCGGCGGCCGAGGCCCCGCGCTGACGACGGCGCCTGCGGCGGCGGCTGCGACCGGGGCGAGGTCGGTGGAGGCGGATGCGGCGACCCGGGCGTCGTCGACGACGGGAGCCGAGCCGGTGGTCGGGGCGGCTGCGGGGGCCGGCGCGGGAGCTTCGGGGGCCGGCGCGGGAGCTGCGGGAGCGGGCGCGGTGGACGGCTCGGGCGGCGCGGCAGCGACCGGTGCCGTGGACGGCTCGGCAGCGACCGACGCCGTGCGCGCAACTCCCGCCTCGGGGGCGGTGCCGTCCGGGGGCCACGGCTCTCCGCCGGCGACGCGGGGAAGGCCGCGGCGCAGCGCGACGCCGCCGGACCCGGCGACCTCCGCCGGCGCCTCGACCGGGGCGGATGCGAGGGCAGCCGAGGGGACGGAGTCCACCGCGGTCGATGGCGCGGTCGCGGGCGCACCCGCGTTCTGCGGGACGGCCGAGGCCGACGCCGCGACCGGGACGGCCGAGGTCGACGCCGCGACCGGGACGTTTGCGGCCGCAGGAGCATTCGACGGGGCGGACTCGACCGCCGGCGGCCACGGCTGTCCCCCGGGCACCCGCGGCAGCCCCCGGCGGATCGCGCGGGCAGGTCTCGGGGCGACGTCGGAAGGCGCAGCATCCGTCATCCCGACCGGTGCCGCCTCGGCGACGGGAGAGGCATCCGCGACGGGGGCGACGGGGGCGACGACGGCGGCGGGCATCACACCCTCAGGCGCGGCAATCCCGTCCACCGCAGCGACCGCGGCCACCGGGTCGGCGGCACGCGGCGCCTCAGCGGCGGGCGGCCAGGGCTCCCCGCCGCGCGTGCGCGGCAGGCCGCGTCGCACCTGGGTGCCGAAGGTCGCCACGCGTGTTCACGCCTTCCGCGACTGGAGGGCCGCGATCAGCTGCGGCACGACGGTGAAGAGATCTCCGACGACGCCGTAGTCGGCGATCTCGAAGATCGGTGCGTCGGCGTCCTTGTTGACCGCGACGATCGTCTTCGCCGTCTGCATGCCGGCCTTGTGCTGGATGGCCCCGGAGATGCCGAGCGCGATGTACAGCTGCGGGCTCACCGAGAC
Organism: Microbacterium lemovicicum; assembly: GCF_003991875.1. Taxonomy (NCBI): domain Bacteria; kingdom Bacillati; phylum Actinomycetota; class Actinomycetes; order Micrococcales; family Microbacteriaceae; genus Microbacterium; species Microbacterium lemovicicum. The sequence continues at coordinate 3,198,680 of NZ_CP031423.1, forward strand.
GCCGGTCTGGCCGACCTGGTAGGAGGAGGGCACGTAGCCGGCGTCGACCGCCGCACGCGATGCTCCGACGGCGGCGCCCAGCACATCGGCGAGCTCGTCGACGAGCTCGAACTTCTCCTTCGAGCCGAGGCCGCGGCCTCCGGAGACGACGACGCCGGCGCCGCGGAGCTCGGGACGCGTCGACGTCGCCTCCGCCTCGGCGAACGAGTCGATCGACGCGGCAGGAGCACCGGACGCGGTCACCGTGAGCGTCTCGCTCACCAGAGGCTGCGCGGTGGCGCGGTCGTCCACGGCGCCCTGGCGCACGGTCACGACGAGCGTTCCGAAGGTCGCGGCGGACACGACGTTGTAGGCGCCGCCGTACACCGAGTGCTCGGCGACGACACCCTGGTCGTCGCGCGACACGCCCACGGCGTCGGCGGCGAGCGCGCCACGCGTCCGCGCGGCGAAGCGGGCCGCGGCATCCCGGCCCTCGATGGAGTTCGACACGAGCACCGCATCCGGGCGCACGGCGTCGGCGGCGGCGACGAGCGCGTCGACGATCGGCACGGTCAGCGAGCCGGGCGAGGCGTGGTCGGCCAGCAGCACCCGCACGGCGCCGAGGGCGGCGGCCTGCTCTGCGGCGGCCTGCGACGCGGATGCCTCGGTGACGACCAGCGCGATCGGCGTGCCGATCGACGCGGCGGCGCCCACGAGGCCGGCCGCGCTCTTGGCCAGTGCGCCGGAGGGCATGACGTCCAGCAGCACGAGGATGGAGTCGTCGGGGAAATCGCTCATCGGAACCTCACGCCAGCCTCTGCGAGACGAGGAAATCGGCCAGCTTCTGCCCGCCGTCGCCCTCGTCGACGATCTTCACGCCCGCCTCACGGGGAGGCTTCTTCGCGAGCGACACCACGATCGACCGCGCCGCGAGCGGATCCGCGGCATCGACCGAGAGGTCGTCGAGCGACAGGGTCTCGAACGGCTTCTTCTTCGCCGCCATGATGCCCTTGAAGTTCGGGAAGCGGGCGTCGGGGAGCGCCTCGGTGATCGACACGACGGCCGGCAGCGGGGCGGAGACCGCCATCGTGCCCGCGTCGCTCGCGCGGGTGCCGGAGACCGACGACTCGTCGATCTCGACGGCGGTCAGGGCGGTCAGCTGGGGCACGGCGAGGAGCTCGGCGACCATCGCGGGGACGACGCCGCCGGCGCCGTCGGTGGAGAGGTTGCCCGCCACGACGAGGTCGAAGCCGGTGCGGCGGATCGCGGCCGCCAGCGCCTCTGCGGTCAGCACGTAGTCCGCGCCGTGCAGCGCGTCGTCGACGATGTGGACGGCGGACGCGGCGCCCATCGCCAGGGCCTTTCGCACCGTGGTCGTCGCCGAGGCCGGAGCCATCGAGATGGCGACCACCTCCGTGCCGGCGTGCGCATCGGCGTAGCTCAGCGCGACCTCGAGCGAGCGCTCGCCGATCTCGTCGAGGACGGCCTCGCTCGCGCCACGGTCGGCGAGTCCCGTCTCGAGGTCGAGGGTGCGGTCGCCCCACGTGTCCGGCACTTCTTTGACCAGAACGACGATCTTCATCGGTGCGTCTCCTTCGTCCCCTCGATTCTAGGCGGCGTCACCAGACGGGGCGGACGCGCGCGAGTGCCCCGCCGGGCGCGCGGCGGACCCCCGATCGGTACCGTGGGAGGGCGCCCGCGAACGGAAGGAGCCGACATGGCAGGAGCACGACGCCTCCCCGTCGACCCGATCGCCGAGGCCAAGCGGCAGTGGATCGCGCACGGCTGGGACGACGCGGCCGTCGGCATGACGGCGGTGACCTCCGTCATCCGCGCGCAGCAGCTGCTGATCGGCCGTGTCGAGCGCACCCTCAAGCCCTTCGCGCTCTCGTTCGCCCGGTACGAGATGCTGCGCCTCCTCGCCTTCACGAGGGAGGGACGGATGCCGATGGCCAGCGCCATCGCCCGCCTGCAGGTGCATCCCACCAGCGTCACGAACACCGTCGAGCGCCTCGTGCGCGACGGCCTGGTCGTCCGCGAGCCGCATCCGACCGACGGGCGCGCGGCCATCCTGGCCCTGACCGACGACGGGCGGGAGCTCGTGGAGCGCGCGACCTCGGCGCTGAACACCGAGGTGTTCGCCGAGCCCGGGCTGTCGGGCGACGACATCGAGCAGCTGGTCAGCATCATCGCCCGGCTGCGCCGCGCGTCGGGAGACTTCTCCGACCCCCGACCGCTGCCCGAGCCGCTCTGACGTCCGGTCTCAGCCGTTCGTGAAGTCGGGACGGCGCTTCTCGCGGAAGGCGGCCATGCCCTCTTTCTGGTCGGCGGTGGAGAAGAGACCGGCGAAGGCCTGACGCTCGAACCGCAGCCCCTCGGCGAGCGTGGTCTCCAGCGCCGCGTCGAGCGCGGCCTTCGCCGCGTAGAGCGACGGCAGCGACTTCGCGGCGATCGATTCGGCGACCGACGAGGCCTCGGCGAGGAGGTCGGCGGCGGGGACGACCCGTGAGACCAGTCCGCAGCGCTCGGCTTCCGCGGCATCCATCATGCGGCCCGTGAGAACGAGCTCCGCCGCCTTGTAGTACCCGATCGCGCGGACGAGCCTCTGGGTGCCGCCCATGCCGGGGATGACGGCGAGGGTGATCTCGGGCTGGCCGAACCGGGCCGTGTCGGCGGCGAGGATGATGTCGCACATCATCGCCAGCTCGCAGCCGCCGCCCAGGGCGTAGCCGGAGACCGCTGCGATGACGGGGGTGCGCACCTCGGCGAAACGCCACCACGCGTCGAAGTGCCCGTCGACGATCATCTCGACGCCGGTCTTGGCCTCCATCTCCTTGATGTCGGCCCCGGCGGCGAAGGCGCGCTCCGAGCCGGTGACGACGATGGCGCCGATCCCCCGGTCGGCGTCGAAGGCGGTGGCGGCATCGACGACGTCGCGCATGACCTGCGAGTTCAGCGCGTTCAACGCCTCCGGCCGGTTCAGGGTGATCCAGCCGACACGACCGCGGGTCTCGACGACGATGGTCTGGTACTCGGTCACGATGTCTCCCTCTCGCCCGCGGCGCGGATGTCGGTGATGATGCCGCTGAAGTCGCGCTGCCCGCCGGCGCCCGCCGCGTATTCGCGGTAGATCTCGCGGGCCAGCAGCCCCATGCGGGCGTCGGTGCCCGTGCGGACCAGCGCCTGCTCGGCGAGGCCGAGGTCCTTGTCCATGAGCGCGCCGGCGAAGCCGGGGCGGTAGTCGCGGTTGGCGGGGCTGGTGGGGACGGGCCCCGGCACGGGGCAGTTGGTCGTCAGCGCCCAGCACTGGCCCGAGGCGTTCGAGGCCACGTCGAAGAGGGCCTGGTGGTCGAGTCCCAGCCGCTCGCCGAGCACGAACGCCTCGGCGACGGCGATCTGCGACACGGCGAGGATCATGTTGTTGCAGACCTTCGCAGCCTGCCCGAGACCGGCGCCGCCGCAGTGCACGATCCGCGCGCCCATGTGCTCCAGGAGCGGGCGGGCGGCGGCGGCATCCGCCTCCGATCCCCCGACCATGAACGCGAGGGTGGCGTTCTCGGCACCCACCACGCCCCCCGACACGGGCGCGTCCACGCTGCGGGCGCCCGCGGCCTCGGCGAGTGCGTGCGCCTCCTGCGCCTCGTCGACGGCGATCGTGGAGCAGTCGACGAACAGCGCGCCGCGGGCTGCCACCGCGAGCAGGCCGGGCGCGTCGGCCGTGCCCCGGTAGGCGCCGAGCACCTGGCTGCCGGCCGCGAACATGGTGATCACCGCATCGCGGTCGGCGGCAGCATCCGTCGCCGTCTCCGTCACCGCGAGACCGGCCGCGCGTGCCGCCTCCCGGGCGGTCGGCGAGACGTCGAAGCCGGTCACGTCGTAGCCCGCCGCCGCGAGATTGCGCGCCATCGGAAGTCCCATGTGGCCGAGGCCGAGGAACGCGATGCGGGTGTTCGAGGTGTTCATGTGGACCCTCCCGGGTGTCGTCGTCGACTCTTCAGGTATATCAAGACCGGGGGTCCGGCCGGACCGTGCGCGCGACCGCCGGTTGCCGTCCGTTCACCTGCACGACACCCGCGGGCCCGAGGGTGGAGTCTCCGCTCCCCCACACCCCGAGGACACGCATGCCTTCGCATCCCCTCCGCCGCGCGGTCGCCTTCACGGCCGTCACGGCGGCCGTCTGCACCTTGACCCTCACCGCCGTCGGCACCGCGTCCGCCGCCGTGGTCGACGCCCCCGTGAGCCTCTCGGCCGACGGCGCGCGCATCGCGCTGTCGCCGGTCGGCAGCTTCGACACCGGCGTCTTCAACGAGTCCGCCGCCGAGATCGTCACCGCGCACGGCGACCGCCTGTTCGTCGTCGACGCGCAGGCCGGCGCCGTGACGGTGCTGGACTACTCGAACCCCACGGCGATCGCCGAGCTCTTCGAGATCAGCGCGCCGGGCGTGGCCAACTCCGTCGCCGTGCGCGCCGACGGCCTCGGGGTCATCGCCTTCGAGGCGGAGACCAAGACCGACCCGGGTCGGCTCGTCTTCTTCGACGCGGATGCGCCGGATGTCACGGAGGCTGTGCTCGGCAACGTCGCGGTGGGCGCGCTCCCCGACATGGTCACCTTCTCCGATGACGGCGCGTACGTCGTCTCGGCGAACGAGGGCGAACCCGCCGACGACTTCTCGGTCGACCCCGAGGGCTCGGTGAGTGTCGTGGCGGCGCCTGTCGGCAAGGCCGCTCCCATGCAGGCCGACGTCCGCAGCGCCGGTTTCGCCGCCTTCGAGGGCGATGCCCTCCCGGCGGGTGTCCGCGTCTTCGGTCCCGACGTGGCCGCGCCCGACCAGGGCGACACCCCCCTCGCGGCCAACCGCGTCAGCCGCAACCTCGAGCCCGAGTACGTGGCCGTCGACGGCGGCACGGCGTACGTGACCCTGCAGGAGGCCAACGCCGTCGCCACCGTCGACCTCTCGTCGGCGGCCGTGTCCGGCATCCTCCCCCTCGGATTCAAGGACTGGGGCGCCGACGGCAACGCGCTGGACGCCTCCGACAAGGACGACGCCATCGCGATCCGCAGCTACGGGGACCTCTTCGGCGCGTACATGCCCGACGGCATCCAGTCCTACGTCGCCGGCGACCAGACCTACCTCGTGACCGCCAACGAGGGAGACGCCCGCGAATGGGGCGACTTCATCGACGAATCGCGGGTGAAGAACCTCGCCGACGACGGCCAGGGGCCCGTGTGCGCCGACAGCCGACTGGCTGCGCAGACCGGCGACGCCGACCTGGGACGGCTGAAGGTCGCCACCGACCTCGGCTTCGACGCAGCGCAGAACTGCTACAGCGAGCTGTACGCCTATGGCGCGCGGTCGTTCTCCATCTGGACGACCGACGGCACGCAGGTCTACGACTCGGGCTCCGAGTTCGAGCAGACCGTGGCCGCGGCTGTGCCCGACGCGTTCAACTCGAACCACGAGGAGACCGACTTCGACGGCCGCAGCGACGACAAGGGCCCCGAGCCCGAGAACGTCGCCATCGGGGAGGTCGGCGGCCGCACCTACGCCTTCGTCGGCCTCGAGCGCGTCGGCGGCGTGATGGTCTACGACATCAGCGACCCCGCCGCGGCGACGTTCGTCACCTACGTGAACAACCGCGACTTCGCGGTGCAGGGCGAGGAGGATCCGGCCGCGGCCGGCGACCTCGGCCCCGAGGGACTGCACTTCATCCCCGCCTCGGAGTCGTCGACCGGTGCGCCCATGCTCGCCGTCGGCAACGAGGTGTCGGGGACCACGACCCTCTTCGCGATCGACCAGCTCGGCACCGTGGACCTCACCCTGCTCGGCATCAACGACTTCCACGGACGCATCGACGGCAACACGGTGAAGTTCGCGGGCACCATCGAGGAGCAGCGGGCCGCCGCCCCCGGCGAGACCCTGTTCCTGTCCTCCGGTGACAACATCGGCGCCTCGCTGTTCGCCTCCTCCTACCAGAAGGATCAGCCGACCATCGATGTGCTCAACGCCCTCGAGCTCGAGTCGAGCGCCGTCGGCAACCACGAGTTCGACCAGGGCTTCGCGGATCTGACGGACCGCGTGCAGCCCGCGGCCGACTTCTCGTACCTCGGCGCGAACGTCTACGAGAAGGGCACGACGACCCCCGCCCTGCCCGCCTTCGAGACGTACGACGTGGACGGCCTGCGCGTGGCCGTGGTCGGCGCCGTCACCCGGGAGACCGCATCCCTCGTGTCGCCGTCGGGCATCGCGGACCTCGACTTCGGCGACCCGGTCGAGGCGGTCAACCGTGTCGCTGACGAGCTCACGGACGGGAACGACGCCAACGGCGAGGCCGACGTCATCGTCGCGCTGTACCACGAGGGCGCCAGCGCCGGAGATGCGGAAGCGGCGTCGCTCCAGGACGAACTGGCCAAGGGCGGCGACTTCGCCCGCATCGTGCAGGAGACCTCGCCGGCGATCGACGCGATCTTCACCGGCCACACCCACAAGAAGTACGCGTGGGCTGCGCCGGTACCCGGCGAGGCCGGCAAGACGCGTCCCATCCTCCAGACCGGTTCCTACGGCGAGAACATCGGCCGGATCACCCTGTCGCTGGATGCGCAGACCGGTGAGGTGCTCTCCCACACGGAGCGCAACATCGCCCGGACCACGATCGACGACGCCGTGCTCACCGACCGCTACCCGCGGGTCGCCGAGGTGAAGACGATCACCGACGCCGCCCTGGCCGTGGCGGAGGAGGTCGGCGACCAGAAGGTGGCCGAGGTGTCGACCGACATCACCACCGCCTTCTTCGGCGGATCGTTCGTGGACGGCGTCTGGACCGGCGGCAAGCGCGACGACCGCTCGGCGGAATCGACCCTGGGCAACCTCGTGGCCGATGCGCTGCTGTCCTCGACGGCCGACCTTCCGGAAGGCGTCGCGGACATCGGCGTCACCAACCCCGGTGGACTGCGCAACGAGCTGTACGACACGCAGGCCGAGTTCGAGGGCGCTGCGGTGCCGGAACTGGCGGACGGCGACATCTCGTTCGCGCAGGCGCTGGCGGTCCTGCCTTTTGCGAACACCACGACGCTGGTGACGATGACCGGCGCGACGTTCACCCAGCTGCTCGAGGAGCAGTGGCAGCTCGACAAGGACGGCAACGTCCCCTCCCGCCCGTACCTCCAGCTCGGGCTCTCGGAGAACGTGACCTACACGTACGACGCGACGCGCGCGCAGGGCGACCGCATCACCTCCGTGACGGTGGACGGTGAGCCGCTGGAGGATGCCGCCGAGTACCGGGTGAGCACGCTCTCCTTCCTCGCGGACGGCGGAGACAACTTCCGCGCGTTCACCGCATCGACCGACCGCCTCGACACGGGCAACGTCGACTATGAGGCCTGGATCGACTACCTGGCCGCCGAGTCGCCTGTCGCGCCGTCGTACGCGAAGCACGCCGTCGAGGTCAGCGGGCTCGCCCCGGCTGCCGCAGGCAGCACGGCGACCTTCACCGCCGCCAACCTGAACCTCACGAGCCTCGGCACCCCCGAGACGACGGAGCTCAGCGTGAGCATCGACGGGCGGGATGCCGGAACGGTGCCCGTCACCGCCGGTGCCGCCGAGGTGCGTATCCCGGTTCCGGCGGACGCCGAAGCCGGCAGCATGCTGCAGGTGGTGCTCACGGCGGAGTCGGGAACGGTCGTCACCGTCCCCGTGTCCGTCACCGAGTCGGCGACCACGCCCACGCCGGATCCGAGCACTCCGGGCACGGGCACTCCGGGCACGGGAACGCCAGGCACGGGCACTCCGGGCACGGGGGCCGGTTCCGGCTCCGGCTCCGGCTCGTCCGGCGGCGGGCTCGCCCTCACCGGTGCCGACGCGCCGTGGGGCATCGCCCTGGGCGGCGCCGTCCTCCTCATCGCGGGCGGCGCGGCATTCGTGCTGCGCAGGCGCCGTGAGGTCTCCACCGACTGACGCGCCGCAGGAGACGAAGGCCCCCGGCATCAGTGACGGGGGCCTTCGTGGCTGTCGGCGGGTGGCGATCAGGATGCCGCGGCCATGAGCTCGCGGCCGATGATGACCCGCATGATCTCGTTGGTGCCCTCGAGGATCTGGTGCACGCGGAGATCGCGCACGACCTTCTCGATGCCGTAGTCGTGGAGGTAGCCGTAGCCGCCGTGCAGCTGCAGCGCGTCGTTCGCGACGCGGAAGCCGGCGTCGGTGGCGAACCGCTTGGCCATCGCGCACTGCATCGCGGCGTCGGGGGCGTGCTCGTCGATCGCGCGTGCGGCGTCGCGCACGAGGGCGCGCGCGGCCGTCAGCTCGGTCGCCATGTCGGCGAGGGTGAAGACGACGCTCTGACGCTCGGACAGCGGCTCGCCGAAGGTGAACCGCTCGTGCACGTAGCGGATGGCGCGGTCGAGGGCCCACTGCGCGCCGCCGAGGGAGCAGGCCGCGATGTTCACGCGGCCGCCGTTCAGGGCGGACATCGCGATCTTGAAACCGCCGCCGAGGGTGCCGAGGACAGCGGATGCCGGCACCCGCACCTCGTCGAGGATGACCTGGCGCGTCGGCTGGGCGTTCCAGCCCATCTTCTTCTCGTTCGGACCGAAGGAGAGCCCCGTCGCGTCTCCCGGCACCAAGAACGCGGTGATGCCGCGGGCGCCCGGCTCGCCGGTGCGCGCCATCACGACGTAGACGGCGGCCTCGCCACCGCCCGAGATGAACTGCTTCACGCCGGTCAGGACGAAGCCGTCGTCGGACCCGTCCGCCGCGTCGCCGGCGACCCGGATGGCGCTGGTGGCGATGGCCGCGGCATCCGATCCCGCTCCCGGCTCCGTCAGGCAGTAGCTGCCGAGGTCGACCATGGAGCTGAGCGACGGCAGCCAGTCCCGGCGCTGCTCCTCGGTGCCGTACGTGTCGATCATCCACGCGACCATGTTGTGGATCGTGATGAAGGCCGCCACGGCGGGATCGGCTTTCGCCAGCTCCTCGACGAGGGCGACGGCGTCGACGCGCGCGAGTCCAGTGCCGCCCACGTCTTCGCGGACATAGAGGCCGCCGAGTCCGAGTTCGCCCGCACGGCGGATCGTCTCACGGGGGAAGGTCTTGGTCTCGTCCCACTCGAGGGCGTGCGGAGCGAGCTCCGTCGCGGCGAAGTCGCGCACCGCCTCAACCATCGCGGTGCGCTCTTCTGCGCTGACGGCCACCATCAGATCGGACATCCTGTGCACTCCTCCTGCGCTGCTGTCAGCGCAATGATGAGTTTACTTGGACGTCCTTGTAAATGCGAGGACGACCGCCGAATCGGTCCGGCATCGGCGGTCGACCTCGTCTCGAGGGGTTACTCGCTGCCGCGGCCGGTCTCGGACTGGAGGCGCTCGATGTGCTCGGACGCCTCCGCCTTCGTGAGGTCGGCGGAGATCTCCTCGCCTGCTTCGCGGGCCAGGGTGTCGAGGTAGCTGCGCTGCGGCGCGGTCATGGGCTCGTCGCCGGTGACCCAATCGGACGGGTCCTTGACGGCGGGGTTGTCGGCGGATTCGGTGGAGCCCAGCGTCTCGCCGGACGAGTTGTTCTCTGACATGTCTCGTACGTTAGTTCGATTGCCGGGCACGACGGGCGGGCTTGACAACCCGCCTCCCCGCTCCCGTCAAGGGGTGCGGGGCACGGCTTCTGCAGGCATACCGTCGAGCCATGAACGCTGACGAGAAGATGCAGTTCGCCGCTGGCGAGACCCCGCCGCCGCCTCCCCCCACCGACGATTCCACCGAGAGCACCGGCATCCCCGAGAGCGAAGCGGTCCGCAAGGACATGGCCTACAGCCCGGGGAGCGAGACCGAGACCGAGCAGAAGCAGGACGATCCGCTGCCGGACTCGATCGACGACGACATCGACACCAGCCAGATCAACGCGGTCCCCGGGACGGGCGGGCCCGACGACGTCGGCGACGTCGAGGTCGATCCCGCCGACCTGAATCTCCCGTTCCGCGAGGACTGATCAGGGGACGCCCGCGGTCCTGGGCATCCGCAGTCGTCGACCGAGCCGTGTCGGCGAGGTGGTGACGGCCCGCCATCGTGCGGAGCCGTCCCACCCGCGGGATCCGCGGGCGTCGGGGACGACTTTCGTCGCCGGGAGAAGACCGCGCTCGACAAGAGTCGTCCCGAGCCGGTGGTTCTCGGGTGTGACCGGACGCCTCAGAGCCGCTCGATGATCGTCGCGTTGGCCATGCCGCCGCCCTCGCACATCGTCTGCAGCCCGTATCGCCCGCCGCGGGCCTCGAGCCGGGCGAGCAGCGTGCCGAGCAGCCGCGTGCCCGACGATCCGAGCGCGTGCCCGAGCGCGATCGCGCCGCCCCACGCGTTCAGCGCGTCGGGATCCGCGTCGAGCTCGCGCGCCCACGCCAGCGGCACCGAGGCGAACGCCTCGTTGACCTCGTAGGCGTCGAGGTCGGCCATCCCCAGCCCGCTCCGCTCGAGGATGCGCCGTGTCGCCGGGATCGGCCCGGTCAGCATCATCAGCGGATCGTCGCCGACGACGGCGAACGCGTGGAAGCGGGCGCGCGGGCGAAGGCCGAGCGCGACGGCCGTCTCCTCCGCCATGATCAGCGCGGCAGACGCTCCGTCGGTCAGCGGCGAGGAGTTGCCCGGTGTGATGCGCCAGTCCAGCTCGGGGAAGCGCTCGGCGAGCGCCTCGGTGCGGAACGCCGGCGCCAGCCCTGCGAGGCCCTCGACCGTGGTCGCCGGGCGGACCGTCTCATCCGCCGTCACGGTGCTGCCGTCGGCCTCGACCGGGAGGAGCTGACCGTCGAAGAGACCGGATGCCGCGGCATCCGCTGCTCGACGATGCGACAGCGCCGCGTACGTGTCGAGCTCCTCGCGATCGAGCCTCCAGCGGTGCGCGATGAGCTCGGCCGAGACGCCCTGGTTGACGAGGCCCTCGGGGTACCGCGCCCGCAGCAGCGGCGACATCGGCGACCCGGCGACGGAGGTCGAGATGCCCAGCGGCACGCGGCTCATCGACTCGACGCCACCGGCGATGACGATGTCGTAGGCGCCCGCCATCACGCCCTGCGCCGCGAAGTGCACGGCCTGCTGGCTCGATCCGCACTGCCGGTCGATGGTCGTCGCGGGCACACCCACATCGAACCCCGCCGCGAGGACGGCCTGACGGGCGACGTTCGAGCTCTGCTCTCCGACCTGGCTCACGCAGCCGAGGAGCACGTCGTCGACCTGCCGCGACTCCAGACCGTTCCGCTCCAGCACCGACCGCAGCACGCCGGCGGCGAGGTCGACCGGATGCACGCCCGACAGGACTCCTCCGGGCTTGCCGCGGCCGACGGGCGTGCGGACGACGTCGACGATGACGGCGGTGCGGGTCACGGCTCAGGCCTCGGCTTCCTCGGGACGCTCGGCCGCCTCCGCGGCGGCGGTGTCGGCGACGTAGCCGTCGACGTGACGCTCGTCGGGGCCGTTGTAAGCGGACAGCGGTCGGATGAGCGCGTTGGAGGCCGCCTGCTCCATGATGTGCGCGGTCCACCCCGTCACCCGTGCCGCGACGAACAGCGGCGTGAAGGTCAGGGTGTCGAAGCCCATGAGGTGGTACGCGGGACCGGACGGGTAGTCGAGGTTCGGGTAGATCCCCTTGCGCCCGACGAAGTCCGACTCGAGCGCGTCGTAGAGCGCCGCGAGGTCGCCCGCGCCTTCGTGCGCGACGAGCGTGTCGAGCGCGGCCTTCATCGTCGGCACGCGCGAGTCGCCGCGCTTGTAGACGCGATGCCCGAAGCCCATGACCTTCCGCTTCGACGCGAGCGCGTCATCCAGCCACGGCCCGACGTTCTCGGCAGAGCCGATGTCGTCGAAGATGTGCATGACGGCCTCGTTCGCCCCGCCGTGGAGGGCGCCCTTGAGCGCGCCGACCGCGCCCACGACAGCGGAGTACAGATCGGACATCGTGCTGGTGATCACGCGCGCGGTGAAGGTCGAGGCGTTGAACGAGTGCTCGGCGTACAGGATCATCGACACGTCGAACGCCCGGCGCACGACCTCGTCCGGCAGCTCGCCGAAGGTCATCCAGAGGAAGTTCGCGGAGTAGTCCAGGTCGTCGCGGGGCGCGATCAGCTCCTGCCCGCGGCGGCGGCGCTGGTCGTAGGCGACGACGGCCGGCAGGACGGCGAACAGGCGGACGCTCTTGCGCAGATCGGCCTCGGGCGAGGCATCCGCGGTCTCCTCGTCGGCGGCACCGATCGCGGACACCGCGGTGCGCACGACGTCCATCGGGTGGGCGGTGAGCGGCAGCAGGTCGATCGTCTGCTTCACGTCCTCGGGCAGCGCCCGCTGCGAGCGCTCGGTGCGCCGCAGCTCCGCGAGCTGCTCGTCGTCGGGCAGTTCGCCGTGCCACAGCAGGTAGGCCACCGCCTCGAACGAGTGAGTAGCCGCCAGCTCCTGCACCGGATAGCCCCGGTACAGCAGCGAGTTGCTGTCGGGATTGACCTTCGAGATCGCGGTGTAGTCGACCGTGACCCCTGCGAGGCCCTTCTTGATGTCGGTGTCGCTCATGTCAGTCCTTCGTGATGGTGAAGTTGAAGACGCTGGTGTCGAAGTGGTTGTAGCCCTCGTAGTCGATGAGGTCGTACAGGTCGGCGCGGTGCTGCATCTCGTCCAGTCTGCCGGTGAGGTGTCCCTCGGCGTCGAGCGTGTCCAGCGCCCTCCCGGCGGCGCCCATCGCCATCCGCAGCAGCGACACCGGCCAGATGACGATGTTCACGCCGACGTCGGCCAGCTGCTGCGCGGGGAACAGCTCGGACTTCCCGAACTCCGTCATGTTCGCGAGGATCGGCACGTCGACGGCGGCGCGCATGGCGGCGAACTCCTCGATCGTGCGCATCGCCTCGGGGAAGATCGCGTCGGCGCCGGCGTCCACCAGGGCGCGAGCGCGGTCGAGCGCGGCATCCATCCCCTCGACGGCGCGGATGTCGGTGCGGGCCATCACCAGGAAGCTCGCATCGCGACGGGCGTCGACGGCGGCGCGGATGCGCTTGACGGCCGTGTCGTCATCGACGACCGCCTTGCCGTCGAGGTGCCCGCACCGCTTCGGGTTGACCTGATCCTCGATGTGCATGCCTGCGAGGCCCGCGTCCTCGAGCGTCTGCACGGTGCGCGCGACGTTCATGGGCTCACCGAAGCCGGTGTCGGCGTCGATGATCGCCGGCAGCTCCGTCATGCGGGCGATCTGCTGCCCGCGGCCCGCGACCTCGGTGAGGGTCGTCAGCCCGATGTCGGGCAGGCCGAGATCGGCCGAGAGGACGGCTCCCGAGATGTACACGCCCTCGAACCCCTTGCGATCGATCAGCCGGGCGCTCAGCGGGTTGAACGCCCCGGGGAAGCGCAGCAGCTCCCCGGTCGCGAGGCGCTCGCGGAACAGGCGGCGCTTCTCCGACGCCGATGTGGTGGCGTACAGCATCAGAAGAGGCCCTTCGGCGCCGGGGCCCCGGCCAGCACGCCGCGCGTGGCCACGATGCTCAGCTGCCGCACCTCATCGACGGTGAGCTCGGGCAGGCGCTGGGCGAGGTCGAGGAAGCGCTCGATCTCGGCGGGCTCGAGCACGGGCTCGGCGAGCAGGCGGAACTTGCGGATGTAGTCCTCGCGTCCGAACGGACGGGCGCCCAGCGGGTGGGCGTCGGCGACGGCGATCTCGTCGGTCAGCTCGCTGCCGTCGGTGAAGCGGATGACGACGCGGCCGCCGAACGCCTTCTCGTCCGGGTCCTCCGAGTGGTAGCGGCGCGTCCACTCCGCGTCCTCCGCGGTGGTGACCTTGTGCCACAGCGCGACGGTGTCGGGCCGGCCGGCGCGCTCGGGCGCGTAGGAGTCGACGTGGTGCCACCCGCCGTCCTGCAGGGCGACGGCGAAGATGTACGGGATCGAGTGGTCGAGCGTCTCGCGCGAGGCGGTCGGGTCGTACTTCTGCGGGTCGTTCGCACCCGAGCCGATCACGTGGTGCGTGTGGTGCGACGTGTGCAGCACGATCGACTCGACGTTCGCGGGGTCGGCCGCGTCGGGGCGCTCGTCGTGCAGCCTGCGGGCGAGGTCGATCCACGCCTGCGCCTGGTACTCGGCGGAGTGCTCCTTCGTGTACGAGTCGAGGATGCCGCGCTTGGACTCCCCTGGCCCGGGCAGCGGCACCTCGTACGAGGCGTCTGGTCCGTCCAGCATCCAGGCGATGACGCCGTCTTCGCCCTCGTAGATCGGCGACGGGCTCGTCTCGCCGCGCATCGCGCGATCGACCGCCTCGACGGCCATCTTGCCCGCGAAGGCCGGGGCGTGCGCCTTCCACGTGGAGATCTCGCCCTTGCGCGACTGGCGCGTGGCGGTGGTCGTGTGGAGCGCCTGGCCGACGGCCTGATAGATCGTCTCGGCGGGGAGCCCGAGCAGCGTGCCGATGCCGGCGGCGGCCGAGGGGCCGAGGTGGGCGACGTGGTCGATCTTGTGGCGATGCAGCGAGATCGCGCGGACGAGGTCGATCTGGATCTCGTACCCGGTCGCGAGCCCCCGCAGCAGCGCCCGCCCCTCGCTGCCGACGTGCTGCGCGACGGCGAGGATCGGCGGGATGTTGTCGCCGGGGTGCGAGTACTCCGCCGCGAGGAACGTGTCGTGGTAGTCGAGCTCTCGCACGGCGACGCCGTTGGCCCACGCCGCCCACTCCGGGCTCGTGCGGCGCTCGAGCGTGCAGCCGAAGACCGTGGCACCCGCGCCGCTGATCGACACGGCGTGGTCGAGGGCCTGCTGGCGCGCCGCGCTGACGGGCGCCCGCGTGAGGGATGCCGCGGCCACGGCCGCGTTGTCGATGACGCGGTTGATGATCATGTCCGCGACGTCGTCGTCGACCTCGACCGGATCGGCGGCGATCTCGGCGAGACGCCAGGCGAGCTGTCCCTCGCGGGCGAGCTCCTCGTCGCTGCGGTGGACGCGGAGGTGGTGGGTGACGGTCATGATGTCCTTCCGGAGGGGGTGAGGGGGCGCGGCGCATCCTCGAGGGAGAGGAGCGCACTCTCGAGCGCGTTGTGCAGGTGGACGGCGGTGGCGGATGCCGCGAGGTCGGCGTCCGCGTCGGCGATGGCGGCTGCGATCAGCCGGTGCTCGGCCGCGGAGGCGGCCAGGCGCGCGGGCTTGTCGCGTGCCAGGCGGCGCACCCGCACGAGATGGGTACGCACGGTGCGCAGAGCCGCGGACAGGCGCGCGTTGTCGGCCGCGGCGTCCACGGCCCGATCGAAGCGCGCGATGAGCGCGTAGTAGGCGTCGAGCGCGGCGTCGTCGAGGCCGGCGGCGCGGAACTCCTCCGCGAGGGCGGCGAAGACCGCGGGATCACCCCGCCGCGCGGCGGCCCGCGCGGCCGTGGTCTCGAGGGCGGTCCGCACCTCGAAGAGGTCGCGGATGTCGCGGGCAGCGATGCCGGCGACCACGGTGACGCGCGGCGACTGCTGCACCACGAGTCCGTCGGCGGCCAGGCGGCTCAGCGCCTCGCGGAGCGGCGTGCGGCTCACGCCGAGGCGGGTCGACTGCCCGACCTCGCTCAGGACGGCGCCCGCGGGCAGCTGTCCGCTCTGGATCTCGTCGAGGAGACGCTCGTACGCCCGATCGCTGGCGCGCATGCATCCTCCCTCCACTGGAACACGCCCAGTGTATACAAAGCCGCGCCTGGCGAGGAGGCTGGGTCGGTTTCCGGTGCCGAGCGCATACACAGACACGTTGTGCTGCGCGTTCACGGTGAGATCTCGTTTCACACTCTTCACGAATGTGTGAATCGGGCGTAGCGTTCGCGACGTGACCCCCGTCATCCGCACCACCCACCTCGTCAAGCGCTACGGACGACTCTCCGCCCTCGACGGGCTCGACCTGGCGGTCGACGCGGGATCCGTGCACGGCTTCCTCGGCCCCAACGGCGCCGGCAAGTCGACGACCATCCGCATCCTCCTCGGACTCGCGCGCGCCACGTCCGGCTCCGCGGAGGTGTTCGGCCACGACCCGTGGCGCGACGCGGTGCCGCTCCACCGCCGCATCGCGAGCGTCCCCGGGGATGTGAGCGTGTGGCCGAACCTGTCGGGCGGCGAGGCGATCGACGTGCTCGCGCGGCTGCGCGGGGCCCAGCGGCACGACCGCGCCTACCGCAACGAGCGCGAGCGTCTCGTGGAGGCCTTCCAGTTCGACCCCCGCACGAAGGGGCGTGCGTACTCCAAGGGCAACCGGCAGAAGGTCGCCCTGATCGCAGCGTTCGCGGTGCCCGCCGACCTGTACGTCCTCGACGAGCCGACCAGCGGCCTCGATCCGCTCATGGAGGTCGTGTTCCGCTCCGAGATCGCCCGCGTCCGCGACGCGGGGGCCACGGTGCTGCTGTCGAGCCACATCCTGTCCGAGGTGGAGCTTCTCTGCGATCGGCTCTCGATCATCCGCGCCGGGCGCATCGTCGAGACCGGCACGCTCGCCGACCTCCGCCACCTCACCCGCACGGAGGTCTCGTTCGACCTGCCCGAGGGCGACGGGCGAGCGGATGCCGCGGCCGCCGGCATCCCGGAGGCGCAGGACCTCACCGTCGAAGACGGGCGCGTGCGCTTCAGCGTCGACAGCGACCGCGTGAGCGCAGTGCTCCCGACCCTGGCCGAACGCTCCGTCACCGGTCTGCGCATCGCGCCGCCGTCGCTCGAGGAGCTGTTCCTCCGCCATTACGGCGACGACGAGAGCCGTCCGCGATGAGGGCCGTCCGGATCCTCCTGGGCCAGCGGCTCCGCCGCGACCGCCGGCAGGTGCCGGCCTGGGTCGTCGGGACGGCGCTGCTCGCCCTCCTCTCGTACGTCGGCGTGAGCCAGACCTACGGCACGGAGTCCGACCGCGTCGCGCTGCTGGCGACGGCCGTCGCCAACCCGGTCATCATGCTGTTCCGCGGATTGCCCTCGGGTGCCGGCGAGGGGCCCTTCGTCGCGTTCCTCATCCTCCCGTTCCTCGCGATGCTCGCCGCGTTCATGAGCACCTTCCTCGCGGTGCGGCACACCCGCGCGGAGGAGGAGCAGGGGCGGGCCGAGCTCATCTCCGCGACCCCCGCCGGACGGATCGCCCCGACGACGGCGACCATCGCGCACGGCGTCCTGGCGAATGTCGCCCTCGCCGTGCTCAGCGCCCTCGCACTTCTCGCGTGCGGGTTGCCCGCGGCGGGATCCTGGCTCACGGGGGCGGCCGCGGCCACGGTCGGCCTGGTCTTCCTGGGCGTCGGGCTGGTCGCCGCGCAGGTGCTCTCCACCGCCCGCGCGGCCAACGCCCTCGCCGTCTGGCTGGTGCTGCTCACCTACCTGATCGGCGGGATCGGCAACGCACTGGGCACGCCCGGTGCCGACCTCCAGCGCATCGAGAGCTCCGGTCTCGCCTGGCTGTCGCCGTTCGGCTGGTCCGAGAACGCCCGCCCCTTCGCGGACGACGACGTGCGGCCGGTGCTGCTCGCCCTGCTCGTCGGCGGCCTCCTCGTGGCTGCCTCCGTCGTGCTCGCGACCCACCGGGACCTCGGCGAGGGGTTCGTGGCGGCACGCGCCGGACGGCCCTCCGCGCGTCCCGCGCTCTCGACGCCGGTCGCGCTGGCGTGGCGGCTCACGTGGCCCGCCATCGCCGGCTGGGCAGCGGGAGGACTGGTGACGGGTCTGCTCGCCACCCGGCTGTCCGCGGCGCTCGCGGACGCGGCATCCGATCTGCCGTCGGTGCAGGCGATCCTCGATGCGCTGACGCGCGACGGCTCGCTCGCGCAGGGGGCGATCGTCATCTTCTTCACGATGCTGGGGATCCTCGCCGCGTGCGCCGCCGTGCAGGTGATCTGCCGGGCACGCCAGGAGGAGGCCCGCGGCACCGCGGAGGCCGTGCTGTCCACGCCGACCGGACGCGTGGGCTGGCTCGGCGGGTACCTCGCCGTGGGGTTCGCCGCGATCCTGCTCGTGGTCGCCGCGGCGGTGGCCGGTGCCGCGCTCGGGCTGATCGGGGGCGACATGTCGCTCCTCGGCGATGTGCTCGTCACCGGCGGCGGACAGGCGGCCGCGGCATCCGTGTTCCTCGTCGTCACCGCCCTCGTCTTCGTCCTCGCCCCCCGCCTGACGATCCCTCTCGGATGGACGCTCGTCATGCTCGGCATGATCCTCGGCCTGTTCGGCGCGCTGTTCGGCTTCCCCGACGCGGTGGTGCACCTCGCTCCCATCGCCGATGCGCCGACCGTCACCGGCGACGGCGTCGACCCGCAGGGTCTCGGCTGGCTCCTCGCGACGACCGTCGTCGGCGGCGGCGGCGCGCTCGGGCTGATGCGGCGGCGCGAGCTGGCGCCGGCGGGATAGCGTCGCAGGGATGACGGACCAGGAGTACGCAGAGACCGCCCGCCCCCCGCACCGGGCGATCGAGGCGGCCGAGCGGGGAGCTGCGGTCATGACGGCGGCCGGGATGCCGCGGATGCCGGCCCGCGTGCTGATGGCGCTCGTCGCGGCCCCCGGCGGCGGATCGTCGGCCGCCGACATCTCCGAGCGGCTCGGGGTCAGCGCGGCGGCCGTGTCGGGCGCCGTGCGGTACCTGCAGCAGATCCACTTCATCCGCCGGCAGTCGCGCCCCGGCGAGCGGCGCGACCGCTACGAGCTGGTGCACGACACGTTCTACGGCTCCATCGCCAGCAACGCGCCGGTCTACGAGCGGCTCGCCGTCGACATCGATGCCATCGCGGAGGCGCAGGTCGATGACGCGGCCGCCCGGGAGCGCGCCGAGGAGATGGCGTCGTTCTTCCGCTTCATCGCCGCGCGCCTGCCGGGCCTCGTCGAGGAGTGGGAGGCGACGCGCGAGGGCTGACGCGCGTCAGCTCGTGGAGGTGCTCGCCAGCGCCTCGGCGCGACGGTGGAAGGTGCGCGTGGTCACCCGGTCGAGCGCGACCTGCGTGCGCAGGGCCTCCGCCTTCTCGTAGAGCGACGGTCCGCCGAAGCTCGTGAGCACCTTCACCAGGACGGGCAGCAGCTCGATCATGAAGAACAGCGCGGCGATGAGCCAGTGGGCCCAGAGGAGCGTCGGCTCCTTCTGCGACAGGCGCTCGAGCGCGCCGATCTGGCTCAGCAGTCCGACCGCGCCCGCGTTGCCCGACGCGATGGCCGCAGCGCGGTCGTTGTAGGCGGCGAGCGCTCCGTCGTACTGCGCGCGGGCGGCGGGGAGCTGGTCCTCGGCCTGTTGCTTGTTCTGCTCGCCCGAGGCGGCAGCGGCACCGGTGCTCGCGGCCGAGGCCGCCGAGAGGGCGGACTGCGCCTGCGTCAGCTGCGCCGACAGTGCGTCGTAGGCGGACTGGGCCTGGGTCAGCTGCGCCTGTGCGGCGTCGGAGCTCGTGCCCTCGCCCGCGACACCGGTGCAGCCGGTGACGGTGCCGGCGCCCGCGCCGGTCAGCTCGCACTGGTAGACCAGGCGCGCCTGGTCGATGACGCCCTGCTGGGCGGTGAGCTGTGCGGTGAGCTGGTCGACGGACTGCTGCGCGGCGACGACCTCGGCGGAGGTCGACGACGTGCCCTCCACGATGCCGGTGGCCGCCTGGTTCTCGAGCGCCGAGACCTGGGCGCTCGCCGCATCCAGAGCCTGCTTCTCGGGGCCGTCCGTGACGGCGTTCTGGTCGGTCTGGGCCTGCACGACGTTGGTGGAGTTCACCTCGCGGGCGATGTCGTTCGCGAACACCTGCAGCACGAGCGGCTCGGCGACCACGATGCCGATGAGGGCCGCCATGATGACGCGGGGCAGGGCGAGCCCGATGAGCCGGCCCACGTTGCGCGTCGAGCGCATCGTCGAGGTCAGGAAGCGGTCGAGGTTGAAGATGAGGAGCGCCCAGACGAGGGCGAGCGGGATGGCGAGCCACACCGAGATGCGGACGCCGGTGACGAGCGCGAACACCATCGACAGCGCCGAGACGAGCGCGGTGCCCAGCAGCACGAAGAACATCTGCACGAAGCGCGAGGTCTCCTCCGGCACGTCCGCGAGCACGTCGGCGTCGGCGCCGCCGAGCACCGCGATGCGGCGGCCGAGCGGAAGACGCCGGCGCGGCGGTGACACCCGGCGCTGGCGGGGCGGACGCGGAGCGCGCGGCTCTCGCGGCTCGCGCGGCGCCCGGGCCTGACGCGTCGGCGCCGGCTCCTCCGCGGCCTCGACGACCGGCTCCGGATGCTGCGCCGCGTCCTGCTCGTCGCCCACGCCCGGAGCTCCCCACGCGTGGGTGGAGTGGTCGTCGTCAGCGTCGGCGCGCAGGTCGCTCAGGTACTGCGGCTCGGCGTCGTCGGTCTCGTCGGGCGCATCGAGGTCGATGCGGCCGTCGGAGCCGAAGCGGCCGGGCCTGTGAGCGGAGAAGGACATCGGAAGAGAGTACGACCCCCCTCCTGTGGATCAGGTGGACGTCGGCGCGTCGCACCAGGCGCGCAGCGCCGCCGGCACCGCGGCCAGGTCGCGCCCGGCGGCGTCGCCGTCGGTGCGCGCGGAGGTGAGCGCGGAGATGACGAGTGCCGCACAGACGCGTGCGAGATCATCCGCGGAGGCGTCGCCGAGATCGGGGCGACGCGCGCCCACACCCGAGCGGATGGCCGTCCGCAGCTCACCGACGTACTGCACGACGAGGTCGTTCAGGGCGCCGTCCTCGACGGCGGCGGCCGTCGAGGCGACGTTGAGCAGGAGGCACCCGGCCCGCGCCCGCAGGGACGCACCCGCGAACCCCGCCGCGAGCTCGGCGACGTAGCGCTCGAGCGCGTCGGGCGCCGGCCGCGCCTCGCGGAGCCCCGCCCACTCGGCCCGTGCGTCGACGAGGTACGCCTGCACGACGGCTTCGAACAGCCCGCGCTTGGCCGCGAACGCGTGGTACAGGCTCGACCGGCCGAGGCCCGTCGCCTCCTCGAGGTCGGTGATGCCGGTGTCGGCGTAGCCGCGCTCCCAGAACACGTCGCGCGCCGCGCGGACGACCGCGTCGCGGTCGAAGGTGGCTGTGCGACCCATGGATGCTCCTCTCAGCGACTGGCGCTATATTGGACTGATCATTACAGTATCAATCCCGGAGGCTCTCATGCGCGCTCTCATCCATTCCGAATTCGGCGACCCGGCGGCCGTCCTCGCCGTCGACGAGGTCGCGCTGCCCGAACCGGGAGCCGGTGAGGTGCGCGTACGCCTCCTCCTCTCACCGATCCACAACCACGACCTCTGGACGATCCGCGGCACCTACGGCTTCACGCCCGAGCTGCCCGCACGCGCCGGCACGGAGGCCGTGGGCGTCGTCGACGCGATCGGCTCCGGCGTCGAGAACCTGCAGGTCGGTCAGCGCGTGGCGACCGGGGGCACGTTCGGCGTGTGGGCGGAGTACTTCATCGCCCGCGCCGCCGCCCTGATCCCCGTCGCCGACGGCCTCTCCGACGAGGCGGCCTCGCAGCTGGTGGCGATGCCGTTCAGCGCGATCAGCCTGCTCGACTTCCTCAAGCTCGAGCCGGGCGCGTGGATCGTCCAGAACGCCGCGAACGGCGCCGTCGGACGCATGGTCGCGCAGATCGGCCGCGCCCGCGGCGTGAACGTCGTCGGCCTCGTCCGCCGCGCCGGCGCGGTGCAGGACCTCGCCGACCAGGGCATCGACCGCATCGTCGCCGTCGACACCGACGACTGGCGCGACCGCGTCGCGGAGATCACCGGCGGCGCGACGATCGTCGCGGGCGTCGACTCGGTGGGCGGCGCAGCGAGCGGACACGTCCTCTCGCTGCTCGGCGAGGGCGGCACGCTCGTCGTGTTCGGCGCGATGGACTCCCCCACGATGGAGCTGTCCTCCGGCGACATCATCTTCACGCAGGCGACCGTGAAGGGCTTCTGGGGCAGCAAGGTCTCGGCGAACATGGATGCCGCGACCCGCGGCCGTCTCTTCCGAGAGCTCGGCGAGCACCTCTCCTCCGGCGTGCTGACGCTGCCCGTCGCCGCGACCTACGGACTGGACGAGGCCGACGCCGCGGTGACGGCCAACGGCGACGCACGGGTGGGCAAGGTGCTCCTGCGCCCGTGATCCGGCCGCCGGCCGGGACGCGACCCAGGTCCCGGTCGGCGACGCGAGGCGGGGAGTAGCCTCTCGAAGAACCGCACTCCTCGCCCGCTCACCCCTGGGGGACCGTTGACCCGTTCCGATGCCGAACTGCAGGCCATGGCCCGCGACCACCTCTGGATGCACTTCTCGCGCCAGTCCGTGATGACCGAGGGCGCCGGCGTCCCGATCATCGTCAAGGGCAAGGGCCACCACATCTGGGACTCGCACGGCAAGCGCTACATCGACGGCCTCGCGGGCCTCTTCGTCGTCAACGCCGGCCACGGCCGCTCCCGCATCGCGCAGGCCGCCGCCGCCCAGGCCGAGGAGCTCGCGTTCTTCCCGCTGTGGTCGTACGCGCACCCGACCGGCATCGAGGCCGCCGACCGCATCGCGAACCTCGCCCCCGGCGACCTCAACCACGTCTTCTTCTCCACCGGCGGCGGAGAGGCCGTCGAGACCGCCTTCAAGCTGGCCAAGCAGTTCTGGAAGCTGCAGGGCAAGCCCACCAAGCACAAGGTCATCTCGCGGGCCATCGCGTATCACGGCACCACCCAGGGCGCCCTGGCCATCACCGGCCTGCCCGTCATGAAGCACATGTTCGAGCCGGTCACGCCCGGCGGCTTCCGCGTGCCCAACACGAACTACTACCGCGCCGCAGAATCGGGCTTCGGCGGCGGCACCCCCGAGGAGTTCGGGCTGTGGGCCGCCGACCGCATCGAGCAGATGATCGAGTTCGAAGGACCCGAGACCGTCGCCGCCGTCTTCCTCGAGCCGGTGCAGAACGCCGGCGGATGCTTCCCCGCACCCGCCGGGTACTTCCAGCGCGTGCGCGAGATCTGCGACCGCCACGACGTGCTGCTCGTGTCGGACGAGGTCATCTGCGCCTTCGGCCGCCTCGGCCACTACTTCGGTGCGCAGGCCTACGACTACCAGCCCGACATGATCACCTTCGCGAAGGCGGTCACCAGCGGCTACGCGCCCCTGGGCGGCACCATCGTCAGCGACCGTGTCTACGAGCCGTTCGCCCACGGCGACCAGTCGTTCCCGCACGGCTACACCTTCGGCGGCCACCCGGTCTCGGCGGCGGTCGCGCTGGAGAACCTCGACGTCTTCGAGGAGGAGAAGCTGCTCGAGCACGTGCGCACGAACTCCCCGATCTTCCGCGCGACGCTGGAGAAGCTGCTCGACCTCCCGATCGTCGGCGACGTGCGCGGCGACGGCTACTTCTTCGGCATCGAGCTCGTGAAGGACAAGACGACGAAGGAGACCTTCGACGACGATGAGTCCGAGCGGCTGCTGCGGGGCTTCCTGTCGAAGGCACTGTTCGATGCGGGCCTCTACTGCCGCGCCGACGACCGCGGCGACCCGGTCATCCAGCTCGCGCCGCCGCTCACCATCGGCCCTGCCGAGTTCGACGAGATCGAGCAGATCCTGCGCTCCGTCCTCACCGAGGCCTGGTCGCGTCTCTGACGGCGGGATGCCGCGGCGCGCGGTGACGCGCGCGGACATCTCGACGCTATCCCTGTGAAACACCTGGGTCCTATGCTGACCCTCACCCGATGATGCGGAAGGCCCTCTGCGGGTCCTCGCCCCTCCCCACCGGACGCGCCGCGACGGCGTCGTTCCCGCACCCCCAGGAGTGACCACGAACGAGTCGCCCGCCGCCGCTGCGGCCCCGAAGACCGGCACCGCCAACCTCGCCCGCACCCTCGGTCTCTGGTCGATCGTCGGCCTGGGCCTCGGCTACATGACGCCCACCGTCGTCTTCGACACCTTCGGCAACGTCGCCGTCCAGACCAACAACGCGGTGCCCGCCGCCTACGCGGTGGCGCTCATCGTGATCGGATTCACCGCCATCAGCTACGGCAAGATGGTGCGCGTCATCCCGAGCGCCGGCTCCGCGTACACGTACGTGCGCGAGTCGATGCACCCCGGCCTCGGCTTCCTGGTCGGCTGGACCTCGCTGATCGACTACCTCCTCCTGCCGATGGTTAACGCGCTGATCCTGCGCAGCTACATGGTGGCGCTGTTCCCCGACGTGCCGGCGTGGATCTGGGTGGTCGTCTTCACGGCCGCGGTCACCGGCATCATCTACGTGACGATGCGGGGCACCTCGAACGCCAACATGATCCTGCTGGTGTTCTCGATCGCCGTCATGGCCGTCTTCGTGGCGATGGTCGTGATCCAGCTCATCCAGGGCGCGGGCAGCGGCACCGTGGCATCCGTCGAGCCCTTCTTCCACCCCGACGTCGAGTTCGGCGCCGTGCTGGCGGGCGCCACCATCGTGTGCTTCTCGTTCATCGGCTTCGATGCGGTCACCATGTACGCCGAGGAGGCGAAGTCGCCCAAGACGATGCCGCGGGCGATCCTGCTGACGGTGCTCGTGGGCGGCGCGATCTTCCTCGTCGCCGGCTACTTCACGCAGCTGCGCTTCCCGTCGTCCGACGCGTTCCCGCCCGAGGCGATCGCCGACTCGACGCTGCCCGAGATCGGCTCGCAGGTCGGCGGCATCTGGCTGCAGTCCGTGCTGACGGCGGCGGGCTTCGCCGCCACCCTGGCCTCCTGGCTCGCCTCGCACGCCTCCGTGGCGCGCATGCTGCTGGTGATGGGCCGCAACGGCGTGCTGCCGAAGAAGCTCTTCGGCTACATCAGCCCGCGCACCCACACGCCGGCGTTCACCGTGGTGCTGGTCGGCCTGGTGAGTCTGACCGCGATCGCCTTCACGCTCGAGCAGATCGTCGACTACATCAACTACGGCGCCCTCATCGCCTTCACCTTCGTGAACATCTCGGTCATCGCGTACTTCGCGATCCGCCGGAACCGCCGCCACACGCCGCGCGACATCTTCGCCTACATCGTGATGCCGGCGATCGGAATGGTGCTCACGGGCCTGCTGTGGGTGAACCTCGACAGTCACGCGCTCGTCGTCGGCCTCATCTGGACCGGCCTCGGCGTGCTGTACCTGCTGGTGCTGACGCGGGGCTTCCGCCGCCCCGTCGCGTCGTTCGACGAGAACCAGCCCGTCACCGGCTTCAACAAGATCGTCGAGCCGGGGCCGCGCTCGCAGATCTGAGGGGGTCCGTCGGCGTCAGGAGAGCTTCGGCGCGGCGACTACCGTGGAAGGGTGAGTGCCGACCGATACATCGTGGCCACCGACGGCGCCTGCAAGGGCAACCCCGGTCCCGCCGGCTGGGCGTGGGTGGGCGAGGACGGCGAGTGGGCCGCGGGCTCGCTGCCGACCGGCACGAACAACATCGGCGAGCTGCTCGGCCTGCTGCACGCCATCGAGGACCACCGCGACGTGGCCGACCTCGTCGTGCAGGCCGACTCGAAGTACGCCATCGACACGTACGACAAGTGGATGGACGGCCACCGGCGCCGTGGATGGAAGACCTCGACCGGCGCTCCGACCAAGAACCGCGACATCCTCGAGAAGCTCATCGTCGCCCGCGACGACCGCCGCGAGCGGGGGCTGCCCGACGTGACGCTCGAGCACGTGCGCGGCCACTCCGGTCACGTGCTCAACGCGTGGGCCGACGAGCGCGCCGTGCGGGCGTCCGAGCACGCGGCCGGCGGCGTCGAGAGCGCATGGTCGTCGCTCGGCACCCACCCGAAGCTCGACGTGTCCGTCGCTCCGAAGAACGGTCGCTGACCGCGTCGTCCCCGTCAGTCGGATGCTGCGGCGAGAAGCCGCAGCAGCGCGTCCAGCGCCGGGCGCTGACCGGCCACGAGCCTGTCGCGAGCCTCGGGCGGTGGCATCCACTCGGCCCTGTCGACCTCGGGGAAGCTCTGCATCCGGCCCGACCGAGGGGGCCACTCCAGCGCGAACTCGCCGTAGACGAACGCGTCCGTGTCGACCGCCGATCCGTGCGCGGCGAAGACGGTGACCGTCTTGCGCCCCGACGAGTACGCGAAGGTGCCGAGCTCGGCGTAGTCGCCGTCGGGTGCGGGCACGCCGAGCTCCTCCGCGAATTCGCGTCGCGCGGCATCCCGGGCGCTCTCGTCGGCGGGATCGAACTCGCCCTTGGGGATCGACCACGCCCCGGCGTCCTTGGCGGCCCAGAACGGCCCGCCCATGTGGGCGATGAGCACCTGCACGCCGCTGCCGTCCGGCCCCTCGGGAGCCGGACGATGCAGCAGGATGCCGGCGCTCACCGCCCCCATCGACGTCAGGACATCCGGGTCTCGGGCGACGTGCTGTAGGTCTTCTCGGCGTCGTCCTCGACCACGTCGCCGAGCGCCTCGTCGATCGCGGCGAGGGTGTCGGCGTCGAGCCGCACGCCCGAGGCCTTGACGGTGTCGGCGAGCTGCTCGGGGCGCGAGGCGCCCACCAGCGCGGAGGCGACGTTCGGGTTCTGCAGCACCCAGGCGATGGCGAGCTGGGGCATGGTGAGCCCCGCCTGCTCGGCGACCGGCTTGAGCTTCTGCACAGCCTCCAGCGTCTTGGTCTCGAGGAACCGCTTGATGAACTGGGCACCGCTCTTCTCGTCGGTGGCGCGCGAGCCCTCGGGCACCGGCTGGCCGGGGAGGTACTTGCCGCTCAGCACGCCCTGCGCCATCGGCGACCAGACGATCTGCGAGATGCCGAGCTCCTGGCTGGCCGGCACGACCTTGCCCTCGATGACGCGCCACAGCATCGAGTACTGCGGCTGGTTCGAGATGAGCTGGATGCCGAGGTCCTTGGCGAGCGCGTGCCCGTCGCGCAGCTGCTCGGCCGTCCACTCCGACACTCCGATGTAGAGCACCTTGCCCTGGCGCACGAGGTCGGCGAAGGCCTGGAAGGTCTCCTCCAGCGGCGTCTCGTAGTCGAAGCGGTGCGCCTGGTAGAGGTCGACGTAGTCGGTGCCCAGACGCTGCAGCGAGCCGTTGATCGACTCGGTGATGTGCTTGCGGCTCAGCCCGGTGTCGTTCGCGCCGCCGGGGCCGGTCGGGAAGTAGACCTTCGTGAAGATCTCGAGCGACTCGCGGCGCTGGCCCTGCAGCGCCTTGCCGAGGATGACCTCGGCTGCGGTGTTCGCGTACGCGTCGGCGGTGTCGAAGGTGGTGATGCCGGCGTCGAGGGCGGCGTGCACGGTCTTGACGGCCGCGTCGTCCTCGACCTGCGACGCGTGCGTCACCCAGTTGCCGTAGGTGATCTCCGAGACTTTGAAGCCGCTGTTTCCGAGGTACCGGTATTCGACCATGGGGGGTTCTCCTTTTCGGGTCGCGCCCAGCCTAGGTCGCGCCCTGCGGAGAAGCCCTCGCCTTGCGGGCCGGGGTCGTGTCGGCTACCGGCGGCTCAAGAGGCGGGCGTCACTCCGGCGGCGACGACCTCGTCCTCCTCCGTCGCGACGAGCTGACCGCAGGCGCCGTCGATTTCCTTGCCGCGGGTGTCGCGGAGGGTCGTCGGGATGCCGGCCTCGTTCAGCCGGCGCACGAACTCGTTCTGCACCGGCACGTCGGACGCCGTCCAGATCGAGCCCGGGGTCGGGTTCAGGGGGATCGGATTCACGTGCACCCACCCCTTGCCGCGGGCGTTCAGCTTCTCGGCGAGGAGGTCCGCGCGCCAGGCGTGGTCGTTCATGTCCTTGATGAGGGCGTACTCGATCGAGACGCGGCGACCGGTGGCGTCGAAGTAGGCGCGCGCGGCGTCGAGGGCCTCGTCGACCTTCCAGCGCGAGTTCACCGGGATGAGCTCGTCGCGGAGCTGATCGTCGGGGGCGTGCAGCGAGAGGGCGAACGTGACGGGCACGTCTTCGGCGGCCAGCTTGCGGATCGCCGGCACGAGACCGACCGTCGAGACGGTGATGCCGCGGGCGCTCATGCCCATCCCGTGCTTCTTGTCGGTCATGACCCGCACCGCGTGCATGACGCGCGCGTAGTTGGCCAGCGGCTCCCCCATGCCCATGAAGACGATGTTCGACACCTTCTCGGCGGAGTGGTCGTCGCGCTTCTTGCCGCCCAGCTCGCCGTTCACGATGGCGGCGTTGGCCGCCACCACCTGCGCGACGATCTCGGCCGCCGACATGTTGCGGGTGAGGCCCGCCTGGCCGGTGGCGCAGAACGGGCAGTTCATCCCGCAGCCGGCCTGCGACGAGACGCACAGCGTGATGCGGCCGGGGTAGCGCATGAGCACCGACTCGACGAGCGCGCCGTCGTGCAGCTTCCAGAGGAACTTGATGGTGTCGCCGCGGTCGGTCGCGAGCCGGCGCACCTCGGTGAGGAGGGGCGGGAGCAGCCCGGCGACCAGCTCGTCGCGGGACTCCGCGGGGAGGTCGGTCATGCGGGCGGCGTCGTCGGTGAAGTGCGTGAAGTAGTGCGTCTCGAGCTGGCGCGCGCGGAAGCCGGGGAGTCCGAGCTCCTTCGCCTTGGCGACGCGCTCCTCGGGCGTGAGGTCGGCGAGGTGCACGGGAGGCTTGCCGCGCTTGGGGCTCGCGAACTGCAGGAGCGGGCGGCCTTCGTCGTCCTTCTTCTGCTTCCAGCCCTCCGTCGCGGGTCGCACCTGGCGGACGGCGCCGAGCCGGGCCGGCGGAACGGTGGGAGAAGTCATGACTCCGAGGGTACCGGCCGCACCTGCGCGGCGGCCGGTAGCGTGTGTCCGTGGACGACGACGCCGAGCTCGCGCGACTGCGGCGTCGCGCCTACGGACCCGACGCCGACATCGCCGCCGATCCGGTCGCGCTCGCGCGGCTCGACGAGCTGGAGCAGGCGGCGCGCCCGCAGCCCGAGCCGGAGCGGGCGCCGGAGCCTGACCCGACGCCGGCGGCCGCGGCATCCGCTCGCCTGTCCGAGGCCCCGGTGGCCGCCGCCGTCGTGCCGGGTCCGTCGGCCCGTCCGCGCGCGCAGTGGCATCTCGCGCTCATCGCGGGTGTCGGCGTCCTGGCCGTCCTGATGGCTGCGTCGGCCTGGCGCGGTGCAGAGCTCGAGCCCGTCGCCGCGCCGTCGCCGACGGCGAGCGTCGCCGCGCGGTTCGGCGATGCGAGCCCGTTCTCCGGCGACCCGACGGCGCGCGTGCTGCAGGAGATCCCCGTCGACGACTGGTTCGGCGACTACTTCGACCTGCCGTCGGGTGAGACCGCACCGCCGTTCCCGGTGCCCGAGGCGGTGCGCTGGTCGGCGCCGCTGGGCGACTTCTACGGCGGACAGCTGTGGCTCGCGCGCAGCAGCAGCGGGCTGCCGTGTCTCGCGGTCGTGCTCGGCGACGACGTGCGTGCGGACTGCCGGCCCGCCCAGGACTTCGACCGCGGCGCGCTCGTGGTGACGGTGCCCTACTCGGCGATCCCGGCGGCCGACCGGCCCCCCGGGATGACGCCGACCGAGAGCCTGGGCTACCAGTGGCTCAGCGACCAGAGCGTGACGATCGTCGCCGGCCGCACGCGCGGTCTGGGTCGCGACTGAGCCGGATCAGCGTCCGAGACGCGCGACCTCCTGCGCGACCGCTGCGAACAGCGGCACGGCCGCATGGCGCGGCACCGCGGTCGTGACGAGCTCGACCGTCGCCGGCTCGATGTCGGCGATGTCGACGTAGGCCAGCCCGGGCCGTGCGAACTGCGTCGCCGCGGAGCGCGTGGCGATGTTCACGCCGAGCCCCGCCGCGCACAGCTCCATGAGCCCCTCGACGCCGTCGGCGCGGGCGCTGATCCGCGGCGAGCGCCCGCTCGGTCGCGGGTCCACGAGCCACCACGCCAGCGCGTCGCCCTCGGCCGAGCGCGGGACGACGAAGTCCAGGTCGTCCGTCTCGGAGATGCCGACGGAGACGCGCTGCGCGAGGGGGTGGTCGTCGCGCACCACGAGGACGCGCGGCTCGTGCACGAGGGCGGTGGAGGTCAGACCCGGCCCGACGGCGACCGGTGCGATGGCGAGGGCGACATCGACCCGTCCGTCGCCGAGCGCGGCCGGGACGTCGAAGAACCCGAGGTGCACGAGCTCGAGTCCGAGGGCGGGCTGGGCCTCGGCGACCTCCGCGAGGATGCGGCCGGTGAGGGGTCCGGCGCCGCTCGCCACGATCCCGACGCGCAGCGGCCGGTCGCCCGGGGCGCCGGAGGACCAGTGCGCGACGGCGTCGACCGCCGTGACGACGCTCGCGGCGAGCGGCCTCAGCTCCCGTCCCGCGTCGGTGAGCTCCACGCGTCGCGGCGAGCGGACCAGCAGTCGACGGCCCACGCGCGTCTCCAGTCGCGAGATCTGCTGACTGAGCGACGGCGGGCTGATGTGCAGCCGCTGGGCGGCCCGGGCGAAGTGCAGCTCCTCGGCCAGGACGAGGAACGACCGCAGCGCGACCACCCAGGAGTCCATCCCCCGATGTTAACTCGCGTGCTCACCGACCCTCACGAGTCCGTCATGGCCATTGCGTGGTGCACGCGGGAGGCTGGGTGCACTTCACCCGCGACGAGGAGGCCGCCCGATGACGGAGACCCTGGACGATTCCCTGCCCGAAGCACTCGTGCCCTACCTGCTGACGGAGGGACAGGGCCAGAAGATCGTGCTCTTCGATCAGCTGTTCACGCTGCTCACGACCGGCGCGCAGACCGAGCGGCAGTTCGACGCGTTCGTGACGGTCGGGCGGCCGGGGCAGGCGGTGCCCGCGCACTTCCACGCCCGGACAAACGAGACGTTCTTCGTGCTCGACGGCGAGGTGCGCCTCTGGATCGACGACCGGAAAGGGGTGCGGGAGACGCGCATCCTCGAGGCCGGAGGCTTCGGCTTCGTCCCGCGCGACACGATCCACTCGTACCGGATCGAGAAGACCGCGCGCATCTTCGGGGTGACCAGCGCCGGGTTCACCGACTTCTTCCGCGCCGTCGGCCGCCCCACCACGACACCCGGCATACCCGGGCCCGGGGAGGTCCACATCCCGTCGTTCGCGGAGATGGGCTCCCGCGGCGCCGAGCACGACGTGAACTTCGTGCCGGGCTACGAGCTGTTCGACTGACATGGCGCACGTGCGTCGCGACCTCGTCTACGCCGAGCATCCGGGCTACCGGCCGCTCTCGCTCGACCTGCACCTGCCGGACGCACCGCACCCGCCGGTCGTGCTGTTCCTTCACGGCGGCGGGTGGCGCGTCGGCAGTCGACGGACGTTCGTGCCCGGTCTCGCCGGACCCGACGGCTTCGGGCGCATCACGGCGGAGGGATGGGCCGTGGCGGCCGTCGACTACCGTCTGAGCGGCGAGGCGCGGTGGCCGGCGCAGCTCGCGGACGTCACCGCGGCGATCGAGTGGGTGACGAGCGCGACGGAGGTCGACGGATCCCGCCTCGTCCTCTGGGGCGAGTCCGCCGGCGGTCACCTCGCCGCCCTCGCGGGCCTGCGCGATCCGCGGGTGCGGGGCGTCATCGACTGGTACGGACCGGCGGACCTGCGCACCATGCCGGGGGCCGACGACCCGCAGACCCGCGAAGCGGCCCTCCTCGGGATGCCCGCGGCGAGCGACCCCGACCTCGCGGCGCACGCGAGCCCCGTGGCATCCGTCATCATCGGGGCGCCCCCGTTCCACATCGCACACGGAGACGACGACCGGTCCGTCCCCGTCGCCCAGAGCGAGGAGCTGGCCCGGGCGCTGCGCCGCGTCGGCGCCGACGTCACGCTGCAGATCGTGCCCGGTGCCGACCACCTCTGGCGCGGGCTCGGGGATCCTGCCACCGTCTTCGACCCGGCGCTGGCGTTCCTGGGCCGGATCGCCGGCTGAACCGGCTGACCCGGCGGGTCGGCGACAGCTCTCCGGCGGGGTCGGCGACGGGTCAGCCGCGGATCGCCGCGGCGAGGCCGGCGATGTCGGCGGGGGTCGTGCGGCAGCATCCGCCCACCAGGCGTGCGCCGGCGGCGATCCAGCTGCGCGCGTCGTCGGGAGAGACGCCGGCGGCGCCGTGCCAGGCGCGTGTGCCCGCATCCCACCGCTCGCCGCTGTTCGGATAGGCGACGAGGGCGACACCCGCCGGCGCGTCGGCGAGTGCCTCGGCCACCGAGCCCGGCGGGCAGCAGTTGACGCCGACGGCGACCACCTCGTCGATCTCCGCCGCGACGGCGAGCGCTGCGGCACGGGTCTCGCGCGTGAAGCCGGTGCTCGCGCCCGACAGCGAGATCCACGCGGCCGCACCGGTGCCGGCGAGCTCGGCGGCGACCGCCTCCACCTCGGCGAGCGACGGCAGGGTCTCCACCGCGATGAGGTCCGCTCCGGCCTCGGCCAGCACCTGCAGGCGGCGGCGGTGCCAGAGACGCAGGGCCGCGGCATCCACGTCGTACACCCCGGTGTACTCGCTGCCGTCGGCTCGCACCGCCCCGTACGGGCCGACCGAGGCGGCGACGAGGACATCGCGCCCCGACTCGTCGGCGGCCTCCCGCGCCAGGCGGACCGACGCGCGGAGCAGCTCGTCGACCTCTGCGGCACCGAGCCCTTCGGCGGCGAGCGCCTCGTAGCCGACCTGGTACGAGGAGGTGATCAGCACGTCGGCGCCGGCCGCCGCGAACTCGGCGTGCGCAGCCCTGACCTCGTCGGGGTCGTCGCGCAGCAGGCGGGCCGACCACAGCGACGACGACAGGTCGTGTCCGCGCGCCTCCAGCAGCGTGCCGAGTCCGCCGTCGAGCACGAGCGGGCGGCCGTCGAGGGTGTCGATGATCCGCGGCTCGCTCACCCGGTCAGGGTACTCAGTCCAGGAAGATGTCGGGGTACATGCGGTCATCGGGCGTCCCGGGCACCGCGGCGTACCGCGAGAAGTCGGTCACGCCGGCGGCCTCCAGCACGTCCTCGACGACGAGCGTCTGGCCGGTGTACTCGCGGGACGGCTGCAGCATGACCTGGTACGCGGCGTCGGCGTAGATCTCGGGCGTGCGGCTCACCTTCATCAGCTGGTCGCCGCCGAGCACGTTCTGCACCGCGGCGGTGGCGATGGTGGTGCGCGGCCACAGGGTGTTGGCCGCGATGCCGTCGTCGGCGAACTCGGCCGCCAGCCCCAGAGTGACCATCGTCATCCCGTACTTCGCCAGCGTGTAGCCGGTGTGGGCGCCCAGCCACCTCGGTGTGATGTTCAGCGGCGGCGAGAGCGACAGGATGTGCGGGTTCGCGCTGTCGCGGAGCACCGGCACCGCCGCACGCGACAGGAGGAATGTGCCGCGGACGTTCACGTCCTGCATGAGGTCGTACTTCTTGGCCGCGAGGTCGAGGGAGCCCGACAGGTCGATGACGGACGCGTTGTTCACGACGATGTCGATGCCGCCGAACTCGCCCTGGGTCTTGAGAACGGCCTCGGTGATGTCGTCGTCGCTGCGCACGTCGCCCACCAGCGGGAGGGCCCGACCGCCGGCATCCCGGATCTGCTGGGCCGCGGTGTGCACGGTGCCCTCGAGGCGCGGGTGGGGCGTGTCGGTCTTGGCGAGCAGCGCGATGTTCGCGCCGTCGGCGGCGGCCCGCAGCGCGATCGCGAGGCCGATGCCGCGGCTGCCGCCGGACATCAGGATGGTGCGGCCGGCGAGCGGGCCGGAGGACGAGGGGGAGCTCACGGGTTCTCCTTCGGGGCGGACTTCGTGCGGGATGCGGCGGCGAACGCCGCGACGCGGAGCTTCGACTCGTCGGTGTCGAAGCGGGCGCCGATCGTGACCGCCTCGTCGGCGAGGTTGTCGGCGAACGGACGCCCGGCCCCCGTGCGGACGAGCCGCTTGGCCTGGCCGAACGCCGCCGTCGCGCCGTCGAGCCAGAAGCGCGCGACGGCCTCGGCACGAGCGGCGAGCTCCGCGGCGGGCACCACCTCGGCGACCAGGCCCCAGTCGAGCGCCTCGGCCGCGCCGAGCGTGCGGTCCTGCAGCAGCAGCTGCAGCGCGCGACGCTGGCCGATCGCGGCGGGCAGGAGCGTGGAGACGCCGAGATCGGGCGTCAGGCCGATGTTGGCGTAGCGGCTGACGAACCGCGCCGCATCGGAGGCCACGATGTAGTCCGCCGTCAGCATGAGCCCCAGCCCGCCACCGGCGACCGCCCCCTGCACGGCGGCGACGACGGGGGTGGAGCACTCGACGAGCGCACGGATGCCCTCGTGGATCACGCCGGCCATCTCGGTGACGGCGGAGCCGCCCGCCCCGGAGCCGCCCATCGCGATGACGTCGCCGCCGGCGCAGAAGGCGGGGCCCGCAGCATCCAGGATCACGGCGCCGATCGACGCGTCGCCGGCGACCTCCACGGCGATGTCGCGCCAGCGCGTCCCCATCGAGAAGTCCATCGCGTTGAGCGAGGCCGGGCGGTTGAAGGTGATGCGCGCGAGGCCGCCGTCGCGCGCGAGGAGGATCGGGGCACTCATCGCGTCGCTCATCTCGGCGCCATCCGGATCGCGCCGTCGAGCCTGATCGTCTCGCCGTTGAGGTAGCCGTTCTCGACGATCGACAGCACGAGCCGGGCGTACTCGTCCGGGCGTCCGAGACGGCCGGGGTAGGGCACCTGCTGGCCGAGGGAGTCCTGCGCGGCCTGCGGCAGACCGGCGAGCATCGGCGTCTCCATGATGCCGGGCGCGATCGTCAGCACGCGGATGGCGTAGCGGGCGAGCTCGCGGGCGATCGGCAGCGTCATGGCGTGCACGCCGCCCTTGCTCGCCGAGTAGGCCGGCTGGCCGACCTGGCCGTCGAACGCGGCGACGCTGGCGGTGTTGACGATGACGCCGCGGTCGCCCGAATCGGCGTCGGGCTCGGTGCGCGCCATCACGGCGGACGCCTGCGAGATGACGTTGAACGTGCCCACCAGGTTGACGCGCACCACGCGCTCGAAATCGGCGAGCACCGCGGGATGGCCCTCGCGGTCGAGCACCTTCGCCGGTGGGGCGATGCCCGCGCAGTTCACGACGACCCGGAGGGGGCCGGATGCTGCGGCCTGCGCCACGGCGGCCGCCACCTGATCCGGGTCGGTGACGTCGGCCGGGGCGAACGAGCCGCCGAGCTCGGCGGCCGTCTCGGCACCCGCCGAGGCGGGCAGGTCGATGATCGTGACGGCGGACCCCGCTTCGGCGAGGCGGCGGGCGGTGGCCAGGCCCAGCCCGCTCGCACCTCCCGTGACCAGGGCGCTGGTGCCGGTGAGTCTCATGTGCTCTCCTTCGAACAGATACTGCGACGCGGTTTCATCCTACGCGGGACTCCGTCTCAGACCGATCCGTCGCACCCTCCCACGCTACGGGCCGGGCGCGGTCAGGACCAGACGAACCGGAACGTTCCGGCGGCGACCGCGGCGGCGAGCGCCGCGGCGATGACGACCACCGCACCCACGACGGCGACGGCATCCCGCGGGTGCAGGCGCGACGGGCGCGCCCAGGTGCGCGGGGTGGGGGCGCCGAAGCCCCGGGCCTCCATCGCGGTGGAGAGCTTCGTGCCGCGGCGCACGGCGAAGACCAGCAGCACGAACGCCATCGACAGGAATCGGCGCACCGCGCCGCGATCGCCCAGCCCTCGCGCGCGGCGCGCGAGCGCCATCGTGCGCCAGTCCTCGACGAACAGGCCCAGCGTGCGGGTGCCGGCGAGCACTCCGAGCACGAAGCGCGCCGGAAGGTGCGCGACCTGGGCGAGCGCGTCGGCGAGCTCGGTCGGGTCGGTGCGCCCGAACAGGAGGATCGTCGGCAGCGCCAGAGCGATCACCCGCAGCGTGACGGCCACGGCCAGCTCGATCGACGCGTCGCTCACGGTGGCGTAGAGGAAGGAGCCGTAGATCTGGCCCCCCGGCTGGGCGTAGAGGAGCATGCTGACGCCCGCGACCGGCGCGAACAGCGCGATCGGCGCGATGCGGCGCAGCACCGCGCTCAGCCGCAGTCCCGTCACGGGCAGGCACGCGAGCTGCAGGACGATGGCGACGACCGCCGAGACGACGTCGATGCTGGCGAACAGCGGCACAGACAGCACGAGGGCGATGACGATCTTCGTGACGGGGTTGATGCCGTCGAGCCAGGCGGATGCCGCGGCATCCGCTCTCCTCGTCGGTGTGTCGACGCTCATGCCGCCGTCTCCGGGCGGGCCTCGAGCCGGATGCGGTGTCCGCCGAGGTGGCGGACGACGTCCTCGTCGTGCGTGACCGCCACGACGGCTCGCCCGCGCTCGGTCTCGCGCTGGAGGAGGCCGACGAGCTCGGTCCACCCGCGGCGGTCCTGCCCGAAGGTCGGCTCGTCGAGCACGAGGACGGCAGGGGATGACGCGAGCACGGTCGCCACGGACAGCCGGCGCTTCTGCCCGCCGGACAGGGTGAAGGGGTTCGCCAGCGCGAGGTGGTCGAGGCGGAGCCGCTCCAGCAGCTCGTCGACGACGGCGTCGATCTCGGGACGCGACATGCCCAGCGCGCGCGGCCCGACCGCGAGCTCGTCGCGGAGGGTGGCGGCGAGGAACTGGTGCTCGGGCTCCTGGAACACGGTGCCGATGCGGGTGAGCAGCTCGGTCGACCGCCAGCGCAGCGGACGGCGTCCACCCCGGCCGGCGAGCCGCTCGGCGGCCACGACCTCTCCGGCGACCTCCGGCAGCAGGCCGGCCAGCGTCAGGGCCAGCGTCGACTTCCCCGCGCCGTTCGGGCCGGTGATGACCGTCGCCCCCGCCTCCGGTACCCGGATGTCGAGGCCGGCTGCGACCGGCACGCCCCTCACCCGGCCGACGGCCAGACCGGCGGCGGCGAGCACCGGCTCGGCGGCGGCGCCGGCCGGGGGCAGGACGGGCAGGTCGACGGCCGCGCCGGGCACCCACACGCCCGCCTCCGCGAGCGCGCGACCGTGCACGGCGAACACGTCCGCGGGCGAACCGTCGGCGAGCAGTCCGCCGTCGGGGTCGAGCACGACCACGCGCGTCATGAGGTCGACCCACACGGGTGTGCGGTGCTCGATCAGCACGATCGTCGCACCGGTCGCCTCCGCGATCCGGCCCACGCTCCGGCGCACCTCCGCGACGCCGTCGGGATCGAGGTTGGCGGTCGGCTCGTCGAGCAGCAGCAGGCCGGGGCGCATGGCGAGCACGCCGGCGAGCGCGAGACGCTGCTTCTGACCGCCCGACAGCGCGGCCGTGGCGCGATCGAGCGGCACGTCCAGGCCCACCGCGTCGAGCGCTTCACGCACCCGCGGACCGATCTGCTCCGCGGGCACGCCGAGGTTCTCGCACCCGAAGGCGACGTCATCGCCCACGCGGGAGAGCACCACCCCCGACTCCGGATCCTGCAGCACGAGTCCGACCCGTCCGCGCTGCAGCTCCGGCGGCTCCCCGTCGACGAGGATGCGTCCGGTGAGCTCGCCCTCGTCGCTGTCGCCGAGGAGACCCGCCATGCCCGTCAGCAGCGTCGACTTGCCGGAGCCCGAGGCGCCCAGCAGGAGGACGCGCTCGCCCGGCTCGATCCGCAGGTCGACCCCGGTCACGGCCGGCAGCCGACGCCCGGCGTAGCGCCATCCCCAGCCCTCGACGAGGACGCCGGCCGGAGCCGTCATCAGACGTCGCGACGCAGTTCCCGGCCCGCGGCGAAGCGGCTGAGCGCACCGGTCGCGGCGAGTGCGCGCACCAGCAGCCAGCCGACGAGCCCGGCCAGGATCGCGCCCGACACCAGCAGCGAGCCGAGGTAGATGAGGTTGAACTCGAGCGTCTTCAGGATGTTGGGCGAGCTGCCGTAGAAGAACTCGAACACCCAGGCGGCCGCTCCCGCGCCCGCACCGGCCAGCATCGCGACAGGGAGGGTGAAGCGCAGATACAGGAACGCGAGGAGGATCAGCTCCGCACCGAGACCCTGGACCATCCCGGAGAACAGCGTCGAGACGCCCCACACGTTGCCGATGAGCATCGACACGACGGCGGCGATGACCTCGACGAGGAACGCCGCCCCGGGCTTGCGGATGATGAGGCCGCCGACGACGCCGCCGAGCAGCCAGATGCCCGCGGCGAGGCCGCCGAGCCCGGGCGTGAGGGCGTCCATCGCGAGGAACCACGCGTATCCGACGGTGTTCCACCCCCAGAAGACCAGGCCCAGCGCCACGCCGAGCACCGCGGCGACGACGATGTCGACGACGCGCCAGCGGAAGCGACCGGATGCTGCGGGGCGACGGCCGGCCGCGGCATCCTTCTCGATGGACGGAGACGTGGAAGCACTCATCTGAACTCCTCCCTGCGCCGGCATGATCCGGATCAGGTTCGACGGTCGAAGCGTGGATCGCTTCCTCTCAGCCCGGCTCACCGGACTCCCGTGGTTGTGCCGTTGAGTATATCCCCGGAGCGCGCAGGGTATTCTGCGCGAGTGAGCATCGACGACGCCCCGGTCCGTCGTCGCGAGGCTCGAGCGCAGGCCACCGGTCCGATCGCCCTGGCGTGGGTCGACGAGCAGCGCGTGGCGACGGTGACCACTCCGGTCGTCCCGGCCACCACGCCGTTCGTGCCGGTCGCGGCCGATCTGCTGACGCGGGCGCCGCGGCGGTCGCCCTGGCGACCGGGCGTGCTGGTGCCGACGGGGCTGATCATCGCCCTCATCGCCCTGTACGCCGCGACGACCCTGCTGTGGCCGCTGCACGCGGTCGCGCCGACCGTGACCGCCCTGACCGTCACCCCCGCCGCGGCGCCGGCGGCCGCTCCGGCGTGGCCGGCGCAGGGCAGTGCGGCGGTCGCCGTCCTCGGCGTGGGCGAGGCGAGCTCGTCGCCCGATGCGGTCGAGATCGCGAGCATCACGAAGGTCGTCACCGCCCTGCTGGTGCTCGACCAGATGCCGCTGGCGGTGGGCGAGTCGGGCCCGGAGTTCCGGTTCACCGGCGCGGACAGCGACGACTACTGGGCGTACCGCCGCAACGGGGAGTCGGCCCTCGAC
This sequence comes from Microbacterium lemovicicum, assembly GCF_003991875.1. NCBI lineage: Bacteria > Bacillati > Actinomycetota > Actinomycetes > Micrococcales > Microbacteriaceae > Microbacterium > Microbacterium lemovicicum. The sequence goes on from NZ_CP031423.1 coordinate 3,237,459, forward strand.
GTGCCGATCGGCGGCACGCTGACGCAGTACCAGCTGCTGGAGGGCATGCTGATCGGCTCGGCCAACAACTACGCCGACCGGCTCGCCTACAACATCTGGCCGTCCGACCGCGTCTTCGCCGCGGCGGCCAACTCCTGGCTCGCGGCCCACGGCGTCCCGGGTGTCACGATCGTCGACCCGAGCGGCATCGAGGCCGGCAACGTCGCCAGCCCTGCCGCGCTGATCGCCCTCGCCGAGCGCGCGCTCGCCAACCCGGTCATCGCGGAGATCGTCGCCACGCAGTCCGTCGAGCTCCCCGGGGCGGGCACCGTGACCAACACCAACGGGCTGCTCGCCGACCAGGGCGTCGTCGGCGTCAAGACCGGAACACTGGACAGCTGGAACGTGCTGTCGGCCAAGGACGTCGAGATCGGCGGCACCTCGGTGCGGCTGTACGCCGCCGTCATGGGGCAGGTCGACGACGAGGCCCGGCTGGGCGCCTCGCGCGCGCTGTACGCGCAGCTCGAGGGCGAGCTGCAGCCGACGACCACCGTCGCGAGCGGCACCGTCGCCGGCACCGTGAGCACGCGGTGGGGCGCCACGGCCGACATCGTGGTGGACGCCGACGCCGACGTCATCCTCTGGAACGGCGGGGTGGCGACCGTGGACCCCGCGTACGACCTGGGCGACAGCCGCGACGAGAGCGACATCGTCGGCGGGCTGACGGCGACCGGTCCGCTGAACGAGGCGACGGTGAACCTGCGCCTCGACCGCGACATCGATCCGCCGAGCCCGTGGTGGCGTCTGACGCACCCGCTCGACCTCTTCGGCCTCAACGACTGAGCGCGGCCGGTTCGGGGGTCAGACGAACGCCACCGTCTGGTTGAGGCGCGTGCGGGCGTCGAACACCTCGTTGCCGCCGACCGCCCGCGCGCCCGAGACCCCGCGGCGCAGCACCGTGGCCAGCGCGCTGCGCGCGACGACGGCGACGTGCATGCCGCGCACCTTGCCGAGCTCGGTGATGGCCTCGGAGACGTCCTCGTCGGGCAGAACCACGATCGCGCCGCCGAACCGCACCCCGGCGGCGCGGGCGACGACGCGGAGCCGGCTCAGCAGCTCGGCGATGGGCGCGCCGGCGATCCCGTCGCCGATGAGCTCGCCGCGCTTGAGTCGCACCGGACCGCCGAAGTCCTCGGAGAGCAGTCCGTAGAGTCCGCTCGGCCCGAGCACGATGTGGTCGACCTTGGACTCGGGGTCACCTGAGCGGCCGCCGGCGGCGACGTCGTGCCACACCGTGTAGCCCATGCCCAGGTCGGCGACGATGCGGGCGGTCGCCTCCTCCGCGAGCGCGTCGGCGAGGAGTCGGCGCAGATGGTGCGGCGCCGAGCGCACGAGCGCGGGGTCGTACGGGTCGTCGAGCGTCACACCGCGGCCCACCCACTCGCGTACGAGATCGAGGTACCGCTCGCGCCGCCAGCCCCCGGGCTGCCCGTACGACCGCGCGCGGGGGCGCGTGTCGGCGGGCGGCGTCTGCGCGTGCCAGCCCGACCACTCGGGCGCAGCGGCCTGGCCGAAGCCGTGACCGCGGTCGTAGGCGGCGCGCGCCTCTGGGGTGCCGACGAGGTCCCAGGCGCGCTGCACCTGCACGAACACGGCGGCGTCCCCGCCGGTGTCGGGGTGGCTCTGGCGCAGCCGCAGGCGGTAGGCGCGGCGCAGCTCCTCCTCGGTGACGTCGGGCGGGACGGCGAGGACGTCGTAGGCGGACGCGGACAGCGGGCTGTCGAACACGCGCGCTCCCCTCGGTCGGTGCGGCGTTCCACGCTACCCCCGCGCTCCCGTGAGGATGCTCCACGCGCGGGGAGCCGCGGGCGCAGTCAGTCCGGACGGCGCTCGTTGCGCCGGGCGTACGCGGAAGCGCTGCGGCTGGACAGCGCGAGCAGGATGAGCACGTCCAGGGCGACCGACAGCAGCGTGCCGCTGATGCGGATCTCCTGGCCCTGCCACCACCAGCCGGCGAAGGCGGTGGAGATGGATGCGACGGCGAACAGCATCACCCACACGCGCGGGCCGTTGCGGCCGAACAGGATGGCCACGCCCAGGACGGCCTGCACGGCCAGGGACGCCACCACGATGGCGGTGTAGACGCCGAGGCCGATGGCGGCCGTGTCGTCGTCGGCCTGGATGCCGACCATCTGCACGAGCGGCTGGTCCGGCGTGCCGCCGGTGAGCGTGGTCACGAGCACGAAGACTCCGGTGACCACGCGCAGCAGCACGAGGACGGCGCCGGTCACCGTGGAGGCCGGCCGCTTCATGCGGGGGTCGTACGGCGTGGGCTGGACCAGCCGGGCGGCCGGCTCGTACGCCGCGCGCTTGGCGGGATGGGGCTCGGTCTCGGGGGCGCTCACACCCGCACCTCCCGGGTGTCGAGGATGGGCAGGTCGCCGTCGGTGCGGATGCTGTCCCCGCCGCCGTTGCGCGAGTGGTAGCCGGTCGAGAAGTCGCGCAGCACCTCCAGCCGCACCCGGGGCTCGGCGTCCTGCACCGTGCGCACGATGTGGTCGCGCTCCACGTCGGTGTCGGCGTCGATCTTGTGCGTGACCTGCAGGGTGAAGAGCGAGAGGCCTACGGCGGTGTCGAAGGTGCCGGCCGCGAGCCAGTCCACCCGGCGGCCTCCCGGCAGCAGCCAGCCGTCGGGGCATCTCCAGAAGCGCACGTGGTGGCGCTGCGCCGGGTTTCCCGCCACCTGCTGCTGATAGGCGAAGTCCTGTTGCCGGCCGAAGAGGAACAGCGGGCTGACGGGGGCGTCGTCGTAGCTGCGCCGGGCGAGGGTGCGCGTGATGATGAGCCACGACGAGCGGAGCGTGACCGGGTCGGCGCGGGTCCAGCCGGCGACCTGGAGGGCCGCCTCGATCTGCGGCGCCTCACCCATCAGGGCCAGATTCACCGGATCGCCCAGCAGTCCGTCGCTCGTGCGGGTGCGGCCGATGAAGTAGTCCGGCACGTAGATGGTCGTCAGGATCCGGTGCAGACGGGGCAGCACGAGATAGGCGAGGAGCACCCAGAACACGACCGCCCCGGCGATGCCCCACCAGCCGAGCTGGAAGGCCTCGTCGACACTGAGGTACGCCAGCCAGACCGCCGAGAGCCCGGCGAAGACGAAGAACGCCCAGTCCAGCACGACGCCGCGGGAGTACCGGCGCCGCGCGCGCCGCTCCCTGCGCTGGGCGGACTTCGTGGGCGTGAGCGTCATGGCTGGATTCTACGGACGCGTCCAGAGCGGCTGCGACGGGCGGAAGGCCAGCGCCTCCGCCCCCACTCCCGGGTCGACGTCCGCGACGGACACCGGTCGCCACGCGGGGGCGCGATCCTTGTCCACGAGCTGCGCCCGGATGCCCTCGACGAGGTCGGGCTGGGTGAGGGCGAACCACAGCACCAGGCCGTACTCCTGCTCGAGCGCGGCCCGGAGACCCGACAGCGAGCGTGCCGCGCGGACGGCGGCGAGCGTGGCGGCCAGCGCGGTCGGTGACACCTCCTCGAGCACGTCGGCGGTGGCGGATGCCTCGGGCTCCGGCCGCGCGCGGAGCCTCTGCAGGATCTCGCCGACCGTCTCCGCCGAGAACGCCTCGTCGATCCACGGGCGGGCGGCCTCCAGCCGCGACGGCTCGGGTTCGACCGCGAAGGCGCGCACCTGCTCAGCGGCGGTCAGGTCTCCCCCGCCGGCCGCCAGCGCCCCGCGGACCTCGTCGAGCCGCGCGCTCGGCACCAGGTGGTCGGCGAAGCCGGCGTACAGGGCGTCCGCCGCATCCATCGACGCGCCCGTCAGCGCCAGGTACTCCCCCGTGCGTCCCGGGGCGCGACCGAGCAGCCAGGTGCCGCCGACATCGGGCGTGAACCCGATGCGCGTCTCCGGCATCGCGAGCCGCGACCGCTCGGTGACGATGCGCACGGAGGCGTGACCGGCCAAGCCGATGCCGCCGCCCATGGTGATCCCATCGGCGAAGACGACGATCGGGGCGGGGTACTCGGCGATGCGCGCGTTGAGCGCGTACTCGGCGCGGAAGAACACCGCGGTCTCGTCCGGCCGCCCTGCGACGATCTGCCGGTAGAGCCCGCGGACGTCGCCGCCGGCGCAGAAGCCCCGGTCACCCGCGCCGTCGAGCAGGACGACCTCGACACCGGCGTCGCCCTCCCAGTCGTCGAGGGCCGCGGAGAGCGCCTCGACCATGCCCAGGTCGAGCGCGTTGATCGCCCGCACCCGGTCGAGGGTGAGCCGCCCCAGGCGACCGGTGCGCTCGACGCGGACATGGGGCTGCGGGGACTCGGCCGACGTCGCTGTCTCGCTCATGCGGGCAAGGCTACCGCCGCGGCAGCGCGGAGCCTCAGCCGACGGCGGGGGCGGCCGCGGTGCTGCCGGCGGCCTTGCGGGTGCGGCGGCGACGCGCCTGCGCGGCGATCTCGGCGACGTCCTCCGGCTCGTCGCCGGTGGCGACGCGCAGGGCTTCGACGAGCGCGAGACCGTGGCGGGTGCTGAGGATGACGCGCTCGAACTCGTCGTGGCCGTCGAGGTCGATGACGATGGCCGGCCGACGGCGGCGGATGAGGACGAAGTCGCTGGCGCCCGCCGACTTCCACGTGCCCATCGCAAGGGCGCCGCGCAGGTAGGTGCCGGGCGCGTGCACGCCGCGGAGCCATGTCCACGCGTCGTCGACGAGCTGCACCTTCACGATCGTGGTGCGCTCGAGGATGACATTCCCCTTGTGGAATGAAAGCGCCCGCTCCATGCCCGACAGCGCGACTTCGAGCCGCGTCGAGTCCAGGAGCAGGGTCACCATGCCCACCAGTCTGCCAGCGGAGCCTCCTCGGCGCCCGCGCGTTTGCTTACGGACCGGCAACGATCCCGCGCGCCCCGGCTCCCCGGCGGTGGGAGACTGGAGCGATGACCGTCACCGAGCCCGCGCCGACCTCGGTCCGCAGCCCGCTCCCCCCGGCGCAGCGGTCCTTCGCGGACGCGCTCGCGCGCGCCGCCGCCGGGCTCCGCCTCGACGCCGACGATGCCGAGGCGCTGCTGTCGGCCGAGGGCGACGATGCTGCCCGGGTGCGCGCGCTCGCCGCCGAGGTCCGCGACGCCGGACTCCGCGAGGCCGGGCGCCCCGGCGTCATCACCTACTCCCGCAAGGTGTTCGTGCCGCTGACGACCCTGTGCCGCGACCGCTGCCACTACTGCATCTTCGTCGACACCCCCGGACAGCTGCTCACCCTGCACAAGCCCGTCTACATGACGCCCGAGCAGGTGCTCGCCGTGGTGCGCCAGGGCGCCGCCCTCGGGTGCAAGGAGGCGCTGCTCACGCTCGGCGACCGCCCCGAGGACCGCTGGCCGGCGGCCCGCGCGTGGCTGGATGAGCACGGCTTCGCCTCGACGATCGACTACGTCGCGCACGTCGCACGCCTCATCACCGCCGAGACCGGCATGCTCGTGCACGCCAACCCGGGCGTCATGACCGAGGACGAGCTGCGGATGCTGCGGCCCGTCGCGCCCTCGATGGGCATGATGCTCGAGACGACCTCGCGCCGGCTCTTCGAGGAGCCCGGACAGGTGCACTACGGCTCGCCCGACAAGGACCCCGACCTCCGCCTGCGGGTGATCGAGGACGCCGGGCGCCTCGCGGTGCCGTTCACCACCGGCATCCTCGTCGGCATCGGCGAGACCGTGCGCGATCGCGCCGAGTCGCTCGTCGCCCTCCGCGACGCGCAGGAGCGGCATCACCGCGACGGCGTCGGCCATGTGCAGGAGGTCATCGTGCAGAACTTCCGCGCGAAGCCCCGCACGGCGATGCAGTCGGCCCCCGACGCGGGCGTGCTCGAGTACGTCGCGGCGGTCGCCGTCGCGCGGCTCGTGATGGGTGCGCGCATGCGCATCCAGGTGCCGCCCAACCTCTCCGACCCGCAGGAGTTCGCGCTGCTCGTCGAGGCCGGCGCCGACGACTGGGGCGGGGTATCGCCGCTGACGGCAGACCACGTCAACCCCGAGCGCCCCTGGCCGCACCTGTCCGACCTCGCCGAGCGCACCGCCGAGCTGGGGTTCGAGCTGCGCGAGCGGCTCACCGCGCACCCCGAGTACGTCGCCGGCGCCGAGGCCTGGATCGATCCGGCCCTGCGTCCCGCCGTGGAGGCCCTCGCCGATCCGCAGACCCGTCTCGCGCGAGCCGACACCGTGCCGCAGCCCGCGGCCGGAACGGCCCCGCACGTGACCGGCGGCGGTCGCGATCGCGGCATCGCCCGCCTCGCGGAGGCCGCGGCATCCTCCCCCTCCGATCTCGGCGACGACGACTGGTCCGCGCTGCTGACGGCGACCGGCGACGACCTCGCGGCCCTCGTCTCCACGGCCGACGACGTGCGCCGATACACGGTCGGCGAGGCCGTGAGCCTCGTCGTGAACCGCAACCTGGCCTCGTCCGGGCTGCGCTCCGCCCCGCAGGGCGTCGGAGAGTACTCGCTCGACGAGGCCGCGCAGATCGCCCGCGACGCCGGGGAGCTGGGCGCGACGGAGATCTGCATCCAGGGACGGATGCCGCGGGCCGAGCCCGCCGACGCGTACCTCGATCTCGTGCGCACGGTGAAGACCGCCGCCCCCGGCATCCACGTGCACGCCTACCGGCCGCAGGACGTGGTCGACCTCGCCGAGCGCGGCGGGCTGGATCTGACCGCGGCGCTCGAGCTGATGCGCGCCGTCGGGGTGGGCTCGGTGCCGGGCACCGGGGTGAAGGTGCTCGACGAGCGCGTGCGCCGCCTCGTCGCGCCCGACGACCTGCCGATCGACGCGTGGTTCGAGGCGATGTCCGCCGCGCATCGCGCCGGGTTCCGCTCCACGTCGGTGCTCTTCTACGGCCACGTCGAGACCGCCCGCGAGCGCGTCGCCCATCTGCGCGCGCTTCGCCGACTGCAGGATGCGGCACAGGCTGCGGGCGGCGGCGGCGGCTTCTCGGAGTTCGTGCCGATCCCGCTGCCGGGACCTCAGGGCGGCGTTCCGCTCGTCGCGGGCCGCGCGCCCCTTGACGAGCACCGCGCGATGGTCGCCGTCTCGCGGCTGCTGCTGACCGGCAGCATCCCGCACATCCAGATCCCGTGGACGCGCGTCGGACGCGAGCACGCCGTCGAGCTGCTGCGCGCGGGTGGCGACGACCTCGGCGGCACGCTGCTCGACGGGCGCGTGCGTCCGGATGCGGGCGTCGAGCAGGGCCTCGAGCTGCCGCTCGCCGACGCCGCACGCCTGGTCGGACGCCTGTTCCGGCCGTTCCGTCAGCGGACGACCGACTACCGCGAGCCTCCGGCCGACCGGCGCGTGGCCTCGTGACGACGGACCTGCCACCCGCGACTCGGCGGTCGGGGGCCCCCGACCGCGTCGAGGTCGCGATCATCGGCGCCGGCTTCGCCGGTCTCGGCATGGCCATGGCGCTGCGCCGGGCGGGGCGGGAGTCGTTCCTCGTGCTCGAGCGCGGCGACGGCGTGGGCGGCACCTGGCGCGACAACACCTACCCGGGCGTCGCCTGCGACGTGCCCTCGCACCTGTACGGGTTCGCCGCGCATCCCAACCCGCACTGGTCGGGCGTCTATGCGCGCGGCGACGAGATCCGCGACTACCTCGTCGAGGTGGCACGGCGGGAGGACGTCGGCGAGCGCATGCGGCTGCGCACGCCGATGCTGTCCGCGTCGTGGATCGAGGCGGCCTCCGGCGCAGGACGCGGCGCCGGCTTCTGGCGGATCGAGACGGGCGGCGATCACGCGGGCGTCATCGAGGCCGATGCGCTCGTGCTCGCCTGCGGACGGCTGACGGAGCCCGAGGTCCCCGAGATCGCGGGGCTGGAGACCTTCCCCGGCGCGCTGTTCCACTCGGCCCGCTGGGATCATGCCACCGAGCTCGACGGCGCGCGGATCGCCGTGGTGGGCACGGGCGCCAGTGCGGTGCAGCTCGTGCCCGAGCTCGCCCGTCGCGCCGCGCACGTCACCCTCTTCCAGCGCACTCCCGCGTGGATCGTGCCGCGCGGAGCCCGGCCCTACGCCGTCGAGGAGCGCGAGCTGTTCGCCGCACGCCCCGACCTGCTCGACCGCCTCCGCGCGCAGCTGTACGCGGAGGGCGAGGCGCGCTTCGCCAGCCGATCGGGGGATGCCGCGGCCGCCGCCGACGCGCGGGAGGCCGCCCTGGCGCACCTGCACGCGCAGGTGGCCGACACGACGCTGCGCGCGCAGCTCACCCCCGACTACGCCTTCGGATGCAAGCGGGTGCTGCTCTCGGACGAGTTCTACCCCGCCGTCGCCTCGGACCGCGTCACCCTCGAGCCCGGCGCGCTGGTCTCCGCCGAGGGCTCGACGCTCGTCTCCGCGACCGGCGAGCGCCACGAGGCCGACGTGCTCGTGCTCGCAACGGGCTTCGCCTCGACGCGCCAGCCCTACGCCGGGCTGGTGCGCGGGGTCGACGGGGTCACGCTCGACGAGCACTGGGACGAGGGGATGACCTCCTTCGGATCGACCGTCGTCTCCGACTTCCCGAACCTCTTCGTCCTGAACGGACCGAACGCCTCGCTCGGCCACAACTCCTCGGTGCTCATGGTCGAGGAGCAGGCCGCCTACGCCGTCCGCGCCCTCGCGCTGCGCGCCGTCGCGCCCGGCGGAGTGCTGCGCGTCGACCCCGCGGTGGAGCGGGCCTACACCGACGAGATCGGCCGGGCCGCGGCATCCACCCCCTGGCTCACGGGCGGCTGCCGCAACTGGTACGTCGACGACCGCTCGGGCCGGCTGACGCTGCTGTGGCCCGGGACCGTGGACGCGTTCCGGTCGCGCCTCGCGCGCGCGGACGGCTCGGAGTTCCTGCACATCCGCATGACGTCGGAGGGACCCGGTCGACGCGATCGGGAGCCCTCACTGAGAGGAGAAGACACATGACCGTTCCCCTTCGCCTGGGCTACAAGGCTTCGGCCGAGCAGTTCACGCCTTCGCAGCTGCTCGACTTCGGCGTCCTCGCCGAGGAGATGGGCTTCGACTCGGTGTTCGTCTCCGACCACCTGCAGCCGTGGCGGCACGACGGCGGTCACGCCCCGGCCGCGGTGCCGTGGCTGGGCGCGCTCGGCGCCCGGACCTCGAAGATCCTCATGGGCACGTCCGTGCTGACTCCGACGTTCCGCTACCACCCCGGCGTGGTGGCGCAGATGTTCGCGACGCTCGGCGTGATGTTCCCCGGGCGGGTCATCCTCGGCGTCGGCACCGGTGAGGCGCTGAACGAGGTCACCCTCGGACTGGACTGGCCCGACCCGCCGGAGCGCTTCCAGCGCCTCAAGGAGGCCATCACCCTCATCGAGAAGCTGTGGGACGACGAGCGCGTCACCTACGACGGCACGTACTACTCCGTCAAGGACGCCACCATCTACGACCGGCCCGGCCCCGACGCGAAGGTGCCGATCTACATCGGCGCGTCCGGTCCAGCCGCCACGCGGCTCGCCGGGCGCATCGCCGACGGCTACATCACCACCAGCGGCAAAGATCCGGCGCTCTACACCGACACGCTGCTGCCGGCGCTCCGCGAAGGCCTGGCGAAGGCCGGACGCCCCGACGACGCCATCGACACGCTCATCGAGGTGAAGGTCTCGTACCACCCCGATCACGACACGGCGATGGAGAAGACGCGGTTCTGGGCGCCGCTCGCGCTGTCGCCGGAGGAGAAGCGCGACGTGCACGACCCGATGGAGATGCAGCGCCTCGCCGACGAGCTGCCCATCGAGCGCGCGGCGTCGCGGTTCATCGTGTCGACCGACCCCGAGGAGCACGTCGAGCGCATCGCGACGTACGTCGACCTGGGCTTCCGTCACCTCGTGTTCCACGACCCGGGCGACGACCAGGAGGAGTTCCTGCGCATGTACGGCGCCGAGATCCTGCCGAGGCTGCGCGCGCGGTTCGCCGAGTGACCGAGCCCGCCTCGTCAGGGGCGGTGCGCTGGGCGGTCGTGATCCCGGTCAAGCCGGCGGCGGTGGGCAAGTCCCGCCTCGCCGACGGCCTGCCGGGCGGGGTCGACCGTGCGGCGCTCGCCCGCGCGATCGCCCTGGACACCATCGCCGCGGCGGCGCAGGCCGCCGGGGTGGACGAGGTCGTCGTGGTGACCGCCGACGACGAGGTGGATGCTGCGGCCTCCGCCCTCGCCCGCGTGCGCGTCGTGCGCGAGACGGAGCCGAAGGGGCTCGATGCCGCGGTCGCTGCGGGCGTCGCGACCGTCGAGGCGCCCGGCCGCGGACGCGCCGCGCTGCTCGGAGATCTGCCCGCGCTCGCCCCGGAGGATCTCGCCGACGCGCTGGAACGCGGCGCCTCGGTCGAGCGGGGCGTCGTCGCGGACAGCGAGGGCACGGGATCGACGCTCGTCACCGCCGTGCCCGGGGTGCCCTGGCTCTCGGCGTTCGGCGTCGATTCGTTCGCACGGCATCGCGCGCAGAACTTCGTCGCCCTCGACGTGCCGGCGGACTCCACCCTGCGCCGCGACGTCGACACCGCCGCGCACCTGGCCGAGGCCGCGGTGCTCGGGGTCGGCTCCCGGACCGCGGCGGCGCTGGGGGTCGTGCCCGCGGTGATTCCGCCGTCGGGCGCGTCCGAGTCGCTAGCCTGAGGGCCATGACTGGAGATCGCGTCCTCGCTCCGCAGCCGCCCGCCGACGGGTCGAAGCCGAAGGGCCCTGCCTCGTACTTCCCGAGCATCGAGAGCACCTACGGCCGGCCCGTGCAGGAGTGGCTGGACCTGGCCGCCGACCGCCTGGATGACGAGAGCCACATGGCCGTCGTCGCGTGGCTGAAGTCCGAGCACGGACTGGGCCACGGCCACGCGAATGCGATCGTCGCCTACGTCAAGGCCGCCCGCGCCTGAGCGCGTCTCGCCCCGCGGCCTTCGCGGCGCGGCCGTCGCGGCGCGGCCGTCGCGGCGCGGCCGTCACGGCTCGCGCTCTCAGTGCGCGGGCCAGGAAGCGACCATGGCGCCCGCCGGCAGAACAGCGGTCGACCACACGGCGCTCAGCCACACGAATACCCACACCACGGCGACCACCGCCGCGCCTACCGCGAGGACCACCACCGCCAGCGACACCATGCCGGCGGCGAACTCGCCTGCCGTGCGTCCGGCCGTCGCCGGCGCGACCGGCGGCAGGTGCTGCTCGAAGAGCTCGTCCATGCCGTCGTCGGTCATGGCCGGAGTCTACGGTCCCTGAAAGAGCGCGGCGCCGCGGAGCCCGGCCCCGCCCGGCATGAACCGCAGCGCCGGAGGCGGTCGGTCGGTGTAGGTGCGGCCGAGCGGACTCGTCCAGACCAGCACGCCGGGCGTCTTCTGGGTCACCGTCCACGCGCTGTGATGCTTCAGGGAGTGGTGTCGACGGCAGAGGTGCGCGAGATTGTCGACGGCGGTCGCTCCGCCGTACTGATGGTCGATCGTATGGTCGATGTCGCTCCGGCCGACGGAGATGCGGCAGCCCGGGAAGCGGCAGTGCTCGTCACGCGCACGGAGGTGCCGGCGCTGCGCCTCCGTCGGGAGGCGCCGATCCACCGCCGAGACGTCGCCACTGATGGGATCGGTGAGCACGCGGTCCCACATCGTCGCTCCACCGGCGAGGCGACGGGCGTCCGCAGGGGTCACGGGGCATCGGCCGTTCAGCGTGGCGCCGCCGATGTCGCCGGTACCGGCGCCCGCTCCGTCACCGTGGGCTCCGATGAGCGTCAGCACGGGAACGGTGATCTGGACGACGGCGCGCACCGCGTTTGAGCCGGTCGGCCCGCCGCGCTCCGACTCCGCGCCCGTCGCGTGCCCCGTGAGCGCCAGGTCGCAGAGGATGTCGGCGCGGAGCTGATCGATTGTGCGGTCGTCGGGATCGGAAGCAAGGTCACCGTCCGAGGGCGACTCGCGTGCAGCACCCGCTCGGATGACATGCGCCAGCCGGGTCACGCGGTCGTGGATGCCGTGGGCCAGCACCGCAGGCAGGAGTGCCCACAGCTCGGCCATGCCGTCGTCGCCATCTCGCACGACCACGCGGCGCTCGTCGCGCGCCTGCGCATGGCGCTCGACCAGGGCCGTCGGCTGGAGGCGCTCGGCGATGGCGCGAGCGGCCACGCGGAGTCGGCCGGTCGTGAGCTGCGGCGCGAGGTCGAGGACGATCTGCTCGTATGCGGCCCTGCCCGCCTCGTCGAGCCGCGTGCCCTCCTCCATCACGGTCTGCGCGTGCGCCCGGGAGAACCGCCCGTGGGTCAGCCCCTCGAGCGTCGCGGGGAAGGAGTCGCGCATCGTCGAGGCATCCGACATGCGTCGCTGGACCGTACGGTCGCTGAGGCCGACGGCCGTCGCGAGCTCCGCAGCGGCGCTGCGCACGGCCATGTCGGCGTCTCCCCGAGCGTCGACAAGGGCATCGTCGAGCGCCTGAGCCAGCAGACGCATCTGCACCGCCTCCCATCGGGCGATCTGCTCCGCCGCGTGCGTCCACTCCGTCAGCAGCTCGAGGCGGCGGTCTTCGATCGCCAGCCACCGGGCGGTCGCGGCGTCACCGGCGTCGAGGCACTCCTCCGCGCTCCACCGGATGTCGGACAGCGGCCCCCACTGCTGCGCCTCGGCGATGCGCTCGGCCCACAGCCACTCCTCCACCTCCGGTGGGATCTCTGGGGCCTGGGGCGGTTCGTCCATACGATCATCGTCCCACGAACATCCGACATTTTGTTCTACATAAACGTCCGCTCTAATGCTCATAGTTAGAACATAAACCTGGAATTAATCAGTACGAACGACGAAGGCGGCCGCAGCATCAGCTGCGACCGCCTTCGAGGCATCGGCTTACTTGAACGCGTCTTTGACGTTCTCGCCGGCCTTCTTGACGTCGGCCTTCGACTGGTCGGCCTGACCTTCGGCTTCCAGTCGCTCGTTGTCGGTCAGCTTGCCCGTTGCCTCCTTCGCCTTACCGGCGATGTCTTCGGCAGCGTTCTTGATCTTGTCGTCCAGACCCATGGGTGACTCCTTCCATTCGGCCCGATCGTCTATCGAGGCACTCCCTCCATTACACACGGCGGTGCCTCACAGCAGAGGGGCTTGACGAACGGCCCGCACCGCAATAAAACGGCCGGTCACACCAGCAGGTAGACGGCGCCGACGACGGTGAAGACGATCACGAGCCGCTCGAAGAGACGCTGGTTCAGGCGACTCGCGAGCCACCTGCCGCACAGCGCGCCGACGACGACCGCGGGGGCGAGCACGAGGTCGACCCACAGCCCCGGCACGGTGATGAGGCCCAGCCCTGCCGAGAACGGCACCTTGCAGAGGTTGATGATCGCGAAGAACCACGCCGCCGTGCCGAGGAACTCCTTCACCGGGAACCGCATCGCGAGGAGATACATCGACATCACCGGACCGCCCGCGTTGGCGACCATCGTCGTGAAGCCACCGAGCGATCCGTAGACCGCCGCAGCGACCGGATGCCGCCGCCCGGCCGCGCCCGCAGAGACCGCGTCAGCCAGGCCCACCTCCCCAGGGCCGGCCGCGGCTGCCGCCCGGCTCTGCACCCACCGCCGGGAGAGCGTCACGCCCACGACGATCAGCAGGATCACGCCGATCAGCCGCTTGACCCACCCGTCCGAGGCGACCGCCAGGAAGGCGACCCCGAGACCGACCCCCAGGAGCACCGCGGGCACGAGCCGCAGCAGCACGCCCCAGTTCGCGTTGCGGCGATACATCGTGATGGCGAACGCGTCCGCGGTGATGAGCAGCAGCAGGAGTGTGCCGGTCGACTGCCGCGCCGGCAGGATGGCCGCGAACAGCGCCACGGGCACCGTCCCCGCGCCGGGGATCGCGGTCTTCGAGAGACCGACCGTCACCGCCGCCAGGGCGAGCAGCACCCATGCGAATGCCGGAAGATCGGGCAGCATCACGAGTCAGACGCCGGCGGCGTCGAGGGCCGCGTCGGCCATGTCCGCCGTGGCCGCGGCATCCGTCATCCACAGCGGACGGACGATCGGACGGATGCCGCGAGCAGACACCTCGTCGGCGGAGTCGGCGTCCTCCTCCGCGAGCAGCCAGGCGTCGAGCAGACCGCCGTCCGCGCGCGCGCCGTAGTGCGCCGCCACGGCGGAGGCGCTCGTCTCGACGCCGATCGCGGTGAGGCAGACGTCGGCCATGCCGCGGACCACGCGCCCGCCGATGATCGGCGAGACGCCGACGACCGGTGCCGACGCGGCACGGAGGGCCTCGCGCAGACCGGGGACGGCGAGGATCGGACCGATCGAGACGACCGGGTTCGACGGCGCGACGAGCACCACGTCGGCGTCCGCGATCGCCTCGAGCACACCGGGCGCGGGCGAGGCCGCGGCCATGCCGGGGTTCTCGAAGCGCACGGGCGGCAGCGTGGCGCGATACCGCGTCCACCACTCCTGGAAGTGCAGCGCCCGCTCTCCCGATTCACGCTCGTCTGCGTCGCCGTCCCCGGCGATCACGACGTGCGTGTCGACCTCGTGGTCGGTCATCGGCAGCAGGTGCACGCCGAGTGGCCACCGCTGCGACAGACGCGCGACGACCTCGCTGGGGGTCAGGCCCTCGCGCAGCCAGCCCGTGCGGGCGAGGTGCGTGCCGAGATCGAGATCGCCGAGGGTGAACCACGGCCACCCCGCACCCCACTCCTGCAGCTCGGCGTTGACGCGCTCGGTCTCGCCGGCGCGGCCCCAGCCGCGCGCGGCGTCGTTCTGGCCGGCCAGCCGGTAGAGCACGGAGTCGATGTCGGGCTGCAGGCGCACGCCGCTCAGCCACAGGTCGTCGCCGGTGTTGACGACCACGGTCGCCTCCGGCGCGCCCCGACGCGCCAGCGCGGCCCGCACGCCGACCGTGAACGTCGAGCCGCCGACGCCGCCGGCGAGCACGACGACGCGCGGTCGCGACGCGCTCACTGGGCGAGCGCGACGGGACCGAGCGCCTGCGCCGCCGCCCGTGCCGCCGCCGGCAGCGCCTCGACGATGTGCCCGAGGGCGTCATCGTCGTGCGCAGCCGTGAGGAACCAGGCCTCGAACACGCTCGGCGGCAGTGAGACCCCCGCGTCGAGCATCGCGTGGAAGAACGGCGGGTAGCGCCACGACTCCTGGCCCAGCGCGCCGGCGTAGTCCCGCGGCGCGTCGGCCGAGAACGCGACGCCGAAGAGCGACCCCGCCCGCGGCACGGTGTGGACGACGCCGGCGGCGGTGAGGGCGTCGGACAGCGCCGAGGCGACGACGGATGCCGCGGCATCCACCCGCTCGTAGACCTCCGGCGTCGCCAGCCGCAGCGTCGTCAGACCGGCGGCGACCGAGAGCGGATTGCCCGACAGCGTGCCGGCCTGGTAGACCGGGCCGGTCGGGGCCAGGTGCTCCATGACGTCGGCGCGACCGGCGAGGGCGGCCAGCGGCATGCCGCCGCCGACGACCTTGCCGTACGTGAGGATGTCGGGCGTGTACACCTCGCCCTGCGAGGCCTGCAGGCCCCAGAAGCCGGCCGGGTGCACGCGGAAGCCGGTGAGCACCTCGTCGACGATGAGCAGCGCGCCGTGCGCGTGCGCGATCTCGGCCAGCGCGGCGTTGAAGCCGGGGAGCGGCGCGACGACGCCCATGTTGGCCGCGGCGGCCTCGACGATGACGGCGGCGATGTCGCCGCCGTGCGTCTCGAAGGCCGCGCGCACCGCGTCGAGGTCGTTGTAGGGCAGCACCATCGTCTGGGCGGCGATGGGGGCGGGCACGCCGGCGGATCCGGGCAGCGCGAGCGTGGCGACGCCGGAGCCCGCCGCGGCCAGCAGGCCGTCGGAGTGGCCGTGGTAGTGCCCGGCGAACTTGACCAGGAGGTCGCGGCCGGTGACGCCGCGGGCGAGACGGATGGCCGTCATTGTCGCCTCGGTGCCCGTCGAGACCAGGCGCACGCGCTCGATCGGACGCGCATCGCCCACGACGACGCGCGAGGCGATGAGGTCGGCGAGCTCGACCTCCGCACCGGTGGGCGCGCCGAAGGACAGGCCGCGGGATGCTGCGGCCTGCACCGCCTCGACGACCTCCGGGTGCGCGTGGCCGAGCAGGGCGGGGCCCCACGAGGCCACGAGGTCGACGTAGTCGGTGCCCGCGGCATCCGTCACGATCGGTCCTCGCGCGGACACGAGGAAGCGCGGCGTGCCGCCCACGGAGCCGTAGGCCCGCACGGGCGAGTTGACCCCGCCGGGGATGACGGCGCGGGCGCGCTCGAACAGCTCGTCGTTGCGGTCGGTCATCGGACCAGGTCCTCTCGCAGCCAGCCGGCCGCCTCGACGGCCCAGTAGGTCAGGATGGCGTCGGCGCCCGCGCGGCGGATGCCGAGCAGGCTCTCCATCGCGGCGCCGCGGCGGTCGATCCAGCCCTTCGCGGCGGCCGCCTCGACCATCGCGTACTCCCCCGACACCTGGTACGCCCACACCGGCACGTCGACCGACGCGCGCACCTCCGCGAGCACGTCGAGGTACGGCAGCGCGGGCTTGACCATGACGATGTCGGCGCCCTCCTCGACGTCGAGCAGCGCCTCGCGCACTCCCTCTCGGCCGTTGCCGGCGTCGAGCTGGTAGGTGCGGCGGTCGCCGGTGAGCTGCGAGTCCACGGCCTCGCGGAACGGGCCGTAGAACGCACCCGCGTACTTCGCGGAGTAGGCGAGCAGGATCGTGTCGATGAAGCCCTCGGCGTCGAGCGCGTCGCGCACGTAGCCGATCTGGCCGTCCATCATCCCCGACAGCCCCAGCATCGTCGACCCTGCGCGGGCCTGGGCGAGGCCCATCGCGGCGTAGCGCACCAGGGTCTCGTCGTTGTCGACGCGTCCGCGCGCGTCGAGCACACCGCAGTGGCCGTGGTCGGTGAACTCGTCGAGGCACAGGTCGGTCTGCACGACGAGCGCGTCCCCGACCTCTTCTGCGACGGCGGCGGTCGCGACGTTCAGGATGCCGCGCGGGTCGTCGGCTCCCGAGCCGATCGCGTCCCGCTCGGCCGGCACGCCGAACAGCATGACGCCGCCGACGCCGGCGGCCGCGGCATCCGTCACCGCCGCGCGGAGCGAGTCGAGGGTGTGCTGACGCACGCCCGGCATCGACGAGATGTCGGCCGGCTCGGTGATGCCCTCGCGGACGAACAGCGGCAGCACGAGCTGGGAGGGGACGAGGTGCGTCTCGCGGGCGAGACGGCGGACGGCCGGCGACTGGCGGAGCCTCCGGGGCCGATGAACGGGGAACGACACGAAGAACCGCCTCAGACGGAGAATTCGTCCGCTGCGTGCGGGAGCGAGAACCGCGCGACGGACTGGATGAGCGCATCGACGGTCTGCCGCTCGGCGACCACGTCGACCGAGAGGCCGGCACGTCGGGCGTCCTTGGCGGTGCGCGGGCCGATCGCGGCGATGACGGTCGACTCGGGGATCTCGGGGAACTGCTCGTACACCTGCTCGGCGACCGAGCCGCTCGTGATGAGGATCGCGTTGATGCGGCCGGAACGGACGTCGGCCGCGACCTTGTCGGAGACGGGCACGCCCACCGTGCGGTAGGCCACGACGCTGCGGACGCGGTGTCCGGCCTCCTCGAGCATGCGCGTGAGCACCGGCTTGGCGATCTCGCTGCGCAGGGTCAGGATGTCGCGGGGCTCGGGCTCGAGCGCGAGGAGCTGCTCCGCCATGCCGGCGGCGGAGTTGTCCTGGTCGGGGATGAGGTCGACGCGGTAGCCCATCGACTGCAGGGCGGCGGCGGTGGTCTCGCCGACGGCCGCCACACGGGTCGTGGGAGGGATCTGCGCGCGGTAGGCGTACAGCACGTCGGCCGTGGTGGCGCTCGTGACGGTCAGCCAGTCGAACGCCCCGGCGGCGAGATCCGCGAGTGCGCGGTCGAGGGTGACGGCGTCGTTGGCGGGCGCGAAGTTGATCAGCGGAGCCACGACCGGGGTCGCGCCCTGCGACCGCAGGGTCGCCGCCACGCCATCGCCCCACGGCCCGCCGCGGGGCACGAGCACGCGCCAGCCCGCGAGGGGCTTCGGCGTGGGGATGGCTGCTGTGTTCATGGGGTCGACTCTCGTGGGACGATGTCGGCCGCCCCGCGTTCGAGCAGCCGACGAGCGACATCGGTCCCGGCGCGCGCAGCACGCACGATCGGGTTCGCGTCGTCGGCAGCATCCGCACCTTTGCCACTGCCTGGAATCCGAGCATACCCCGGCAGGAGCGGCACCGTCCGGTCGAGGCCCACGCGTCGCGAGCCGTCGAGGGCGTACGCGACCGCGTGGATGCGCAGGTCGTCGCCCGACAGCGCCGCGTGGGCGGCGACCGGGGCGTGGCACCCGGCCTCGAGCGTCGACAGCACCGCGCGCTCCGCGGCGACCGCGATGCGCGTCGACGCGTCGTCCAGGAGCGCGATCGCGGCGCGGAAGTCGTCGGGGGCGTCGTCACGGATCTCCACGGCGAGTGCTCCCTGCCCCGGGGCGGTGGGCCATTCGGCGAGGCCCAGCTCCTCCAGCTGCAGGTCGGCGGCGGTGCCCTCGAGCCGGCGCAGACCGGCCGCGGCGAGGATCACGGCATCGAGCTCGCCGTCGCGCACGCGCGCGACGCGGGAGTCGACGTTGCCGCGGAGGTCCTGCACCGTGACCCGGTTATTGCGGCGGTGGATCTGCGCCACCCGCCGGGGCGACCCCGTGCCGACGACGCTGCCCTCGGGCAGGTCGTTCAGCGGTGTGCCGTCGCGCGTCACCACGACGTCGCGGGCGTCCTCGCGGACGGGCACCGCTCCGATGACGAGTCCGGGCGGCTGCGCGGTGGGGAGGTCTTTCAGGGAGTGCACGAGGAGGTCGCACTCATCGTTCAGCAGGGCCTCGCGCAGGCGCGTCGCGAAGATGCCCGTGCCGCCGATGGCGGCGAGGGAGGCGCGCGAGACGTCGCCCTCGGAGACGATCGGGACCAGCGTGACCTCGCGACCGGATGCCGCGGACAGCGCCCGCGCGACCTGCGAGGACTGCGCCACAGCCAGAGCGCTGCGGCGCGTACCCAGGCGCAGCGCCGTCGCCATCAGCGCGAGCCCCGCCGCATCCGGGTCGGCCTCACTGCAGAACCTCGGCGATGTCGCTCAGCTCGATGCGGCGCCCCGTGTAGAACGGCACCTCTTCGCGCACGTGACGGCGCGCCTCGGTGTACCGCAGGTCGCGCATCATGTCGACCAGGTCGGTGAGCTCGTCCGCCTCCATGGGCAGCACCCACTCGTAGTCGCCGAGGGCGAACGAGGCGACGGTGTTGGCGACGACGCCCGTGAAGCCGGCGCCCTTGCGGCCGTGCTCGGCGAGCATCGTGCGGCGCTCGGCCTCGGGCAGCAGGTACCACTCATAGCTGCGCACGAAGGGGTAGACGCAGAGCCAGTCGCGGGCGCGCTCGCCGCGGAGGAACCCGGGGACGTGCGAGCGGTTGAACTCCGCGTCGCGGTGGACGCCCATCGCGTTCCACACCGGAAGCAGCGGGGAGAGCGTCACCGTGCGGCGCAGGCGGCGCAGGTCGCGCTGGAGCCCGTCGGCGTCGGGGCCGTGCAGCCAGATCATCAGGTCGGCGTCGGCGCGCAGGCCGCTCACGTCATAGAAGCCGCGGACGGTCGTGCCGCCCTCTTCGATCAGGGCGACGACGTCGGCGAGCTCGGTCTCGTCCGCCGCGGCGACCGGGCGCGCCGGGTCACGGCGCAGCACAGCCCACAGCGTGTAGGCGGACGGGGAGGGAGCGGAATCGGACGTCATGACTCCAGTCTCCCCCGCCGTTTCCCGAGCGCCAAACGCGGTGCCGTCGCGCTGTTCGTGACGACCGTTCAGCGCGTGTAGGCGCGCACCGCGCCCCACACGAGCACGCCGATCAGCGCGGCGCCGCCGACGATGATCGCGAGTGTCTCGTTCTGGTTCTCGCGCGAGAACCGTCGCGCTTTGGCGATGGTCTCGTCGGTCGCACGCGACACGCGCCGGGGCACGTTCGCCTTCTCCTCGATGGCGGCGAGGGCGGCCTTGAGCTCCGCGCGCGCCTGCTCGACGGGGTCGGCGATGCCGATCATCACACCGGTGCGCGGCACCGGGACCGGGGTCAGCGAGTCAGACGAGCTCATCGCGCACTTCCTTCACATCACGGGCGACCGACTGGGCGGGATTGTCGTCCTTGCCGATCTTGCGGAAGCGCGCCAGCCCGAGAAGGGCCAGGATGATCGCGATCACGAGCATCACGCCGAAGACGGCGAGAGCCGACAGCCAGACCGGCCACCACGAGGCCAGCCCCGCGATGGCGAACGTGCCGAGTGCGGGGATCGACCAGAACAGGATGAACAGCGCTCCGACGAACCACCCCGCGCCGATGCCGGCGGTCTTGGCGGTGCGCGACGCCCATTTCTTGGCGGAGTCGACCTCGGCCATGACGAGATTGCGCACCAGCTCGGGAATTTCCCCGACGAGGGTGAGGAGGCTGTCGTCCGAGCGGTCGCGGAAGCCTCGGGGAGTCGTCACGTCAGCTCCTGTCGCGGTGCACGGCGTCTGCGACGTCGTCGGCCGCCTTCTTCACCGAGCGCTTGCTGGTCTCGGCCGCGCGCGACACCTCATCGGCGGAGCCCTTGCCGGCCTGCACGGCGGCATCCAGCTTGTCGCCGGCGTCTCCGCCGGAGTGGGTCGCGGCCTTGGTCACCTTGACGGCGCTGTCCCAGAGCGTCTTGGGCAGAGCCAGGGCGCTCGACTTGGCGAAGTCGCTCACCTTGCCGACCTGCTTCTGCACCGTGTCGGTGTTCCAAAGGCTGGACGCCTGCGTCTTGATCTGTTCGTAACGCTCGCGCCCCGCCCGCGTGCCGAGCACGTAGCCGATGCCGACGCCGATCACGAGTCCTACCTTGCCCCTCATGGGGTCTCCTCACGCTGGATGGACTGCTGGTCAGCACTCAGATTAGACCGTATGCCCGTCCGGGCATCCACCCTTGACAAGCACCGCGTCTCACGCGAAGGACGGAGGCCCGTCGTCCGCCGCGTCGGAGGGGGCGTCAGGGGCGCCGAACAGCACGGCGGCGCGCACGCGCTCCGCCTCCCCGGCCGCGTCCGGGACGACCTGCGCGAGGCCCGTGCCCGACAGCCAGGCACCGGCCGCCGCCAGGCCCGGCACGGCGTGGATCGCCGCACGCGCGGCGCGCTGGCGGTCGATCCGGCCGATCTCCGACGCCGGCTGCGACTGCGTCCAGCGCTGCCGGTGCGCGCCGCGGAGCGCGGCGGGGGCGAGCGCCACCCCGAGCAGGGCGGAGGCCTCCGACAGGGCCAGAGCCGCGGCATCCGCGTCGTCCATCCCCTCCGTGGCCGGAGCCTCGCCCTGCGCGCCGAAGGAGACGCGGACCACGTGGCGGGCGCCCGCCGCGCGGGCGACCCACTCCCACTTGGCGGTGGAATGCGTGAGCGCCTTGGCGATGTGGCTGCCCGGCACCGTCAGCACGCCCGAGCCGCGGGGGCGCGCGTCGAGCGCGGGCGCGTCGAGCACCAGCGTGACGACCTCGACGACCGGGGCGACGACGTCCTCGCGCTCGAGACCGGGCACGACGGGCGCCAGCAGGCGGCGGGCCTCGGCCTCGGTCGTGGCGACGATCACGGCGTCGGCGGAGAGTTCCGCCGCGCCGGCGGGGTCGGCCTGAGCGGCGACCGTGTCGACGGCGACGAGCCAGCCGCCCTCGGGCCGCGAGCGCACGGCGGTCGCCGCGGTGGAGGTGCGCACGTCGACGCCGAGCTCCTCCAGGCGCGTGCGGAGTGCGGCGGGCAGGCGTGCCATCCCGCCGTCGATGCCCTCGACGGCCGAGCCGGGAGCCGAGGTGCGCTCGCCCTTCAGCGCGGCGACGGCGCCGCTCAGCGAACCGGTCCGCGTGAGGGCGGCGTTCAGGCCGGGAGCGGCGATGTCGACGTCCACGTCGTCGGGACGCGCGGAGTAGACGCCCGACGTGACGGGCGCGACGAGGCGGTCGAGCACCTTCGGGCCCATGCGCGTGCGCACCAGCGCGCCGAGGCTGCGCTGGTGACCGATCGTGAGCGGCGGGCGCAGCCGGTCGAGGTACGCGCGCCAGGCGCCGCCCCAGCCGATCACGCGACGGACGTCGTCGGCCCACGGGTTGTCGGGGATGCCGAGCAGGCTGCCGCCGGGCAGGGGCGCGGCCTGGCCTCCGGGCAGACCCGAGACCCAGGCGCCGCCGCGGGTCGGCGTCACGATGTCGCCCGCGAGGCCGAGGTCGTCGACGAGTGCCCGCACCGTCCCGCCGCGCGTGGCGTAGCTCTCCGCGCCGGTGTCCACCACGATGCCGTCGATCTCGTCGGCGCGGAGCACCCCGCCGACGCGATCGGATGCCTCGACCACCGTCACGCGGATGCCGACCTTCGCGCACTCGTAGGCGGCGACGAGGCCGGCCATGCCGCCGCCGACCACCACGACGGAGGTGCGTGCCGCGGCGGCCGCGAGGTCGCGGACGTCGGTCATCCGAGCTCCCCGTGGGCGTACGCCACAAGCCGCGTGAGCACGTCGGGGTCGGTGTCGGGCGGCACGCCGTGGCCGAGGTTGAGGATGTGCGCGCGCGCCGAGCGCCCGAGCGCGATGACGTCGTCGACGTGGGCGGCGAGCACCTCCCACGGGGCCTGCAGCATGGCGGGGTCGATGTTGCCCTGCACCGTGGTGTCGGGGCCGAGCACGGCGGCGGCCTCGTCGAGCGGCACGCGCCAGTCGACGCCCACGCCCTCCACGCCGACGCCGTCGGCGTCCTGCAGGCGCATGTCGGCGAGGATCGGGCCGGTGCCGACACCGAAGTGGATGGCGGGCACCCGGCCGCGGAGCGGGGCGAGCGCCGCCCGCGAGTGCGGCGCGACGAACTCGAGGTAGTCCGCCCGCGAGAGCGAGCCGGCCCACGAGTCGAAGAGCTGCACCGCGGAGGCCCCGGCGCCCACCTGCACCTGCAGGAAGGCGGCGGAGACCTCGGCCAGCCAGCCCGCCAGGCGATGCCACGACGCGGGGTCGGCGTGCATCATCGCGCGTGCGCGCAGGTGCTCCTTGGAGGGGCCGCCCTCGATCAGGTAGGCCGACAGCGTGAAGGGGGCGCCGGCGAAGCCGACGAGAGGCGTGCCGGTCGCGGCGAGCTCGGCGACGGCGATCGCCACCGCGTCGTGCACGGGCGCGGCGGCCTCGGCGACGGCGCCCGGGTCGATCGACGTCAGCTGCGCGACCTGGGCGGCGGTGCGGATCGGCTCGGCGAAGACGGGCCCGCGGCCGGGCTCGATGGCCACGTCGACGCCGGCGAGACGCAGCGGGACGACGATG
Organism: Microbacterium lemovicicum; assembly: GCF_003991875.1. Classification (NCBI taxonomy): domain Bacteria; kingdom Bacillati; phylum Actinomycetota; class Actinomycetes; order Micrococcales; family Microbacteriaceae; genus Microbacterium; species Microbacterium lemovicicum. Next base: position 3,260,772 of record NZ_CP031423.1, read on the forward strand.
TCGCTGAAGAACACCGCCGCGTCGACGCGGTGCCGCCGCACGGGCTGCAGCGTGATCTCGGCGGCCATCGCCGGGTCGAGGCACGCGTCGAGCATGTCGGTGCCCACGCGCAGCGCCCGGTACTCCGGGAGCGAGCGTCCGGCCTGTCGCATGAACCACACCGGGGGGCGGTCCCGGCGCCTTCCGTGGAGGGCGTGCACCAGCGCGGAGTCGACGGGATCAGGCATCCGGCCATTCTCCCATCCGCGGCTGTCGGAAGCCTGCGCGCGCACAATCACGACGTCGAGGCATCGCAGGGCTGGCCCGCGCGCGGCGGGATATCCTTGGGTAGTGCTGATGTGCGTCACGGCGAGCCACAAGACCGCCTCCTTCGAGCTCCTCGAGCGACTCAGCACCCACCCCGCGGCGATCGCCCCGCTGATCTCGGCGCACTCCGACTGCGTCCAGGGAGCCGTCGTCGTCGCGACCTGCAACCGCTTCGAGGCGTACGTCGAGATGGACGAGCCCGTCACCGCCGCCGCGGCGCTGGGCGTCGAGGCCACACTGCTGGCCATCGAGTCCGCCACCGGCATCCCCGCCGAGGACGTCGCCGGCTCCTACCGCGTGCTGCAGGGCGACGAGGTCGCCGAGCACCTGTTCGCCGTGGCATCCGGTCTCGAATCGGTCGTCGTCGGCGAGGGCGAGATCGCCGGTCAGGTGCGTCGCGCGCTCGCGCAGGCGCGCACCGACGGCACGTCGTCGCGCGAGCTCGAGCGCCTGTTCCAGCGCGCCTCCGAGGCCCAGCGCGGCGTCAAGAACTCCACCGCCCTCGGCCGTGCGGGCCGGTCGCTCGTGCGCCTCGCGCTCGAGCTCGCCGACAGCCGCATCGCGGACTGGTCGAGCCTGCGTGTGCTGCTGGTGGGCACGGGCTCGTACGCCGCCGCGACGCTGGCCGCGCTCCGCGACCACGGCGCCGAGGACATCTCGGTGCACTCGCCGTCCGGTCGCGCCCAGGTCTTCGCCGGCAAGCACGGCATCCGCGCCGTGGTCTCCGACGCCTACGCGCGCGAGGCCGCCGAGGCCGACCTCGTCATCACCTGCACCTCCGCCGAGACGACCGTGCTCTCCGCCGCCGTGATCGCGGCCGGCACGGCGGCGTCGCTCGCCGCCGGCTCCGCTCCCCGCTCGCGTCGCCGCATGGTCATCGACCTCGGACTCCCCCGCAACGTCGACCCCGACGTGGCGACGCTGGGCGACCTCGACCTGCTCGACCTCGAGACCATCCGCCTGCACGCCCCGCTCGAGGAGCTGCAGGCGACGGATGCCGCGCGCCAGGTCGTGCGGGACGCCGCCCGCCGCTTCGCCGACGTCGGAGAGCGCCGCGCGGTCGAGCCCGCCCTCGTCGCCCTGCGCACGAAGGTGTTCGGCCTGCTCGACTCCGAGATCGCCCGTGCCCGCGCCCGCGGCGACGAGGACGGCAGTACCGAGCAGGCGCTGCGTCACCTCGTCGGCGTGCTGCTGCACACCCCGACCGCCCGCGCGCACGAGCTCGCCGCCGCCGGCCGTGCCGACGAGTACGCCGCGGCCCTCGAGACGCTGTTCGGGGTCGCCCCCGCCGCACCGGCGGCCGCGGCATCCGTCCCCCGCCTCGACGTCGCGGGCTGACCCGGACTCCCAGCGCCCGGTCCGGGCGCTCAGCTGACGCGAATGGTCAGAACGAGGGGCGGGTGGGGACAGCTTGCGTCAGGTTGAGCGGCGCAGGACCGGCGGCCGCAGCATCCCCGCCCCCTCACCTGACGCGAGTGAGCCGAAAGGGAGCCGGGTAGGGACAACAAGCGTCAAGTGAAGCGCTTCGGACGGGCGGTCGCAGAAGCCATCCCCGCAACGTCGCCCTCCCGCCCCCTCACCTGACGCGAACGTGCGAATCAGTGGCCCAGTAGGGACAGGTCCGGTCAGGTGAACGCCGCGGTCCCGGGTGGGAGGATGAGGGCATGAGCACGAGCCTCCACATCACGGGCGACGACGCCGCCGACGAACTCCTCAGCGACGACCCGCTGGCGCTGCTGATCGGGATGCTGCTGGACCAGCAGGTCGCGATGGAGACCGCGTTCGCCGGTCCGCTGAAGATCCAGGAGCGCGCCGGGAAGGTGGATGCTGCGGCCCTCGCGTCGTACGACCCCGAGAAGCTCGTCGCGCTGTTCCAGGAGAGTCCCGCGGTGCACCGGTACCCGGGCTCGATGGCCGGCCGCGTGCAGTCGCTGTGCGAGGCGATCGTGTCGGAGTGGGGCGGCGACGCGTCGGCGCTGTGGACGCAGGGATCGCCCAGCGGCGCCGAGGTGCTCACCCGGCTGAAGGCCCTGCCCGGCTTCGGCGAGCAGAAGGCGAAGATCTTCCTGGCCCTGCTCGGCAAGCAGCGCGGGTTCACGGGCGAGGGCTGGCGCGAGGCCTCCGCCCCCTACGGCGAGGACGGCTCCTACCGCTCGGTCGCCGATATCGTCTCGCCGGAGTCGCTGACGAAGGTGCGCGCCCACAAGCAGGAGATGAAGGCCGCCGCCCGAGAGGCGAAGACGTCGTGAGCCGGCCTCACGAGCAGGCGTAGAGCGAACTGTCGGGGGCGTCCGACGGGACGCTGCAGTTGGCCACCACCCACGCGCGGATCTCGGCCGATACCCCGGTGTCGGCGTCGGCGCCGCCGTTCATCGCGAAGCCACCGCGGCCGGTCGAGCTGAGGATGACGTACCGCAGATCTCCGTCGGCGACGAGCTGCTGGAAGGCGGCGAGAGTGGGCACGGGGTCGCCGCCGTCGAACCCGCCGATCGGCAGGAACGAGCCGCCGTCGCTGTCGAGGATGAGGGATGCCGCGGCCTGCGCTCCGAAGGTGGCGGCGAGGTAGCGGGAGCCCAGCGTCCGCTCCTGCAGGTAGGCGAGGAGCGCCGTGTCCGGGCTGCCCGAGCCCGCCGCCGCGGAGCCGAGTCCCTGATCGCTGGGCACAGAGCCGGGTGCCTGGTCGCCGGGCGCCGCACCGTCCGCGGGCGCTCCGTCCTGCGGCATCCCGCCCGTCGTCCCTCCGGGCGTGCCGCGTCCGCCGTCGCGTGCCGAGCCGAAGGCCCCGTCGCCCGTCCCGGACATCCCTGGGCCGCCGCGCCCGCCGCCGAAGCCCGACATCTCGCTGACGCCGCCCGCGACGGGGTTGATCGGATTCGGATGGGCGATCGTCACGATCGACCACGCGAGCGGGGTGAGGAGCAGGGCGGCACCCACTGCGCCCGCCGTCAGCGCCCGGCGGACACCACGACGGGTCGGCCACCCGCCGCGACGGACCCTCAGCAGGAGCACGATCGCGCTCACGGCGGCCACGGCCTGCACCAGGGCGACCGGCACGGAGTATCCGCCGCTCGACAGCCCGATGCCCAGGGCCGTCACCGCCGCGACGGCGATCAGCAGCACCTGGGGCCACGTACGCGCCGCGCGGTGGGCCGCCCCGAACGCGAGCGCGATCGTCAGCGCCACCGGCACGGCCAGGGCCGCCGTGTAGAACTGGTGCATCCCGGCGACGACCGAGAACATCGCGGCGAAGGTCGCCAGCCACATCGTCACCAGCACCGTGACGGGCCGCGAGAAGCGCAGCACCCACAGCACGACCACGGCCGCGACGGCCGTGGGGAGGAGCCAGCCGATCTGACCGGCGAGCTGCTCGGTGAACAGGCGGAGCACGCCCGGGCTGCCCGAGAACGAGGGCGTGAACGAGCGGTACGCCCCGGAGTCCGCCGTCGCCGAGCCGAAGCGGCCCAGTCCGTTGTAGCCGAAGACCATCTCCCAGGCGCTGTCGTTCAGGGTGCTGCCGATGTAGGGGCGTTCCGAGGCCGGCACGAGCGAGACGACCACGATCCAGGAGACGGATGCCGCCAGGCTCACCGCTCCGGCCACCGCGAGTCGCCAGAGCTTCGACAGGAGGGGTCCGCGGGTGCAGAGCCACGCCGCCGCCAGCGCCGGCCACACCGCCCACGCCTCGAGCATGTACGTCTGGAACGAGGCGGCGATGAGCAGCCCCGCGACCAGGAGCCAGCCGAGGCTGCGCCGCGTGAGCGCGTGCATCGCCGCCCACGCGACGGCGGCCAGGCCCAGCACGAAGAACGTCTCGGGCTGATTCGAGCGGGCGACCGCCACCAGGATCGGCGTCGTGGCGACCACCGCTCCGGCGAGGAGTCCGGCGGTCGCCCCGCCCATCCGCTTCACCGTGATCGCGATGAGCGCCACCGCCCCGACGGCTGCCAGCGCATTCGGCAGCACAACGGCCCATGCCGAGTAGCCGAACGCCTTCACGAACAGCGCCGGGATCCAGAACGACCCCGGGATCTTGTCGAGCGTGACCGTGCCGGCGGGGTCGACGGCGCCGAAGAAGAAGTTCTGCCAGCTCCGGCTCATCGAGAGGGCGATCGAGGCGTAGTAGTCCGACGGCTGCGCCGTCCACACCGCCCACGTCGTCAGCAGCGCCGCGCCGAGGCAGATCAGCAGCAGGCCCGTGTGCCACGCGCTCCATCGACGCGCGGTCCCCCGCCGCGTCGAGGCGGCGAAGGGAACCGGGGCGTCGTATGTCGTCACAGCAGGACGGTAGGCGCCCTCCTGAGCAGAGCGATGTGGCGCACCTTGGAGGCGCCTGAGGACCCCGCGTTCGGGCCCGGCCTGTGCGTCAGGCTCCGCGCAGTCGCTCGCCGAGGTAGTCGTGCAGGCGGTCGAGCGAGACGCGCTCCTGGTTCATGGTGTCGCGGTCGCGCACGGTGACCGCGCGGTCCTCGAGCGAGTCGAAGTCGATCGTGACGCAGAACGGGGTGCCGATCTCGTCCTGGCGGCGGTAGCGGCGGCCGATGGCGCCGGCGTCGTCGAAGTCGATGTTCCACTCGCCGCGCAGGTCGGCGGCGAGCTCGCGCGCGATCGGCGAGAGCTGCTCGTTGCGCGACAGCGGCAGCACCGCGACCTTCACCGGAGCCAGGCGCGGGTCGAGCTTGAGCACCGTGCGGGTGTCGGTGCCGCCCTTCGCGTTGGGCGCCTCCTCCTCGGAGTACGCGTCGACGAGGAACGCCATCATGGCGCGCGTCAGGCCGAAGGAGGGCTCGATGACGTAGGGCGTGTAGCGCTCGCCCGAGGCCTGGTCGAAGTAGCTGAGCGACTGCCCGGATGCCTCGCTGTGGCTGCGCAGGTCGTAGTCGGTGCGGTTGGCCACGCCCATGAGCTCGCCCCACTGCTTGCCCGGGAAGCCGAACGCGTACTCGACGTCGATGGTGCCGTCGGAGTAGTGCGCGCGGTCGTCCTCGGGGACGTCGTAGCGGCGCATGTGGTCGGGATCGATGCCCAGATCGACGAACCAGTTCCAGCACGCCTCGACCCAGTGCTCGAACCACTCCTGCGCCTCGGCCGGAGGTACGAAGAACTCGATCTCCATCTGCTCGAACTCGCGCGTGCGGAAGATGAAGTTTCCCGGGGTGATCTCGTTGCGGAACGCCTTGCCGACCTGGCCGACGCCGAACGGCGGCTTCTTGCGGGCGGCGGTGAGCACGTTCGAGAAGTTCACGAAGATGCCCTGGGCGGTCTCGGGGCGGAGGAACTGCATGCCCGACTCGTCGTCGACGACGCCGAGGTAGGTCTTCATCAGCCCCGAGAACGCCTTCGGCTCGGTGTACTGGCCCTTCGTGCCGCAGTTCGGGCACGGCACGTCGAGGAGGCCGTTCTCGGCGACGCGGCCCTTGCGGGCCTCGAAGTCCTCGAGGAGGTTGTCGGCGCGGAAGCGCTTGTGGCAGTGCAGGCACTCCACGAGCGGGTCGGTGAAGGTCGCGACGTGGCCGGACGCCTCCCAGACCCGCTTGGGGAGGATCACCGAGGAGTCGAGGCCCACCATGTCGCCGCGGCCGCGCACGAACGTCTGCCACCACTGCCGGCGGATGTTCTCCTTGAGCTCGGTGCCCAGCGGGCCGTAGTCCCACGCCGACCGGGAGCCGCCGTAGATCTCACCGGCCTGGAAGACGAAACCGCGGTGGCGGGCGAGGGCGATGACCTTGTCGAGGCGGGACTGTTCGGCCATGGTGGCTCCAATGGTCGGGAGTGGAGGTCGCGGACGTCGGAGGTGCGTCCGGAAGGAGGATGCCGCGGCGAGCGGCTTCCTCGATTGTATCGGCGTGGTGCTCGGCGCTCGCAGGGAACCGGCTCAGCGCCGGGGCGTCCAGCCGGAGGGCAGCGGTCCGTCCGGGTCGCCCCGCTCCCGGTCGGCCTCCGCCGACCAGCCCTGCGCGGCATCCGTCGCGTCGAAACCCCCGCGGGCGAGCCGGAACCCGACGTCGGGATGCGACATGCGCGGCGCGCCGCCCCGTCGGGTGGACGCGCGCACGCTCCAGGCGTCGTCGGCGAACCCGCCGCCGCGGAACACCCGATAGTCGTCGTAGCGGGCGGGGTCGAGGAGATCCCAGCACCACTCCCACGCGTTCCCGAGGGTGTCGAACAGGCCGTTGAGGTTCGGCAGTCGGCCGCCCACCGGCTGCGGGGTGCTCACGCCGTCGGCGGCGGTCCAGGCGACCTCGGCGAGCGGCCCGTAGTGCGGGCCCGTCGATCCGGCGCGGCACGCGTACTCCCACTCCGCCTCGGTGGGGAGGCGGTAGCCGTCCGCGTCGACGTGCCAGGTGACATCCTCGCCGTCGAAGGCGTAGGCGGGGTCGAGCCCCTCCCACTCCGACGCGGCGTTGCAGAAGTGCACGGCCCGCAGCCAGCTCACCTCGACGGCGGGCCGACGGGGATGGGATGCCGCCTGCCCGAGGATCTCGGCGAGCTGCTCCTGGGTGACGGCGTAGACGCCGATCTCGAACGGCTCGAGCTCGACGGTCCATCGCCGCTTCTGCCGGGCATCGTGCAGCGCCACGGCGCCGGCGGGGATGCGGGCGAGCGCGATGTCATCCACGCGCGCGGCTCACGGGGTGAGGCCGCACCAGCTGCTGACCCACGACAGGATCTCGCCGCGCTGCTCGGGCGTGGCCACGAGCTGCATCGTTCCGGCCGTCCCCTCCGCGTCGACGTCGAGGCCGAAGACGGTGCCGCGCTTGTCCTCGGCGACGACGTGCGCGTCGCAGCGCGCGGGCACGAGCGGAAGGTGCACGGTCTGCGGGGCGGAGTCCTCGGCGACGGCGACCCCGATCGGGTACACCGCCGGGTAGGGGCCGCCGACGGGGCCGAACGAGAGCAGGTTCGTCTGGTGGATGCCGATGATCGACGCCTCGCCGCGGCTCGTCGCGTCGATGTTCAGCTCGAGGTCGGCCGGCTCGCCGGGCGCGGACGGCGTGAACGCCCCGAGGGTCACGGTCGCGGCATCGGACAGCTGCTCGCCCAGGCACTCGCGCTCGTACATCGCCGAGAGGAAGGGGATGGGCTCGGACAGCTCGGAGACCGCGATCGCGATGCTCGCGCCGAAGCGGTAGCCGACGGTCGCGCGGGTGCTCGCGGGGTCGGGCGGACCGCCCGTGCGGGACGGGACGGGCGTCAGCTCGGGTACCGCCGACGGGTCCGCGGAGCCGCCTGCGTCCGGGGTCGCGTCCGGCTCGGCCGTCGCCTGCGGCCCGGCCGTCGCCTGCGGCTCGGCCGTGGGCTCGGGGGTCGCCGTTCCGGCGGTGCCGGTGGGTGCCGGGGTCGGGGCGCCCGTCGAGGTGTCCTCCGCGGCGCAGTTCATCGGCGGGAGCTGCACGCGGATGTCGACCGTCGCCCCCGGCTGGATCTCGGTCTGGCGGCGGATCGTGCGCACCGCGTGGCCGAGGAAGCGCGGGTCGTCGACGCGGACGGTGCCGACGACGAGCGGCTCGTCGTCGGTGTTGTGGATGCGCACCTGCGCCTGGCGCTCGGCGACGTCGGAGCGCAGCTGCACGATCGACGCCGTGATGCCGCCGGGGAGGGCGGTGGCGGACGGCTGCGGACGGGGCGGCTCGGCGCAGCCGGCCAGCAGCACCGCGACGGCGGTGAGCGCGGCCGCGACGGCGGAGAAACCGGCGACGCGCCTCATGCGGCCCGCCGGACGATCTCGCGCGCCACGGTGACCTCGTCGAGGGCCGCCTCGTCGATCTCGACGCCGAGTCCGGGGCCGGTCGGCACGCGCACGTGACCGTCCTCGAGCACGGCGGGCCGGGTGACGATGTCGCGCTCGTAGAAGCGCGCGGAGGCCGACACGTCGCCGGGCAGCGTGAAGCCGGGAAGGGCGGCGAGCGCGGCGTTGGCCGCGCGGCCGATGCCGGTCTCGAGCATGCCGCCGCACCAGACGGGGATGCCGGCGCCGACGCACAGGTCGTGGATCGCGACCGCCTCGCGGTAGCCGCCGACGCGGCCGGCCTTGATGTTGATGACGGATGCCGCACCCAGCGCGAGCGCGTCGGCGGCGGCCTTGGCCGAGACCACCGACTCGTCGAGGCAGACGGGGGTGCGCAGGCGCCGGGCGAGCGTCGCGTGGTCCACGATGTCGTCCTCCTGGAGGGGCTGCTCGATGAGCAGCAGGTCGAAACGGTCGAGCTCGGCGAGCAGGTCCGCGTCGGCGAGCGTGTAGGCGGAGTTCGCGTCCACCTGCAGCGGGATCGCGCCGAAGGCGTCGCGCACCGCGGCGGTGTCGGCGACGTCGCGACCGGGCTTGATCTTGATCTTGATGCGCACGTACCCCTCGTCGAGGTAGCCCTGCACCGTGCGGACGAGAGCCGCGGCATCCTGCTGGATCCCGACGGACACCCCGGAGGGCACCCGGTCGTGCACGGCGCCGAGGTACTCCGCGAGCGGGCGCCCCTCGGAGCGCAGCGCCGCATCGAGCACGGCGAGCTCGAGACCGGCCTTGGCCATGCGGTGCCCGATGACGGGGCTCAGCACCGGGGCGACGTCGTCGCCGCGGAGGGTGCCGCGCTCCAGGAGCGCGGGGATGAGATGGCGCACCGCGACGTCCCACGCCGACTGCGTGTACTCGCTGGAGTACAGCGGCGCGGGGCTCGTGACGATCTCGCCCCAGCCCTCCACGCCGTCGCCCAGCGCACGGACGATGATCGCCTCGCGCACGTGCTCGGTGCCGAAGCTCGTCGTGAACGGCGAGACGAGCGGAAGATGCACCACCCGCAGCTCGAACCCCTCGAGGGCGATGGATGCCGAGGGGCGGGCGATGGGCATCCCCTCAGCGTATGGGCTGGTCTGACGACCATCCTGGGAGAACGGCCATCGTGTCCGACCCGTGATCCGGCCGGCGGGCGCGCCTGCCGCGGCTACGGGCGGACGAAGAGGTAGCCGCGCTCGTCGTCGAAGCCGCCGACGACGAGGCCGTCGGCGAGGTGGGCGAGCATCTGCTGCCGCACGCGCACACGCCACGCCGTGGCATCCTGCGGGCTCTCCCTGCGGAGGGCGCCGATGTCGGCGGGCACGGCGACGGCGGCGACCACGCGGCCGGCCTCCGGGGTCGCCACCGGCGGGGCGGCGAGCGCCCACGACACCATCACGCGGTCGGTCTCATCGCCGCGGTTCACGCCGTCGTCCATCGCGCCGTAGTGGTCGACGAGGTACTCCGTGGCGCGGGCGCCGAGCACGCGCAGGTTGAAGTGCGCGTTGCGGGCGACCAGCGGGTCGAAGGTCCACGTGATGTGGCCGACCTCGCGGGCCAGCGCCCACTCGCGCTGATGCTGCTTGAGCACGCGGCCGAGTCCGAGTGACTGGTGATCGGGCAGCACGCCCGTGATGTGGGAGTGCATCGAGCGGGCCGCGGGGGCGGCGAAGAAGGCGACGGATGCCCCGACCAGCACGTCGTCGCGGTAGAGCCCGACCGCGTAGTTGCCCGAGTGCGCGAGGGCCTGCAGCAGGTTGGGCGGCATGCCGGAGCGGTCACCGCCCCACACCTCGCCCAGCACCGCCGCGGCCGCAAAGACCTCCTCGATCGTCGTGAGCGGACGGATGTCGATGCCCGACTCGGACGGCGGTCGCGGCGTGATCCCTGGAGGCGAGCCCATCCCTCCATCCTGGCACCGCGGCACCCCGCGTCCGCGGGCGCCCCTAGGCTCGACAGGTGGGAAGACGGGACGACGACGAGCGCAGACGACTGACCCGGATGCCCCGTCAGGGCGTGATCGTGGCCGTCCTGGCCTTCTCCGGCCTGGTGTCGTCGTTCATGTTCACCCTGATGGTGCCGATCCAGTCGAAGCTGCCCGAGCTGCTGGACGCGAGCCGCGACGACACGGCCTGGGTCGTGACGTCGACGCTCCTCGCGGCCGCGGTGATCACTCCGATCTCGGGCCGTCTCGGCGACATGTACGGCAAGCGCCGCATCGTGCTCGTGCTGCTCGGCGTGATGATCGTGGGGTCGATCATCGCCGCGCTGTCGCCGGGGATCGTCGGCGTCATCGTGGGCCGCACCCTCCAGGGCGCCATCGTCGGCGTCGTGCCGCTGGGCATCTCGATCCTCCGCGACGTGCTGCACGAGGACCGCGTCGACTCGGCCATCGCCCTGATCAGCGCCACCCTCGGCGTCGGGGCGGCGCTGGGCCTGCCGATCAGCGCGCTCATCGCGCAGCGCAGCGACTGGCACCTGCTGTTCTGGGCGGCGGCCGGTCTCGGCGCCGTCAGCCTCGTGCTCGTGGTGCTGATCGTGCCGGTCAGCGTCCTGCGCACCGCGGGCCGCTTCGACTACGTCGGCGCGGTCGGCCTGGCCGTCGGCCTGATCGGGATCCTCCTCGCCGTCTCGCGCGGCAACACGTGGGGCTGGACCTCGCCGCTCACGCTCGGCACCGGCCTGGGAGGCCTCGCCGTGCTGGCGGTGTGGGGCTGGTACGAGCTGCGCATCGCGGAGCCTCTGCTCGACCTGCGGGTGGCCGCGCGCCCGGCCGTGCTGCTCACGAACATCGCGTCCGTCGCGATGGGGTTCTCGCTGTTCTCCTCCAACGTGTCGTACCCGCAGATGCTGGAGCAGCCGGTCGCCACCGGCGTCGGATTCGGGCTGTCGCTGCTGGCGGCCAGCTTCGTCGTGGCTCCGTCGGGGCTCGTGATGATGTTGCTCTCGCCGGTGTCGGGCCGGCTCTCCCGCCGCACCGGACCGAAGCTGCTGCTGGTCCTGGGCGCCGGCTCGCTGCTCGTGGCCTACGTGTTCACCCTCCTGCTGTCCACCGAGGTCTGGCACCTCCTGGTGGCGAACGTGCTCATCGGCGTGGGCATCGGGTTCGGCTACGCGTCGATGCCGATGCTCATCATGCGCTCGGTTCCGCAGAGCGAGACGGGCGCCTCGAACGGACTGAACGCCCTCTGCCGCTCCCTCGGCACGAGCGTGGCGGCAGCCGTCGTGGGCGCGGTGCTGGCATCCAATTCCGCGGACTTCAACGGCACGGCCGCCCCGACGGCGACCGCGTTCACCCTGTCGTTCGTGCTCGGGGGCGCCGCGGCCCTGGTCGCCCTCGTGGTGGCGCTGTTCATCCCGAGCAGCCGCGACCCGCACGAGAGTCACCCCTCGCTGCGCCGCTGAGGACTAACCTGACGCCATGAGCGGCACAGGCGGCGGTCAGACCCCGCAGATCCCCGTCGGTCCGCCGACCGGCAGCTACCGGAAGTCCGAGGACGAGGTCGGCGACCACGACACCCGGTTCTTCGGCCAGCCGTTCGCGCTGGCGCACGTCTTCGGCGTGGAGATGTGGGAGCGGTTCAGCTTCTACGGCATGCAGGGCATCCTGCTCATCTACATGTACTACGCCGTCAGCGAGGGCGGACTGGGCATCGACCAGAGCGTCGCGGCCGGCATCGTCGGCGCGTACGGCGGCACGGTCTACCTCTCGACGATCCTCGGGGCGTGGCTGGCCGACCGGCTGCTCGGCTCGGAGCGGGTGCTGTTCTACAGCGCGATCGTGATCATGGCGGGTCACATCGCGCTCGCCCTGCTGCCGGGGCTCGTGGGCCTCGCGGCCGGCCTCGTGCTCGTCGCCGTCGGCTCCGGCGGGCTGAAGGCGAACGCGACGTCGGTCGTCGGCACCCTCTACGCCCCCGATGACGTGCGACGGGATGCCGGATTCTCGCTGTTCTATCTCGGCATCAACCTCGGCGCGTTCTTCGGTCCGATCGTCACGGGTGCGCTGCAGTCCTCGATCGGCTTCCACTGGGGCTTCGGCGCCGCGGCCGTCGGCATGGCCCTGGGCCTGATCCAGTACTCGTTCGGCCGCAAGGCACTGCCTGCGGCATCCCGTGTCATCCCCAACCCCCTGCCGAAGAACCGCCGGATGCTGTTCGTCGGCATCGGCATCGCCGGGCTGGTCGTGCTCGCCCTCCTCGTGCTCGTGGGGATCATCCGGGCCGACAACCTCGCGATCATCGTCATCATCGTGACCCTCGGCGCGGCGATCGCCTACTTCGCCGTGATCCTCACCTCGAAGCGGATCGACGCCACCGACCGCTCGCGCGTGTTCGGCTTCATCCCGCTCTTCATCGTGAACGTCGGCTTCTGGTCGCTGTACCAGCAGCAGTTCACCGTGCTGACGATCTACTCCGACGAGCGGCTGAACCGCAGCATCTTCGGGTGGGAGATGCCGGTGTCGTGGGTGAACTCGATCAACCCGATCTTCGTCATCATCCTGTCGGGCGTCTTCGCCGCGATCTGGACGAAGCTGGGCCGCCGGCAGCCGACGACCCCGGTGAAGTTCGCGATCGGCGTGGTCGTGATGGGCCTGGCGTTCCTGATGTTCCTGCTCTTCGCCAACGGGGCGCCCAACTCCACGCCGCTGCTGGGCATCGTCGGCATCCTGCTGGTCTTCACGATCGCCGAGCTGTTCATCTCGCCCGTCGGCCTGTCGGCGTCGACGAAGCTCGCGCCGAAGAACTTCCGCACGCAGATGGTCGCCCTGTACTTCCTGTCGGTCGCGCTGGGCACGTCGATCGCCGGGGCGCTGGCGGGCTACTACGACCCCACCAACGAGGTGCCGTACTTCACGATCCTCGGCCTCATCGCGATCGCGCTGGGCGTCGCACTGTTCTTCGGCGTGAAGCCGGTGCTGAAGCTGATGTCGGGAGTGCGCTAGCAGTCCAGGGGGCGGGGTCAGGTAGCGCGGGGCATCCGCTGCATACCGAGAGTCAGGGATGTCGCGAAAGTCAGGCCGTCCGCCGCGAGTCGGCCTGATTCTCGCGACATCCCTGATTCCGGCGCCGGTGGGAGGAGACCGGATGCCGCGGGCCCGCGCCCACGGCATCCGACAGCCTGCGGGGGTCAGAGCATCCGCAGCTCGGCGCCGATGGCCGCCGCGGTCTCCTGGAGGCGCGGGAGGTAGACGTCGGTGAGGCGGTCGAGGGTGTCGCGGGTGGCGCTCGTCGAGACATTGAGCGCCGCAACGACGCGGTCGTCGCGGCCGCGCACCGGCACCGCGACCGAGCGCAGTCCGGGCTCGAGCTCCCCGTCGACGACGGCCCACCCCTGCGCGCGCACCCGCGCGAGCTCGGCGCGCAGCGCGTCGGGCGTCGCCCGCGTGCGGGGCGTGTAGGCCTCGAGCTCCGTGGCCGCGAGCGCGGCATCCGTCTCGTCGTCCGGCAGCGCGGCCAGCAGCACGCGCCCCATCGAGGTCGCCGCCGCGGGGAGCTGCGTGCCGAGCGTGATGCGCACGCTCATGATGCGGCGCGTGGGCACGCGCGCGACGTAGACGATCGACGGTCCGTGCAGCACGGCGGCCGACACGCTCTCGTCGACCTCGCGCGACAGGCGCTCGAGGTGCGGCTGGGCGACCTCCGGCAGCGACAGCGACGAGAGGTACGACACCCCGAGCTCGAGCACCCGCGGGGTGAGGGCGAAGCGCGACGCGCCGGTCGCGGCATCCGGCGTCGCCCGCACATAGCCGAGGTGCACGAGCGTGAGCAGGAAGCGCCGGGCGGCGGCACGGGTGAGGTCGGACCGCCGCGCGACGTCGCTGAGCGTGAGATCCGGATGCTGCGCGTCGAACGCCTTGATGACCCGCAGGCCGCGCGCCAGCGACTGGACGAACTCGGCCGAGCCGGGCTCGCTGTCATCGCTCATGGAACGATCCTCCCGCGCCGGCTCACAGCTCCAGGACGACGGCGAGACCCTGGCCGACGCCGATGCAGATCGCGGCCACGGCGACACCGCCGCCGCGGCGGCGCAGCTCGTGCGCGGCGTGCCCGATGATGCGGCCGCCGGAGGCGCCGAGCGGGTGGCCGATGGCGATCGCGCCGCCGTGGATGTTGAGCTTCTCGGGGTCGAGCTCGGTCCACAGCTGCGCGCACGCGAGGCTCTGCGAGGCGAAGGCCTCGTTGAGCTCCACGACGTCCACATCGGCCCACGTGCGGCCGGCGCGCGCGAGCGCGCGGTTCGCCGCCTCGACGGGGGCGACGCCGAACACGTCGGGGTCGTTGCCGAACACGCCGCGCCCGGTGACGCGCGCGAGCGGATCGAGGTCGAGGGCGCCCTCGGCGCCGAGGAGCACGGCGGAGGCGCCGTCGTTGATCGGCGAGGCGTTGCCCGCGGTGACGGTGCCGTCAGCGGCGAAGAGCGCCTTCAGGCCGGCGAGCTTCTCGAGCGTCGTGTCGGCGCGGATGCCCTCGTCACGGGCGAGCTCCGCCCCCGGCACCTGCACGATCTCGCCGTCGTAGACACCGGCGGCCCAGGCCTCGGCGGCGAGGCGGTGACTGCGCAGCGCGAAGGCGTCCTGCTCCTCGCGGCTGATGCCGTAGATGCCGGCGAGCTTCTCGGCCGACTCGCCGTTGGAGATGGTCCATTCCTTCGGCAGCGCCTTGTTGACCATGCGCCAGCCGATCGAGGTGTTCCACATCGTCTGGTTGCCCACGGCCGGGAACGGCTTGGGCGACTTCTCGACGACGTAGGGCGCCCGGCTCATCGACTCCACGCCGCCGGCGAGGATGAGGTCGGCGTCGCCGGCCTCGATGGCCCGCGACCCCTGGATGACGGCCTCGACCGACGAGCCGCAGAGGCGGTTGACGGTGACGCCGGGCACGCTCGTCGGGAAGCCCGCGAGCAGCGCGCCGAAGCGCGCGACGTCGCGGTTGTCCTCGCCCGCCTGGTTGGCGTCGCCGAAGATCACGTCGTCGATGCGCGCCGGGTCCAGGCCCGTCCGCTCGACGATCGCGCGCATCGCGACGGCGGCGAGGTCGTCGGGGCGCACGCCGGAGAGCGCGCCGCCGGCCCGTCCGAACGGGGTGCGGACGGCGTCGTAGATGAACGTGGTCATGTCAGTTCCCTTCGGCGGATGCCGCGGCATCCGCGTCTCGTGAAGCGTCCGCCGAGCCCAGCGACAGGCCGGTGAGGGCCTCCAGCGTCTCGACGGTGTTGTCGCCGAACGCCTCGCGGACGGAGAACCCGTGGGGCGTGACGTCGAAGATCGCGTGATCGGTGTAGACGCGGGTGACGCAGCCGACGCCGGTCAGCGGGTAGGTGCAGGCCGCGACGAGCTTGGACTCGCCGGTCTTGGTGAGCAGGTCGGTCATGACGTAGACCGACTTGGCGCCGATGGCGAGGTCCATGGCACCGCCGACCGCGGGGATCGCCCCGGGCGCACCGGTCGACCAGTTGGCGAGGTCGCCGCGCTCGGAGACCTGGAAGGCGCCGAGCACGCAGACGTCGAGGTGCCCGCCGCGCATCATCGCGAACGAGTCCGCGTGGTGGAAGTACGCCGCCCCGGGCAGGGCGGTGACGGGCTGCTTGCCGGCGTTGATGAGGTCGGGGTCGATCATGCCGGCCGGCGGCGCCTCGCCCATGCCGAGCAGGCCGTTCTCGGTGTGCAGGATGATCTCGAGGTCGTCGGGCAGGAAGTTGGCAACGAGCGTCGGCGCGCCGATGCCGAGGTTCACGTAGGCGCCCTCGGGGATGTCGGCGGCGATGCGCGCGGCGAGCTCGTCGCGGGTGATGGTGGTGGTCATGAGCGCTTCCCTTCGACGGATGCCGCGGCCCCGGGTGCGGCGGAGTCCTCCAGCGGACGGCCCTCGATGTCGACGCCGCCGATGAAGCGGCCGTCCTCGAGCCAGCGGCGCTCCCCCACCGGCACGACGCGGTCGACGAAGATGCCCGGCGTCACGACGGTCTCGGGGGGCAGGGCGCCGAGCGGCACGACCTCGTCGACCTGCGCGATCGTCGTGGTCGCCGCGGTCGCCATGATGGGGCCGAAGTTGCGGGCCGTCTCGCGGAAGACGAGGTTGCCCCAGCGGTCGCCGCGCCAGGCGGAGATGAGGGCGACGTCGGCCGTGATCGGGTACTCCAGCACGTACTGCCGGCCGTCGATCTCGCGCGACTCGCGACCCTCGGCGAGCTCGGTGCCGACGCCGGTCGGGCTGAAGAAGGCGCCGATGCCGGCGCCGGCGGCGCGGATGCGCTCGGCGAGGTTGCCCTGCGGGACGATCTCGAGCTCGATCTTTCCGGCGCGGTAGAGGCCGTCGAAGACCCACGAGTCGTGCTGGCGGGGGAACGAGCAGATGATGCGGCGCACGCGGCCGGTGGCCAGCAGCGCGGCGAGGCCGGTGTCGCCGTTGCCCGCGTTGTTGTTCACGATGGTCAGGTCGCCGGCGCCCTGCGCAATGAGGGCGTCGATCAGCTCCACGGGCTGGCCGGCACGGCCGAAGCCGCCGATCATCACGGTGGATCCGTCCTGCACGCCGGCGACCGCGGCCGCGGCATCCGTCACGGTCTTGTCGATCATCGACACTCCTCGTCGCTGGTGTTCGCTGTGCGAATACGTGTTCGCACAGCATCCATCGTACTCGTCAGCGCCCGTTGCATCCAGGAGACTCCCGCTCAGCGGGTCGCGCTCGCATGCACGGCCCGCTCGTCGCGCCGTGCATCTACCCTCGGAAGGGGGCGTTGGCGGGAGGTCGGCATGGAGCTCGGCCTGTACGGCATCGTCGCGGTCGCGGTGATCGTCGCCGTCGCGGCGTTCTCGAAGCGCCTGGGCATCGCGGCGCCCATCATCCTCGTGGTCGTCGGCGTGGCGCTGAGCTACCTGCCCGGGGTGCCCGAGATCGAGGTGCCTCACGAGATCATCCTCGACGGGCTGCTGCCGCCGATCCTCTACGCCGCCGCGGTCGCCGTGCCGGTGATGGACTTCCGCCGCAACCTCGCACCCATCGCGGGCCTGTCCGTCGCGCTCGTCGTCGTCACGGCCTTCGCGACCGGCACCCTCCTCTTCTTCCTCCTGCCCGACCTGAACTACGCGGCGGCCATCGCGTTGGGCGCGATCATCAGCCCGCCCGACGCCGTGGCCGCGACCTCCATCGGACGCCGGCTCGGACTGCCCCCGCGACTGCTCACCCTGCTGGAGGGAGAAGGACTCGTCAACGACGCGACGGCCCTGGTGCTGCTGCGCTCCGCGGTCGCCGCCGCGGCGGGCGGTCTCGCATCACCATGGGCGGGGGTCACGGACTTCCTCTACGCCGCCGCCCTCGCGATCGTGATCGGCATCGTCGCCGGCATCGTCACGGTGTGGGTGCGCTCCAAGCTCTCCGACCCCGTGCTCGACACCGCCATCAGCCTCGCCGTGCCGTTCGTCGCATTCACCCCCGCCGAGTCCATCGGCGCATCGGGCATCCTCGCCGTCGTCGTCGCCGGGCTCTACACGGGGCATGCGGCGCCGCGCGCGTTCTCGCCGCAGTCGCGCATCAGCGACCGCATCAACTGGCGCACGATCCAGTTCCTCCTCGAGAACGGGGTGTTCCTGCTCATCGGGCTGGAGATCCGCACGCTCATCGAGGACGCCGACCCCGAGGTGTTCAGCGTCGAGGCCTCGTTCGGCATCGGCCTGCTCGCGACCGTCGTGCTCATCGTGATCCGGTACCTGTGGGTGGGCCCGCTCATCGTGGCCCTGCGCCTGCGCGAGCGGCACGCGGAGCGGACGACCTATCGCGCGCTGCTGGCGCTCTACTACTTCCGCGCGCATCCGAGCCGCACGAAGCGGGAGGCCCGGCTCCGCAACCGCCTCGAGCGCGACTACGGGCGACGCCGCGGCGACCTCGAGCAGCAGCGGCAGGAGCGCATCGACTGGCGCGGCGGAATCGTGCTCGGCTGGGCCGGCATGCGCGGCGTCGTCACGCTCGCGGCCGCGCAGTCGCTGCCCCTCGAGACGCCCTACCGCCCCCAGCTGATCCTGATCGCGTTCACGGTGGCCGTGGCATCCATCGTCCTGCAGGGCGGCACGCTGCCGTGGCTCATCCGGATCCTCGGCGTGCAGGGCGTGGACGCGCGGGAGGACCGCCGCGAGGTCGCGGAGCTGCTGGAGACGCTGAGCAACGCGGGCATCGAGGAGCTGGAACGAGTGGTCAGCGAGAGCGACCGCCCCTACGACCCGGATGTCGTGGAGCGCGCCCGGCAGTCGACGTTCCTGCGCACGGAGGCCGCGTGGGAGCGCGTCGACCGCGGACGCAACGAGGTGGACGAGCCGCACCGGCTCTTCCGCGAGCTGCGGCTCACGATCGTCGCGGCCGAGCGGGAGAAGATGCTCGAGCTCCGCGCCCTCGGCAACCACCCGTCGCGCATCCTCGCGGAGGCGCAGTCGCTGCTCGACCTGGAGGAGACGCGCCTGCAGCGCCGCCCGGGCGCGCACTGACGCGGGCGCCCGCCGCGCGGGCTCCGCGGGTCAGAGCTCGTCGCCGAAGACCTCGCCCGCGATGCGGTAGGCCGTGTTGGCCGCGGGGACGCCCGAGTACACCGCGCTCTGCAGGATCACTTCCTTGATCTCGTCGAGCGTGAGCCCGTTGCGCCGCGCGGCGCGCAGGTGCATCGCGAACTCCTCGTGGTGACCGTGCGCGATGAGCGAGGACAGCACCGCGATCGAGCGCGACCGGCGGTCGAGGCCGGGCCGCGACCACACGTCGCCCCACGCGACACGGGTGATGAAGTCCTGCCACTCGGCGGTGAGCGACGTCGCCGCCGCCGTCGACCGGTCGACGTGCGCGTCGGACAGCACGGCCCGGCGCACCTCCATCCCCTGGTCGTAGCGCTCCTGGTCGGTCAGTCCGTCGCCGTCGGGTCTCATCGGTTCTCCTCGAAGAAGGCGAGCAGAGCGGATGCCACGGCCTCCGGCTGCTCGGCGGGTGGGAGGTGCGCAGCACCGTCGATGCGCAGCGCACGGCCGTCGCGGACGCCCTCGGCGATCTCGACGGCCTTCTCCTGCGGCGCGACCGCATCATGCTCGCCCCAGACGGCCAGGACCGGCAGGTCGATGCCGCCGAGGTCGGCCCGCAGGTCGTAGGCCGCGAGCGCCTCGCAGCACAGGGCATAGCTCTCGTCGTCGGCGTCCTGCAGGGCGTGGAGGAGACGCCCCGACAGCTCGGGGCGGCGCGCCATGGACTCCGGCGCGAACCAGCGCCCGGCCGAGGCGGAGATGAGGCTCGAGGTCGACTGCGCGCGCACCTGCGTCGCGCGCTCCGCCCAGCTGTCGGGCTCTCCGAGCTTCGCGCCCGACGCGACGATGGCCGCACGGTGCACGAGCGACGGATGCCGCAGCGCCAGCGTCAGCCCGACGGCACCGCCGAGCGACACCCCCGCGTAGACGAAGGGCTCGTCGATCGCGTCGACGACGGCGTCGGCGAGATCGTCGACGGTGAACGCCTGAGTCGCCGGTGCGGAGTCGCCGTGCCCCGGGAGGTCCCACGCGACCACGCGGTACCGCGCGGCGAGGGCTGGGACGACGTCCTCCCACAGGATGGTCGAGGTGCCGAGGGAGGGGCCGAGGACGACGATCGGCGCGTCGTTCGGGCCCTGCCAGGCGGTGAGGGCGATCGCGGGGACGGTCATCGTCCGCCTCCTTCGGGTCGTGTCCCGGCCGGGCCGGGCTGCGCGGTCTCGGATGACGCGGGCCGGGCCGGCGCGGATTCCGCATGCGCCGCGCGGGCGTCGTGCGCGGCGCGGGCGTCCGCGACGAGCGCGCCCGCCACGCCGGTGTAGTTCGCGGGATCGACCAGGGCGTCGACGTCGACCTCGACGCCCGCGGTCCCGGCGGCCGCACGCACACGGTCGGCGAGGTCGGCGCCGCTACCGACGTCGGCGACGATCGCCGCGACGGCCGCTGTGCCGAGCAGCGGTGCGAGCGCGATCGACAGCCGCTCCGCGACGATGAGGCCGCCGGAGGACGCGAGGTTCGCGCGCGCGGCGGCGGCGTCCACCCGCAGATGCGCGGCGAGGTGCGCCGCGTGGGCCGAGGACCCCAGGGCGAGGCGCAGCAGCTCGCGCAGCGTGGGCCATTCGGCGTGCCACGCGCCGTCGGGACGCTCGTCGACGGCGAGCGCCGACGCGAGATGCAGGGTCGCGGCCAGCTGCGGAGCCCGCAGGGCGGCCGAGCGGATGAGCACCGCCTCGGTCGGGTTCTGCTTCTGCGGCATGGCCGACGACCCGCCGCCCTCGCCCTCGGAGACCTCGCCGATCTCGGTGCGGCTGAGCGTCGTGACGTCACCGGCGAACTTGCCGAGCGCGTCGAGCGCCGCCACGAGCGCGTCGCCGATCTCCGTCACCGGCGCGCGGTCGACGTGCCACGGCGCGGGTGCCTCCTCGACTCCGGCGTAGGCGGCCACGAGCGCCTGGGCGCCCTCGACCGATCCCGTCACCTCGACGAACGAGGCACGCGTTCCCCCCGCGCCACCGAGCTGCGCGGGGAACTTTAGCCCCTCCAGCCGGGCCGCGGCGCGCTCGACGGCGCGGGACCACCCCGCCGCGCGGGCGCCGATCGTCGTGGGCACCGCGTGCTGCGTCAGCGTGCGCGCCGCGGCGACGGCACCCACGTGCGCCTCGGCCAGGGTCAGCAGCGCGTCGGCGGCCTCGGCGAGCGAGGTGCGCACCTGCGCGACGGCGCGGGCCGCGACATCCATGATCGCCGTGTCCCAGATGTCCTGACTCGTCGCTCCGCGGTGCACCCACACGCGGGTCTCCGCGGGCACGAGCTCCCTGAGCAGGCCCACCAGCGGGATGATCGGATTGCCGCCGGCGACGGAGGCCGCGACCAGGCGGTCGAGGTCGATCCGGTCGCTCGGTCGCCCGGCACCCGCGCCGCGTCCGTCACCGTCGACGCCGAGGGCGTCGACGATCCCGTCGGCCGCCGATGCGGGAGCGACCCCGACCACGGCGTAGGCGCGCACCAGCGCGACCTCGGCGCGGATCGCGGCGTCGAGGAACGCGGCGTCGTCGACGAGCTCGTCGTGGCCGGTGGTCACGGGCGACAGCAGGCCGGAATCGATGGCACTCACGCGTTCCTCCTCCGCGGACCGCGGACGCCCGCCCTCCCGGCGGCGGCGGGCCGCGGCATCCGCTCTCAGAACGTCAGGAAGACGGTCTCGCCCTCGCCCTGCAGCCGGATGTCGTGCTGCAGGCTGCCGTCGGGCAGGCGGGTCGCGATGAGCGTAGCGCGCTCGTCGGCGTCCAGCGACGACAGCAGCGGGTCGGCGGCGAGCGCCGCCTCGTCCTCCGGGAGGTAGATGCGCGTGTGCAGCTTGTCCGGCAGTCCGCGGGCGAACACGACGACCGCGAAGAACGGCGCGCGCCCGTCGATCGATCCGGGGTTGCGGGTCCAGAACTCGAACCGCCCCTCGTCGGTGGTGGCCGAGCGGCCGAAGCCGGTGAAGGTGTGGTCGTCGCGCCGGCGCGAGCCGCGACCGCGCGGGACGGTGCCGTCGGCGTCCGCCCCCCAGACCTCGACGATGGCGTCGGGGATGGGCTGACCCGCGCCGTCGCGCAGGATGCCGCCGACGACGATCGCGCCGGGGCTGTGCGGGAAGGCGACCTCGTGCTTCTTGTCGTAGTCGAGGCCGAAGGCGAAGAACGGGCCGATCGTCTGGCCCGGCGTCGCCGCGTGCGTCCTGGGGGTGGTGGGCGTGGGCATCAGTGCTCGTCCTCCTGCTCGAACCACGTGGCATCCGGACCGTCGACGACGATGTCCCAGCGGTACCCCATGGAGAACTCGGGCACCGTCAGGTCGTGGTCGTAGGCGCCGATCAGGCGGTCGCGGTCCGCCTGGCGCGGAATGGTGTTGTAGATCGGGTCGAGCGCGAAGAGCGGGTCGCCCGGGAAGTACATCTGCGTGATGAGGCGCTGGGTGAATCCGCTGCCGAACACGGAGAAGTGGATGTGCGCCGGACGCCACGCGTTCACGTGGTTCTTCCACGGATACGGGCCGGGCTTGATCGTGGTGAAGAAGTACTCGCCGTCGTCGTTCGTGACGGTGCGGCCGGCACCCGTGAAGTTCGGGTCGAGCGGAGCGGGATGCTGGTCGCGCTGGTGGATGTAGCGCCCTGCGGCGTTGGCCTGCCAGATCTCCAGGAGCTGGTTGCGCAGCGGGCGGCCCCAGGAATCGAGCAGCCGGCCCTGCACCGTGATGCGCTCGCCCTGCGGCTCGCCGCGGTGCTGGAGCGTCAGATCCGACTCGATGGCCGCGACATCGCGTTGGCCGAAGGCCGGCGAGTACAGCTCGATCGTCTCGGGATCGACCAGCCGCGGGTTCTTCGTCGGGTGGCGCAGGATGCTGGAGCGGTAGGGCGCGTAGTCGTGCAGCGTCGCACGGCCGCTCTCGCCCGCGGCGTCGCGGCGGGCGACGTCGGCGGCGATCTCCTCGATCTCGCGGGTGATCTGCGTCTGCGTCGGCATGTCGGCCGACGCGAGCAGCGTCTCGGGGGCCGCCGCGGTCTGCTCGAGCACGACGGACGAGCGGAACGTCTCGCCGTTGTCGCCTGTCTCGTGGGTCTCGGCAGGATCCGTGGGGGCGTCGGGGCCGGTCATGGCGTCTCCTTCGACGGTGCGTGGGTCGGTTTCAGAGTGCCATCCTCGGGCCGCGGCATCCGCTCGCTTTCCTAGTCAGTGGGAATCAGGCGGTGCGCAGCGCGGCGGCGATGTCCTTCGCGGACTGGACCACGAGCGGACCGAGCCGGCGCTCGTCGGCGCGCTCGAGGTGCACGACGATGCCGATGGCCACCGGCGGCAGACCGTCGACGTGCGCGAGCGGCGCGGCGACGGAGATGTTGCCGAGGGTCATCTCCTCCCGGGTCGTCGCGTAGCCGCGTGATCGCGCCCGCGTGAGGTCGGCGCGGAGCTCGGACTCGGACGTGATGGAGTGCGTCGTCTCGCGCTCGAGCGGAACCCCGAAGTACCGGGCGAGCCAGTCGTCCTGGCGGGTGGACAGCAGCGCCTTGCCCACACCGGTGGTGTGCAGGGGCTGCCGGCCGCCCATGCGGCTGAGCGTGGGGATCGAGTCCTGCCCGGTGACGCGCCCGACGAACAGCGCGGACGCCGTCTCGGGGGTCGGCGCGTCGAGCACCGCGAGGTGGACGTTCTCGCCCGTCGCCTCGTAGAGCCGCGACATGTGCGGCAGGGCGGTCTCGCGCAGGCGCAGCGACAGCGGCGACAGCTCGCCCAGCTCCCACAGCCGTGAGCCGATCGTGTACGTGCGGCCCGGTCCGCGCGCGAGCAGCCCGAAGTCCGTCAGCTGCGCGAGCAGCCGGTGCAGCGTCGAGGTCGCGAGCCCCGTGCGGCGGGCGAGCTCCGCCGCCGTGAGCGCGGGCTCGTCGTCCGAGAAGCAGTGCAGCACGCGCATGGCTCGGGCCAGCATCCCCTCGCCCGCGTCGTCGCCTGCCATGCTCGGCCTCCTGGATCGAGGGTAGCGGGAGGGGCTCCGACGGCCCGCTCAGCGCACCCGGGCCCGCCGCAGCGGCGCAGTCGCCGCCGAACCGGCCACGCCGAAGAGCACCACGGCGACCAGGACGGCCAGCAGGGAGGCGGTCCAGGATCCGGTCGCCTCGTGCAGCGCCCCGACGATGAGCGGGCCGGCCGCCGCGACGCCGTACCCGATGCCCTGCACGAGGCCGGAGCGTCCGGCGATGGTGCGCTCGTCGCCGCCGAGCGCGTTGATGAGGATGAACACCACGGTCAGTCCACCGCCCTGCGCGATGCCGCTGAGGGCGCACCACAGCAGCCACAGGTGGGGCGCCGCGAGGAAGCCGAGCGGCACCGCGAGCCATCCGAGGGCGACGAGCAGCACGGCGGCGCGCACCGAGACGCGGGTCGTGACGAGCGGCGTCAGCAGCGCCCCGGCGATGCCCGCGACCTGGAAGATCGCCGCGATCGCCCCGGCCTCCGTACCGCCGAAGCCCTGGTCGCCGAGCAGCGACGGCAGCCAGGCCGTGACGCCGTAGAACGCGAACGCCTGGCCGGCGAACGCCGCTGCGAGCAGCCACGTCGAGGCCTGTCGCAGCACCCGCGCGGGCTCGCCGGTCATGGGCGCGGCTCCGGCCGCGGCATCCGGCGCGAAGGCGCCCCGCAGCCCGCGGAGACCGACCCACACGGCGAGCGCCGCGAGCCCGAAGCCCGACCAGACGAGGATCGCGCCGCGCCAGCCGATGCCGGTCGCGAGCGGCGCCGTGGCGAGTGTGACCGTCATCGTGCCGACGTTGATCGCCGAGGTGTAGACGCCGGTCATGAGATGCGTGCGCTCGGGCGGGAACTCGCGCCCGATGATGATCGGCACCACCACGTTGCCGATCGTGAGGAACAGGCCCAGCAGCGCGGTGCCGACGAGGGCGGCCACCAGTCCGCCGGCCGAGCGGACCAGGCTGCCGGCGATGGCGCCGGTCAGGCAGACGGTGAGGGCGAAGTCCGGGCCGCCGCGCCGCACGATCGCGACGGCGATGGGCGAGCACAGCGCGAAGCAGAGCACGGGGATGCTGGTGAGCAGCCCGACGACGCCGGCGTTGACCTGGAGGTCGTCGCCGATCGCCCGCGCGACCGGCGCCACGGCGACCACGGGCGCCCGCAGCATGGCGGCGCTCAGCACGACCGCGACGGTCAGAGCGACGAGCGAGCCGCCCACGGCGGCGGAGCGGGACGACATCGCGCTCACGCCGGGGGGAACGCGATCGTGCGCAGCAGCCCGACGAGCTGCGCGCGGTCCTGCGGGGAGAGGTCGGCGTGCAGCAGCTCCTCCGCCTCGCGCGCAGACGCCGACGCGGCGGCCAGGAGGGCTCGGCCCTTGTCGGTGGCCGTCACGACGTTGGCGCGACGGTCGGACGGGTCGGGCTCGCGCACGATGAGCCCGCGCGACTGGAGGTCGTCGACGAGCGCGACGACCTGGCTCGGATCGAGGCGCAGGAACTCCGCGAGACCCCGCTGGGAGGGATGCTGCGCCCCGGCCGCCAGCATGAGCACCGAGTACGAGCGCACCTTGAGTCCGTGCGCTGCGAGCGCGGCGTTGCCGGCGGCGAGCGACAGGGCGTTGGCACGGGCGAGCAGGAAGCTCAGGTCTTCCGTGAGCGCGAACTCGACCTCGGCGGGCACCTCCGGCAGGTCGCGGCTCATTCCCCCAGCGTAGGCGAAACTCCCGTTTCGCAATCATTGACTTTCTCAACGGACTGCGGTTCGATGATCGAGACACGAAGGAGTCCTCACATGCTGCTCGAAGGCAAAGTCGCAATCGTCACCGGATCGGGCCGCGGGCTCGGCCTCGCCTACGCCCAGGAGCTCGCCCGGCAGGGTGCAGCCGTCGTCATCAACGACGTCGACGCCGCCACCGCCGACGCCGCGGTCGCCACGATCGAGCAGAGCGGTGGGCGCGCCGTCGCCGTCGTCGCGCCGGTGGGCCCGACCGAGACCGCGCAGGAGCTGGTCCGCACCGCCGTCGAGACCTTCGGCGGCCTGGACATCCTCGTCACCAACGCCGGCGTGCTCCGTGACAAGACACTCTGGAACATGAGCGACGACGACTTCGACACGGTGATCAACGTGCACCTCCGCGGCACCTTCACCTGCGTCCGCGAGGCCGCGGTGCACATGCGCGCCAACGGCGTCGCCGGCCGCATCATCTGCATCGGCTCGCCCACCGGGCAGCGCGGCAACTTCGGCCAGACCAACTACGCCGCCGCCAAGGCCGGCATCGTCGGCATGGTGCGCACCTGGGCGCTCGAGCTCAAGAAGGCCGGCATCACCGCCAACGCCGTCATCCCCGTGGCCGCCACGGCGATGACCTCGACGATCCCCTACTTCGCGGCGGCGGTCGAGGCCACCGAGCGCGGCGAGGCCATGCCGCCGTTCTTCCGCCACGACCTCGGCTTCGGCGTCTCGGAGGACGTCTCGGGCGTCATCGCGTACCTCGCCTCCGACGCGGCCGCCGGCGTCTCCGGCCAGGCGATCGGCGTGGGCGGCGACCGCCTGCAGCTGTGGTCGCACCCCGAGCCCGTCGTCACCGCGTACCACGACGGCGGATGGTCGATCGAGGCCCTCCAGGACGAGTTCCCCGGCCTCACCGAGGGGAGCCTCCAGTCGGTCGGCGAGACCTTCCCGCCGCTTCCGGAGGACCTGAAGCGCTCGTGACCCGCTACGAGAGCGCGATCGACGTCGACGCGCTGACCGCCATCGACGTGCACGTGCACATCGAGGTCGACGCGCACGGGCACTCCTCCCTGCCGCCCGATCTGGCGGAGGCCGCGGCCCAGTACTTCAAGGCCGGAGCCAGTCCCGACCTCGACGGCGTCGCCGACTACTACCGCGAACGGCGGATGGCCGCGGTGGTCTTCACCGTCGACGCGCAGACCGAGCTGCAGCATCCTGCCCTCTCCAGCGCCGAGATCGCCGACGGGGCCGCCCGTCACAACGACGTGCTGATCCCGTTCGGCTCGGTCGATCCCCGCCGCTCCGACGCCGTGGACATCGCGAAGCGCCTCATCGAGGAGTCGGGGGTGCGCGGCTTCAAGTTCCACCCGACCGTGCAGGGCTTCGACCCGAGCGAGGAGCGCTGGTACCCGCTCTACGAGACGATCCAGGATGCCGGCGTCCCGGCCCTGTTCCACACCGGTCAGACCGGCATCGGCGCGGGCATGCGGGGCGGACGCGGCTTCCGGCTGGCGCTGTCGAACCCGATGCTGCTCGACCCGGTGGCGGCGGACTTCCCCGACCTGCAGATCATCATGGCCCACCCGTCGGTGCCGTGGCAGGACGAGGCGCTGGCGGTGGCGACCCACAAGCACAACACGTGGATCGATCTGTCCGGCTGGAGCCCGAAGTACTTCCCCGAGTCGCTCGTGCGCGCCGCGGGCAGCTACCTCCGCTCGCGCGTGCTGTTCGGCTCGGACTACCCGCTCCTCACCCCGGATCGCTGGATGTCGGACATCGCCCAGACCGCGATGAAGCCCGACGCGCTCCCCGCGATCTACAAAGACAACGCCGTGCGCCTGCTCGGCCTCTGAAAACCACCTGAAAGGCACATCGTGACCACGACCGTCGCATACGCAGACCTTCCCTCGCTCGTCGGCCAGGACCTCGGCTTCACCGACTGGATCGAGGTGACCCAGGAGCGCGTCAACGTCTTCGCCGACGCCACCGACGACGACCAGTGGATCCACACCGACCCCGAGCGGGCCACCGCCGAGAGCCCGTTCGGCGGACCGATCGCGCACGGCTTCCTCACCCTGTCGCTGACGATCCCCTTCATCACCGAGCTGCTCGACGTCGAGGGCGTGACCACGAAGGTCAACTACGGCCTCGACAAGGTGCGCTTCGTCTCGCCCGTGAAGGTCGGCGCGCGCGTGCGCATGGGCGCCGTGATCGCCGAGGTCACCGAGGTCGCCGGCGGCTACCAGCTCGTCATCGACCAGACCATCGAGATCGAGGGCGGCACCAAGCCCGCCGTCGTCGCGCGCGGACTCAGCCGCTTCTACGCCTGACACCGGCGGGCGCACGACGCCCGCCGGTCACCACCCCGCGACGAAGGAGTCGGCGAATGAACGACCAGGGACTCGGCGGCTGGCTCGCCCGGCGCCGTCTGCGCTCCCCCGACAAGGCGGCGCTGCTTCACGGCGAAGACGGCCGGCTCACCTACAAGGAGCTGGCCGACGCCACCGAGCGCGCCGCCGCCGTGCTGGCCTCGCAGGGGGTCTCCCGGGGCGACCGGGTGGCCTACCTCGGCGAGAACAGTCCGGGCTTCATCATCGCGCTGTTCGCGACCGTGCAGCTCGGGGCCGTGTTCGTGCCGATCAACACGCGCCTCGCGCCGCCCGAGGTCGCGCACATCCTCCGCGACAGCGCCGCATCGCTGCTCGTGCACGACGTCGAGTTCGACGAGCGACTGGCCGCGGTCGCCGCGGAGCACGCGCTTCCGCCCTCCCTCCCCACCACCGACGGCGACGGCCGGCCCGGCTTCCCGTCGCTGATGCGGGATGCCGCGCCCGGACTCCCCGGGGTCCGCGTCGCGCCGGCCGACCCCGCCGCGATCGTCTACACGTCGGGGACGACGGGCCGCCCGAAGGGCGCGATCCTCACCCACCAGAACCTGACGTTCGTCTCGCTGAACTGCATCATCGACTACGACGTCACCTCGCATGACGTGGCCCTGATGATCTCGCCGCTCTTCCACGTGGCCTCGCTCGGCATGGGCGCGCTGCCCGTGCTGCTGCAGGGCGGCACCCTGGTGCTCGAGAAGGGCTTCGAGCCCGGCGCCGCGCTGCGGCAGATCCAGCGGCACCGGGTCACGATGCTCAGCGGCGTGCCCACGACCTACATGATGATGGCCGATCATCCCGACTGGGCGACCACCGACCTGTCGAGCCTCGACAAGCTCACGTGCGGCGGATCGGCGGTGCCCACGCGCATCCTGACCGCCTACGAGGAGCGCGGGCTCGCCTTCGCCCAGGGCTACGGCATGACCGAGACCGCGCCCGGCGGCACCAGCGTGCCTCCCGCGATGTCGCGCGAGAAGCAGGGCAGCGTCGGCCTCCCCCAGTTCTTCCTCGACGTGCGCGTCGCCGACGAGGACGGCCGCACGCTCCCCGCGGGCGAGGTGGGCGAGGTGCAGGTGAGCGGACCCAACGTCTTCGCGGGCTATCTCAACCTGCCCGAGGCGACCGCGGCCGCCTTCACGGCCGACGGCTGGTTCCGCTCCGGCGACCTCGGGTACGTCGACGCCGACGGCTATCTCTTCATCTCCGGACGCTCGAAGGACATGATCATCTCCGGCGGCGAGAACATCTACCCGGCCGAGGTCGAGAACCTGCTCGCGGATGTGCCCGGCGTCGCCGCGGCCGCCGTCATCGGCGTGCCCGACGACCGCTGGGGCGAGGTGCCGTGGGCCGTCGTGACGGTCGCGCCGGGCGCCGCCGTCGACACGACGACCGTCGCCGCCTTCCTCGACGGCAAGCTCGCGCGCTACAAGATCCCGAAGCGCGTGGTCGTGGTCGACGAGCTGCCGCGCACCGCGTCGGGCAAGGTCCTCAAGGCCGAGCTGCGGGAGCGCTTCGCCGCCTGAGCCGGCGCGCGCGCATCGCACCGCCGCCCGCGACCCGCACCGCCGCACGCCAACCGCACCGCCACAGGTTTTGTCTCGCGAGGCGCAACTCCACGGATTCTGCGGACCTGTTGCGCGGGATCCACGGGATCACAGGCTCCGTGCTGTCTCAGTGACCCGGATCCGTGGAGTTCGTCCGGGTGGTGAGCACACGCGGCGCGAGCGGCGCAGACATGCGGCTGCGACGACTGCGCGGCGGCTGTCCTGCATCCGCGGTGCGCAACTCCACGGATCCGGCACTGCCACCGCGCAGCATCCGGGTCATCCGCCCGAGTTGCTTCCCGGAGCACCCCGATCCGTGGAGTTGTGCCCGCCGGGCGCTGCCTGCTGAGCACCGGCGGTGGCCACCCCGACGGCCGGGGACGCGGAACGGGGCGGCCCCGAAGGACCGCCCCGTTCTGTGGTGCGCCGTCGATCAGCCGAAGGACTCCGCCGTGGCGTAGCCCTTGCCGTTGTACTTCTGCACCTGGACGCTGGAGACGGCCGGCTTGCCGTCCTGCGTGGTGTCGATCGTCGACCCCTCCAGCATGAGCGGGGCCTGGAAGTCCGAGATGCTCTCGAGCGCCGTCATGAAGCTCTCGCGCGTCGGCTCGGTCATGGTGGTGAAGGCCTGCTCGAGCGTCGAGGCGGCGATCCAGCTCCAGACGCAGTGCGGGAACGCCGGGACGCCCTGCTGATCGGTGTACTCCGCGATCGCGTCGAGGAACGCCTTGCCGTCGGGGCTGTCGCCGAAGGTCGGGCTCGCGGCCGACTGCGAGAACGCGACCGAGTAGACGCCGGGGAACGCCGAGCCGCCGCCGGGCTCGAGGATCGCCGTCGGGCTCGACGTGTTCGAGGGCAGGAACCAGCTGGGCAGCCAGCCGAGCTGCTGCGTCTTCTGCATCGAGGAGATCACCAGCGGGGTGATCGACATCGCGTTGAAGAAGACGTCGGCGCCGGATGCCGCGAGCTCGGTCAGCTGGGCGTCGACCGACGTGTCGGTGGCCTCGTAGGTCAGCTCGCCGACGACCTGGATGTTGGACGCACCCGAGATCGCCTCCTTGAAGCCCTCGACGTAGCCCTTGCCGTAGTCGTCGTTCTGGGACAGGATCGCGACCTTGTGGTCTTTGGCCGAGGCGGCCAGCAGCTCGCCGAACGCACCGCCCTCCTGCTGGTAGATCGGCACGAAGCCGAGCTGCTCCGGGCTCTCCTCGCGGTTGCTGAACAGCGGGTCGCCGGTCATGACGAGCACCTGCGGCACCTTCTCGTCGATCGCCGCCTCGCGCCAGGCGCGGTTGGTCGGCGTGCCGAGGCCGATGCCCGCGGCGAAGACGCCGTCGGAGACCATCTGCTGGAAGTTGGCGAGCGCCTTCTGCGGGTCGTAGGCGTCGTCGTAGGCCTTGATGTCGACGGTGCGGGTCTTCCCGTCGCCGAACTCGATGCCGCCCTCGGCGTTCTTCACCCCGAAGTAGGCCTTCGCCCCGTCGACGGTGCAGTTGCCGGGGCCGGCGGTGGCGCCCGTCAGCGGGCTCGTGATGCCGATCGTGATGCTCGTGTCGGTGATGCCGGGGCTCGCCGCGGCAGCTCCGCCCGACGCATCCCCTCCCCCGGCCGGCTCGCCGCCGCGGGAGCACCCCGCGAGCACGAGCGCGACGGCGGACGTCAGGGCGACAACGCCGATGACTCCTCTTGCTCTCCTGCGCATGTTCATGCCTGTCCTTGCCTCTCTGTCTCTTCGGTGCCCTCCTCGTCGCGGCCGGGAGCCGGACGGGAGGAGGTCTGCGTCGCGGTCCGGGCGAGGTCGGACGACGATGTGCGCCGCAGGCGGCGGCGGATGCGGCGGGGCAGGCTGACCAGCCCGCCCGGGAGGACGAACAGCACCACGAGCAGGACGACGCCCTGGATGATCGTGGTGAGGTTCGGGTCGATCGCGCTCGTGGCCTGCGGGACGAAGACGTAGTACGCGCCGCCGATGAGCGATCCGACGATGCTGCCCGCGCCGCCGATGACCATCGCCGCCAGCAGGCTGATCGAGTGGCCGAAGCTCAGGGTCTCGGGCGAGGTGTACTGGACGGCCACCATGTAGAGGAAGCCGCTGACGCCGCCGAAGAGGGATGCCACGGTGAAGGCGAGCACCTTGTACCGGTACGGCGAGATGCCCATGGACGAGGCGACGTTCTCGTTCTCGCGGACGATCGCGAGCGCGCGGCCGAACCTGCCGGTCACGAAGTTCCGCGCGAGGACGAAGGAGACCGCGACGATCGCCAGGACGATGTAGAACTGCCACTGGTCGTCGTAGAGCCCACTCCC
Source organism: Microbacterium lemovicicum (assembly GCF_003991875.1). Classification (NCBI taxonomy): domain Bacteria; kingdom Bacillati; phylum Actinomycetota; class Actinomycetes; order Micrococcales; family Microbacteriaceae; genus Microbacterium; species Microbacterium lemovicicum. Next base: position 3,292,310 of record NZ_CP031423.1, read on the forward strand.
CTCGGGGGCGTTCGAGAAGCGGGCGGAGACGCCCTGCGATCCGCCGGTCACGTCGGAGAAGCGCTTGGCCAGCGGCACGCCCACGATCGGCAGTGCGATGGTCACCATGGCGATCGCCAGTCCGCCGAGCCGCGCGGCGGCCAGGGCCACGAGCAGCCCCGCGGCGGCGGGGATGAGGCAGGCAGCGGCGAAGACGAGGACGATGTTCCAGTCGTTCTGCACCCCGTAGGCGGTGACGTAGGCCCCGAGTCCGAGGAAGAAGATCTGACCGAGGTTCACCTGCCCGCCGTAGCCCATGACGATGTTCAGGCCCAGCACCGCGACGGCGTAGACGCCGATGCGGATGAGGGTCTGGTTCGCGATCTGCGGCAGGATCAGCGGCGCCACGAGCAGCGCGATCGCCACCACGGCGATCGTCGCCCACCGCACCCACGGGGTGCGCCACATCGTCGACACGGCGGCCATCAGACGCGCACCACGATGCGACGGCCGAACAGGCCCTGCGGCCTGAGGATCAGCACGACGAAGACGAGCAGGAACGGCACGGCGATCTTGAGGTCGTAGCCGATGAAGGGCACGTAGACGGCGGCGAGGTTCTCGAGCACGCCGATCATCCAGGCGGCGACGACCGCGCCGAGGGGACTGCTCAAGCCGCCGATGATCACGGCGGCGAGCGCGTAGACGAGGGCGCCGTCCAGCATCCCGGGTGTCAATGTCAGCTGCGGGGCGACGAGCGATCCGGCGATCGCGCCGAGCGCGGCGGCCAGACCCCAGCCGATCATGAGCAGACGTCCCACGGGCAGACCCGACAGGGCGGCCGACTCGGGGTTGATGGCGACGGCGCGGAGGGCGAGACCCAGCTTCGTGCGCATGAACAGCACCTGCAGCACGATCATGATGGCGACGATCGCGCCGATCGTGCCGAGCGAGCGGATGCTCACCACCGCGCCGAGCACCTCGACGGTGCTGAGCGGGAAGAGCGACGGGAACTGACGGTTGTCGTAGCCCCAGATCCACGCGCAGATGCCGGTCGCGAGTGTCAGGATGCCGATCGTCACCACGACGGCGGTGTCGGGGTCTCCGCGCTCGAACCGGCGAACGAGCAGGCGCTCGGCGGCCGCGCCGAGGGCGAAGGAGATCACCACGGCGATGAGGATCGCCACGATCAGGGGAAGGCCCAGCTGCGTGAAGACGTAGGCGATGTACGCCGACAGCACGGCCATGCCGCCCTGGGCGAAGTTGATCAGGCCGGTCGCCTGATGCACCAGCACGATCGCGAGGGCGAGCGCGCCGTAGATCGAACCGGTGGACAGGCCGTCGATGACCAGCTGCACGAAGGTGCCCATGTCAGCCTCCCAGGTAGGCGCGTCGGATCTCGTCCATGCCCTTGAGCTCGGCCGAGGTGCCGGTGAGGGCGTTGCGGCCCGTCTCCAGCACGGTGGCCGTGTCGACGAGGGTGAAGGCGAGGTTGGCGTTCTGCTCGACGATGAGCATCGCGATGCCCGACTCCACCCGCAGGCGCCGGATCGCGTCGTAGACGTTCTTCGCCGTCGAGGGGGCGAGTCCGAGCGACGCCTCGTCGAGCAGCAGCAGGCGGGGGCGCGCCATGAACGCCCGGCCGACGGCGAGCATCTGCTGCTCCCCGCCGGAGAGGGCCGAGGCCTGCGAGCCGATGCGCTCCTTGAGCTGCGGGAAGAGGTCGAGGCAGTAGTCGATGTCGGCGGGGATCGCCTTGCGGTCCTTGCGGAGGTACGCGCCGACGCGGAGATTCTCGCGGACGGTCAGCTGCGTGAGGGTGCCGCGTCCCTCGGGCACGTGTGCGATGCCGAGCGCCGCGGTGCGGTCGGGGCCGAGCCCGCGGATGTCGCGGCCGTCGAAGCGGATGCGCCCGCCCGCGCGCACCATGCCGCTGATGGCGCGGAGGGTGGTGGTCTTGCCCGCGCCGTTGGCGCCCAGGATGCCGACCGCCCCGCCCTCGGGGACGCTGAGGGAGACGCCCTCGAGCACCTGGACGGGTCCGTAGGAGGCCGTCACCTCCTCGAGCTCAAGCAGCGTCATCGGCCGCATCCTTGCCGAGGTAGGCCTCGATCACGCGCGGGTCGGACTGTGCCTGCGCGGCCGTGCCCTCGAGGAGCGTGCGGCCGTGGTCGAGCACGACCACCCGGTCGGTGAGGGCGGAGATCAGCCCCATGTGGTGCTCGACGATGACGACCGTCATGTCGTCCTCGGCGCGCAGGCGCCGCACGGTCTCGATGAAGTGCTCGACCTCGGCGTGCGAGAGGCCGGCGGCCGGCTCGTCCAGCAGCAGGAGCGCCGGCTTCAGCAGCAGCGCCCGGCACAGCTCGATGCCCTTGTGCAGGCCGTGGCTCAGCTCGTCGGCGGGCACGTCGGCCGCCCAGTCGAGCCCGGCGCGCTCGAGCAGCCCCCGCGCCTCGGAGCGCAGCGACTTCTCGGCCCTCCCCGTGGCGGGGAGGCGCACCGACCACGACAGGGGGCCGCCCGGCAGGCGCGTGTGCCCGCCGAGGAGCACGTTCTCGAGGACGGACGCCTTGAGCTGGAGGGCCGGATGCTGGAACGTGCGGGCGAGGCCGCGACGGGCGAGCTTCGACGGGGCGAGGCCGATGACCTCGTCGCCGTCGATGGTGATGGATCCGGAGCTCGGCCGGTAGTGGCCGCTGATGCAGTTGAACAGCGACGTCTTGCCGGCGCCGTTCGGACCGACCAGACCGAAGATCGCTCCCGGCTCGACGTCGAACGACACGTCGTGCAGGACGGAGATGCCGCCGAAGCGGAGGTTCACGTCTTTCAGGCTCAGCCGGGCGGCCATGCGTCACCTCTCCCGTATGGCGTCGTTGCAGCGGGTCGTCGGACCGAACGTCCGCTCTGGTCGAAACTATGGATCGGGGCCAAGATTGTCAACGATTTTGGCTTGAGAACCGGAATGGTTGCCGGTTCGTGATCCGATGAGCAGGAGCGGTGCGTCGACCGTAGGGGGCGGGAGCATCCGCTTTCCTGCCTGATTCCGTTCAACGGAACCGGTGGCTACGCTTTCCTGAGGCCGGCGCGACGATGCCCCGGCCGAGGAGGAACCCATGGCGCGCGCATCCGGCGGCGAGTCCGTGCTCAGCAAGCACCTGCGGGTGATGGAGGCCTTCGACGCCGCCGATCCGTTCCTGACGCTCTCCGACATCGCGGCGCGCGCGGGGCTCGCGGCTTCCACCGCGCACCGGCTCGTCGCGGAGCTCGAGCGCGAGGGGCTCGTCGAGCGGCTCCCCGATCGCACCTACCGCCTCGGCGTGCGGCTCTGGGAGATGGCCTGCCGCACGCCCGGCGCCCTGGGGCTCCGGGAGCTCGCGCGCCCGCACCTGCAGTCGCTGCACGCGCGCGTGCGTCAGCACGCGCAGCTCGGCGTCCTCAACGGCACGGACGTGCTGTTCCTCGACCGGCTCTCCGCGCGCGACGCCGTCGTCAACGCCACCCTCATCGGCGGGCGCATCCCCCTGCACGTGTCGTCGTCGGGCCTCGTGCTGCTCGCCCACGCCGGACCGGAGGTGCTCGAGCGGGTGCTCGCCGCGCCGCGCATCCGCTACACGCCCGCGACCCTGTGCACGCCGGCCGAACTGACCGCGGCCCTCCGCGACGTGCGGGCACGCGGGTGGGCCGTCTGCGACGGGCACGTCCACGAGGAGTCGCGCGGCATCGCCGTGCCGGTCTACGGTGCCCACCACGACGTGATCGCGGCCATGGGCGTGGTGGTGCCCAACGACGGCGCCGACCCGCTCGCCCACATCGAGCTGCTGACGCGCGCCTCGCACGCGATCACGGAGGCGATGCGCGCGGCGTCCCTCCCCCCGAGCCATCCCGGAGCCCTCCCCGGCGGGCGTTTCCGACCGCTCGTGACGTCGTCGGTGCGATCGATGGAATACCTCGAGGCGCGCGCCGGCGCCGCGGCGCCGTAACGCGGGGACTCCCCCGGCCGGGCGTCCGTGACGCTCGACTATCGTGAGCGGCATGTCTGTGAACCCCCCGTTCCGCGCCGACATCGTCGGCAGCTTCCTGCGGCCCGAGGCCGTCTCGTCCGCCCGCGCCCGGTTCGCCGCCGGAGAGCTCGACGCCGCCGAGCTGCGCGCCGTCGAGGACGAGGCGATCACGGCCCTGGTCGCGCGCCAGGCGCAGACCGGGCTCCGCGTCGCGACCGACGGCGAGTTCCGCCGGTCGTGGTGGCACTTCGACTTCTTCGGGATGCTGGACGGCGTCGAGGTCGTCGAGCTCGACCACGGCATCCAGTTCCAGGGGGTGCAGACGCGCCCGCGCGGCCTGAAGATCGACGGTCCCGTCGGCTTCCCCGACGACCACCCGATGCTCGAGCACTTCCGCTTCCTCAAGCCGGTCGCGGAGGCCGCGGGCGTGACGCCGAAGTTCAGCATCCCCGCGCCGACGGTGCTCGACTTCCGCCTGGAGGCCGAGGCGCTCGCGGGCTCGCCCTACGACCACCGCGACGACATCGTCGAGGATCTCGCCGCGACCTACCGCTCCGCCGTCCAGGCCTTCTACGACGCCGGCTGCCGCTATCTGCAGTTCGACGACACCGCGTGGGCCTACCTCTGCTCCGACGTCGAGCTCGCGAAGGCGGCCGAGCGCGGCATCCGCACCGATCACCTCGCCGAGCGCTACGCGCGTCTCATCAACGCGTCGCTGCGAGACAAGCCCGACGACCTCGTCGTCACGACGCACGTGTGCCGCGGCAACTTCCGCTCGACCTGGATCTCGTCGGGCGGCTACGAGCCGGTCGCCGAGCAGCTGCTGGGCGAGACGGCCTTCGACGGCTACTTCCTCGAGTACGACAACGAGCGCTCCGGCGGCTTCGAGCCGCTGCGGTTCCTGCCGAAGGGCGACAAGGTCGTCGAGCTCGGGCTCATCACGACCAAGACGGGTGACCTGGAGTCGGCCGACGACATCGTCCGCCGCATCGAGGAGGCCGCCGAGGTGGCGCCCCTCGACCAGCTCGCGCTGAGCCCGCAGTGCGGCTTCGCCTCGACCGAGGAGGGCAACGAGCTGACCGCCGACCAGCAGTGGGCGAAGATCGACGCCGCCGTCGCGATCGCCGGCCGGGTCTGGGGCGACGCCTAGGGCCTTCCCGCTCGGTGAGCGGGGAGCGCAGCGCGGGGGCGGTCAGTGGCCGGTGGGGTCGGCGGCGATCCGCTCCAGCCAGGCGATCGTGCCGTCGGTCATCGGATGCGCCGCCTCGAGCGACCCGAGGTAGGACCGCACCTCGCGCATCTCCGCCGCACGGCGCACGGCGTGCCGACGGGTGCCCTCCAGCATCCGCTCGACGAGCTCCTCGCCGCCGTCGCCGAACTCCGCGGCGATCTGCCCCATCACCCAGTCGCGTGCGCCGACCTTCTCGGCGGCGGTGGCGCTCTCGAACACGAGCGCGGCCACGCCCTTCATGAAGACGCTGCGCAGCAGCTTCCGCTCGGCCGCAGCCCCGGCGTCGGGGCCGGCATCGGCGGCCGGGATCCCCACGCCGCGGAGCGCGCCGAGCAGGTGCGGCGTCGCGACCCCGCTGACGAGCAGGTCGGTGTCGATCCGCGCGCGGCCGACGGGCGCGAGGATGGCGACGTCGGAGAACGGGATGCCGCGCCCGGCCGCCCGCGCCGCCAGAGCGCGCTTGGTGTCGGGGTGGCTCGTGTTCAGGTCGGCGAAGAGGGCGCCGTCGGCCATCGCCGGCAGCGCCTCGTCCATGGCCGCCGTCGACGCCTCACCGCCGACGAGGCTCAGCACGACTTCCGCGCCGTCGACCGCGTCGGCGATCGTCGGCACCTGGCGCACCCCCGGCAGCTCCGCCCGCACGCGGGGATCGACCCCCGTCACCGTCGATCCGCGGGCGGCCAGGTCGGCCGCGTAGATGCTGCCCGCTTCGCCGAGTCCGAGCACTGCGACGCGCATCCGACCTCCTTCGGTCGCTGGACTGTCCGAGTATTGTCGACAATAGTGGCTCGAATGCCCGGCGACGCCGGGCGTCTCGATCCGCGGACGCCCGCCCCGCGGGCCGGAGGGAGCGCAGTGGCCGCCATCGCAGACGCCGTCCTGAAGACGGCCCCCGAGCCCGCGTCCGGCGAGACCGATCTCGCGTCAGGCGACACCGCGACCGGCGAGACGGCCGCCGACCGCATCCGCGCAGCCATCGTCCGCGGCGACTACGCGCCCAACCAGCGCCTCATCGAGGCCGACCTCAGCGCCGCCTTCGACGCGAGCCGCGCAACCGTGCGCACGGCCCTGCTCGCTCTCACCGGCGAGGGTCTCGTCGAGCGGATGCCGAACAAGGGCTCACGCGTGCGCGCCATCTCGCTGGAAGAGGCCATCGAGATCCTCGAGGTCCGTATGGGCGTCGAGGGACTGTGCGCCGCGAAGGCCGCCGAACAGGTCGGCGAGAGCGAGATCGCCGAACTCCTCGACCTGCGCGCCGACATGCTCGGCGCCGTCGCCGAGGGCGACCTCCCCGAGTACTCCCGGCTGAACCAGCTGCTCGACCAGCGCACGCGCGAGTTCGCCCGGCACGCCACCGCCGCGGAGGTGCTGGCGCGCCTGCACGCGCAGAGCGTGCGTCACCAGTTCAAGCTCTCCGGGCGTCCCCTCCGCGCGAAGGTGTCGGTGCAGGAGCACGTGGCGATCATCGACGCGATCGTCGCGAAGGATCCGGATGCCGCGGAGCAGGCCGTGCGCACCCACCTGCGGAGCGTCGTCGCGGCCCTCCGCGAACTGCCCTAGCCGCGGCATCCGTCCCGACGCGACTCAGGCCTTCCGGTAGTTCTCCCGGGCGAAGGCCGAGTACGGCGCCGGCTGCACGGTGGCGCGGATCCGCACCTGCCGGTGCGGCTCGACGGCGGGCTTCTGCGAGTTCGGGTCCTCGCCCCAGACGACCTCGACCGGCGTGCCCGGTGCGGCGTACGCGACGTCGATGCTGGCGAGCGAGACGAACGCGTGCTCGTTGGTGATGTAGCCGGCGTCGTGCGAGATGCCGACGTCGGCGCCGTCGATCAGCACGCGGTCCACCTGGTAGAGCCCGTACCGCGCCTTCGGGAAGTCGATGTACTTGGCCGGCACGCCCGGCTCGAGGAGCGTGCGCACGGCCGCGGCCACGTCGTCCTCGTCCCACACGAGCGTCACCTTCGTGCGGCGCTGCGCTGCGGCATGCCGCTCGAGGGCGGCGCGTCCGATGAAGTCGTGGTCGAAGGCGACGCTGCGCCCGTACGCGAGGTCGTAGGGCGTGACGTAGTAGTCCTCGACGTCGTCGGAGTCCAGCGACCCCGCGAGCGATCCGGCGCGCGCGGCGGGCAGCCACTCGCGGTACGCCTCCGTGCCCTCGCCGGTGAAGATGGCCGGCAGGGGCGACGGCACCCAGGCCGACTCGAGGTTCGCCGACGAGTAGGCCTTCGCCCCGACCGGCACCAGGCCGAACTCCTCGCCGGCCGCCACGATCGCCGCCCGCACGCGCGCGCCCTCCGCCCACGGCCCGAACAGCTCGAAGCCGGGCTGCCCTGCCATGCCGTGGCGCAGCGACCGCACGGTGAGCCCGTCGATCGTGAAGGTCGCCATGTGGAAGAACCTCGTCTGCGGCACAGGTCCGCCGATGAGCCGCTCCATCAGCTCGAGCGCGCGCGGTCCCTGCAGCTCGTAGCGGTAGAGGC